>CAIQIR010000059.1 GCA_903871875.1 uncultured Schlesneria sp.
GCCCGATTGGATCGGAATGACGAGGTCAGCGACGGGATAGACACGTGTTTTCATTTTCAAGTCTGACGAGGCGATCGTGGTGATCTTCAAGACTTCGTCTTCGATGACATAGGTCAGCAGCAACGGCTCGAGCAGCAGCCGCAGCACGCTTCGTAGCGTCACACCCGACAGATTCAACGTCACCGGCGCATCGGTGCTGATACCTTCGTCAGCCAGTGGCTTCGAATCGATGACGATATCGATCTTGTGCGTCGATTCGAGGTAGTCCAACGCGTCTTTCAGCGGGATATCGTTAAAGGCGACTTCCGATGGCGACTTCAGCTCTTTCTGAATTCGTTGTTCGCGAGGGCTTTCGCTGCGCAGATCGATGTTCTTCCACTTTTCCCGTCGTTCGGTCAAAGCGGCCCACACTTCTGCCGGTGGGAAACGAACGGGTGGTTCGTCGGGGAACGGAATGTGAGCGAGTTCGACCTGATGCAGTGTTTCCAACAATTGGTCCGCACGTCGAGCTCGCAGGCGATAAGCACGATTCAGTTGCTGAGCCGCTTCGGAATCAAAGCGAGCCGCCGCCGATGAGCCTTCACCCGGACGAAGGTTGATCGCCACGTCAGCCACATGTTGTGCCTCACCGTAGGCCTCGTCTCGACCATGCTTACCTTCAACCATCAGACCGCGAACTCGTTCAATCAGGCCTTCGAGTTTGTCCTCGTCCAACTGGGCATCTTCGATCAGCCGCTTCTGGGCTTCCAGTTGAGCCAGTTGTTCGGCCAGTTGAACCCGTTCCTGACTTCGCTTTTCGGCCAGATTTCTGAGTTGATTGATCTCGCCCTCCAACCGCTTGAGCAACTGCAGGCGATCATCGGGAGCAATGTCGATCGACGAACGAACCGTGTTGTCAATCTGTTTCAGTCGAGCCAGGCCTGATTCCGGTTCGATTCGCTTGGAATCTTCAATCGCACTGCTGACCTGATTGCGAAGTTTCTCGGTCTTGACGCGGACGATTTGTTCTTGTTCCCGGGTCAAACTCAGGTTGGGATCAGGCCGGGTGTGCGCTTCCAATTCGGCCTCTTCCGCTTTTTCGGTCAGCTGCGAAACCTGTTGGACGCGAACTTTTTCGGATTTCAATACCAGCGATTTCGCGAACACATTTGAGGGATCGACCGCGGCCACTTTGCGAGCAATCTCGGCCGCCTGATTCGCCTGCCCGTTTTGTAGTTGCTTAGCGCTGTGTTGCAGTGCCCCGCGGACTGAGTCATCAAATTCCTCCTGGAACACTCGCATCAGGCTTTGTCCCGCTAATGCATTGCCCAGTCCGTCATTTTTGTCGGCCTGCATGACGGCAGCGACGAGAAACGCCGAATTCTGCTGTGAGTGAGGAGCGGACAGCCTCCATGTCAATGATGGATTTAATTCGTCTCCGATGAACGTGACCAGCGACTCTGTTGGAAGATCGCCGCGGATGAGATGAATGGTCTCGCGATCGGAGCGAAGAGGCAGCGCTGGTAGTTCGTCTGCCGGTCGAGACGAGATCTGGACTTTGGCGGGAAAAAAGATGGGCCGCTGAACGGCCCGCCCCAGCATCGCCCCTCGTTCGACCGCGATTTGTTGTTGGCTGGCGCTCGCTTGGCCGGCTTCGATGCGATGGTCATAATTCACGTAGCCGCCGGTTTGATGAGCCAAAATTCCTAACTGGCGAAGATTGATTTCTGGCCCAACACCGTGGCTGTGAAATGGGATTTTGCGGCGTCTTAAGTCGGAAATCATACTACGGAGTTCTGCCGGTTCTAGCAGATCGGCATTACTGATTCCGTCCCCGATGTAGACGATCCCACAAGCGCCGTCGGCAGTCTTTTCGGCCAATGCCGTTTGAACCACAGACGAAAGGTTGGTCGCGCCCAGTGGAATTCGCGCTTGTAAGGCGGAAAAGGCTTCTTGAACTGCTTCGCTTTGCGGAGTCGCGAATGATGTCATTAGCGATTCCGTTTCGACATCAACCGCGAAAAGTCGGACGCGATCGGTGGCGGGCAGAACCTTCAGCATCGACTCGAGCACCGCCAACGCGTGTAGGCGATGGGCGCCGACCTGGCTGGCCGAGCTGTCCATGAAGATCAGATGTTCATGGCACTGCACGCCCGATGAAGTTACCGGCAATTGGAATAACAGCGCTTGAACAATTTGCCCATCACCATGAGTATGCTTCAGAACTCGGGCCGCCGGAAATGTCTCGGCCCGGCAGGTGTCTCGCCCACTGAGGTGACATGTCATGAAGAACAGAGTTGTGACGAGCAGCGTCCACAAGGACTTGATCTGGTTTGTCTCCACCGTGTGACGGCGAACCCGGATCGTTGCATAGACCGGTTTGTGTGATTGGAAAAAGATCTTCACCAATCTCAGCCAAAAAGCGATCGACATCGTAAGTTCCTTCAGGCGGATGAAAGAAAATTGCCGTCCGATGGCTTTTTTCGTAGTGTTTCCGAGCGTTGAGGTAACAATGCAGGCTTCGTTCCCTCATTTCCCAAACGCGATCTGTCTCACGAGATTGTCAGCCTTTGACGCGGGCTCCGATGGTTTCTTCCTTGGATGTGGAAATGTCGAGTCTGCGTGCAGGCGCATCGATCCAATCGGTGATTCGTCGGAAAGAAATCATGGTCGATCTGATTGTTCAGTCTGATCGCCACAGCGAAGGTCATTGAGTAGACGCGATTCCGCAGGTTTGCTGGGCGACTGCTTCAAGCGTGGTTGCCAGCTTTTGCACGGATGGTCGGCGAAGAATGAGATCTTGAACCGAATAACCCGCCAGTTGGTACCAATCGGCGGAAACTCCTTCGATGGCGAGAAAGACGACCGGTATCTCTTGAAGATCGATGTCGTCGGCGCGCACCGCCAGCACACCCAGACTTCCTCCCCACCGCAGTAACGATTCGAGGAGTAAAACGTCAGGCCGGCGAGCTCGCAGTTGTTCGACGCAATCAAGGCCGTCCACCGCGGTGGCAACCACCATGCCATAAGCCCCTAGTTGATCGACATACCACCAGCGCCGATAGGCTGAGGAACTCGCTGCCAGCACATGAAGTGGCATCCTCGCGGTCCTTGATTCCAGTTACAGAAGTTGAAACGACGAACATCTCGATCGTCGAGCATGATAGTCCGACTCGTTTGTCATCAACGGAAAACAAATCACGAATCGTGCTGACAGCAAGAACGGTGGTGCATTTGGCGCGCCGAATTCAGATCTGCAAGCGACCTGTGAGCAACTTCGCACGTGATCCCGCAGGTTTCCGATTTTCGGACGACAGACAGGGGACCGATTGAAGGTCAGTTTTTTTCCAAGGGTGGAAACTCTTTTTCTTTTCCTGGCAATCTGATTTCAATTCTCTGTAGCCCATCGAACTTCGTTGGGCCGACGAAATCGATGAGGGAAGTAAGGCTTTGCAGCCAACATCCGTATCAAGCCGAGCAGAACATCAATGCTGAGAATCGTGTTATTTGATTTCTCGAACGCGTCTCTGGCATTTAAGGTGCTGTACTATCTTTCAAACAACGTGCCGCATCGGTTATGGAGTCAAAAATGAACGAGGCGGCCATGCCTCAAGAAAGGCCAATGTCATGTCATTTCTCGTTACAGAAACGATGGAAGGACGAATTATCGAAGTTGCCGTCAGTGGAAAGCTGACGAAAGAGGCCTATCAGGAATTCGTACCTCCCACCGAAGCCGCCATTAAGAAACACGGGAAAATTCGCATCTTATTCATCACCCTGGGCTTCGAAGGCTGGGATGCTGGCGCGCTTTGGGAGGATATTAAGTTCGACGTGAAGCATTTCGGTCACATCGAGCGTCTGGCCATCGTGGGCGAATCGAAATGGGAAAAAGGGATGGCAGCCTTCTGTCGACCGTTTACGACGGCAACCATCAAATACTTTGATCACGGAGATCTTGAGAAAGCGCGCGAGTGGATCAAAGAGTAACTTTAGCTTGAGGTACATGAGCGATGCTGGATGAAATCCGCGGTTCGATAGAGCGCGCCGGAAAGTTGCTGCCGATGCCGGGGCCGATTACGGCGTTTGGATTTTTGAACACTCTGCAAGAACTGGAGGACCTTCCTTTTGTCGAAGGGATGCGCAAGGGAGCGCTGCTCTACGGTTGTGAACCATTGATGAGCGAGGATCGATATCGCGCGATGTTGCCGCGCGGTCGAATTCGGATTGAGGATTTGTCGAAGATCTTACGTCAGGAAATGGGAGAGGACGCGGACCGCGTGATTGGCAGTTTGGCCACGCGATTTGCCATACGTCTGGCCATGGTGCAACATCCGTTACAAGTCGGGCCTGCGCAAGAGCTGCACTGGTTCGTAGCAGAAATGGATGCATTGACTCGCTTTCAAGATTCCGTGACGCCCCCCGTTCGCGAACAATTCGTGGAAGAAACTCGACATTGGGTGTTGCGAGATTTCTATACCAAGAGCGATCCCGCGGCGCTTCGAGCGCGAGACCTGCTGGCGGACCTGCGTCCTCGTTTCGGCGATTCCTCGATTGAGCACTGGAACGAACCGATGAAACGCTGGGAGCGGCTGACGCTGCAGGTTTTGTGGCGTATCTGTCGCGAAGGGGTCACTCGAGTCAAGCATGCGGAATCGCCGGCGGTTTTTCCCCTTCGTCATCGCGACGCTGTCCGCAAGGCTGGCGGCGGGGACAGTGATCTCCTCGTTCACAATATGCTAATTCGATTCTGTGCGGCGTTTACCGATCAGGGATTCGCACATTGGCCATTGCCCGATCGCGAGCAAGGATTTTATCGGGCGTTCTGCGAACTGTTCGGTCAAACATGGGGCACACCGGAACCATGGTTAAAGCGCCTGCCGGACGAACTGCGACGCTTGTTGGACACAGGCATCAGTCCCGCTGAATCCATTGAAGAATCGCTGAATCAATTAGGTGTTCCTACCGAGCAATGGGATGACTACATCACTCAATCGCTGATCGCTTTGCGCGGTTGGGCCGGCATGTTGTGGCAGATGGAGGTTCGTAGCGATCGTGTGCCGCATCCAGTTCCGCAAGGGACGCTTACCGAGTTCCTGGCCATTCGTCTGGTCCTGGAACGATTGGCACTGGCGCATGTCTCTCGGGAATCATTTGGCTATCAGGGGTCACTGAGCGAATTGAAATCGTTTGCCACCGCGCGCGTATCGCACAGCCAGGAATCCAGCCTTGAACAAGAGGCATTTATCATTTTTCAACTCGCACAGGCGTTACGGTGGATGCCGTTGAAATTGTTTCAGTTGTCGAATGCCGATTGGACAGAACTGGTCCACGAGATTCAAAGTTTTTCCGGACCGGAGCGTCGCTGGACCTATCATCAGGCTTTTGAATATCGGTACCGCGTTGCGGCGCTCGATGCGATCTCGATTCATGCTCGCAATCGTCCCGAACGCGTACCAAATCCACGATTTCAGGCTACATTTTGTCTCGACGCGCGAGAAGAATCGTTCCGGCGCCGGATTGAAGAGTTGGCGCCGGATACCGAAACGTTCGGGGCACCCGGCTTCTATGCCGTGGCCATGTATTACCGTGGCGTCGCGGAAGCACACTATTCCGCCTTATGTCCGATCGTTGTAAAGCCACAGCATTGGGTTGTCGAAGAAGTTTTGTCGCATCAATTGAAGGTCAGTCATCGTCATGCACAGACGCGTCAATTGATCGGGACGGCCGCCCATCGAATCCATGTCGGCAGTCGAAGCTTTGCGAGCGGCGCATTCCTGACCGCGGGACTGGGGGTGCTGGCATCGATTCCACTGGTCGCCAGAGTGCTGTTCCCGCAGCGTACCGCGTCCTTTCGTCGCCGAGTTGGTCGATTCGTTCAGCCGCCCCTGACGACCCGCTTAAAACTGGAACGAAAGGCGCAATCGCCCGGTCCGAAGGACGATCACATCGGCTTCTCGTTGGAAGAAATGGCGAACATCGGCGAACGCATGTTGCGCGATATGGGTTTAACCACCGGATTTGCGAGATTGGTTCTTATCTTTGGCCATGGATCATTCTGTCTTAATAATCCTCACAAATCAGCATATGATTGTGGTGCGTGTACGGGCAGTCCGGGTGGCCCTAATGGTCGTGCGCTGGCGGCGATCCTGAACGACGAGCGTGTTCGCGAGATTCTTGCTAAACGCGGGTTGTCGATTCCGCATGCGACGCGATTCCTTGGCGGATTGCACAATACCGCGACCGAAACCGTCGTGTTTTCCGATCTCGATTTGCTGCCCGAATCACACTTGGCCGACTTTGAAGTGGCCAATCAGATCCTGGAAGATGCTTGCGAGCGAAACGCGCACGAACGTTGTCGACGATTTGATTCCGCGCCGCTGGATTTGTCGTTTGAAGAAGCTCATCGCCACGTCGAGAAGCGGTCCGAAGATCTCGCTCAGACCCGTCCCGAATTTGGCAATGCGTCCAACGCGATGTGCATCGTCGGGCGCCGCGAGCGGACTCGGGGATTGTTTCTCGATCGACGTTGCTTTCTCACTTCGTACGATCCGACTCAGGACGATCAGGAATCGTCGATTCTGGCGAGAATCCTTGCGGCGGCCATTCCTGTCTGCGAAGGAATCAACATGCAATATAACCTGTCCTATATCGACTCCAACGGATGGGCGTGCGGCACGAAACTGCCTCATAATGTTGCCTCGCTCTTGGGCGTGATGCTTGGTGCCTCAAGCGACTTGAAGCCGGGTCTGCCTTGGCAGAGTGTCGAAATCCACGAGCCGATGCGGTTGCTGTTCGTCATCGAAACGACCGCGGAGGCGATGCAGACGATTATGTCACGCAATCCCGTAATCAACCGCATTCTGAAGAATTGCTGGTCCCAGTTAGCTGTTCTTGATCCTGATTCCCATCGAATTCAGGTGTTCGACGGAGAGGAGTTCCATGACTACGTGCCGGAATCCACCGAGTTGTCGCATGCCGCCACTTCGACGGACTGGTACCGGGGTTGGCGAGATCATCTGGGCTTCGCCGTGATCGAACGCGGTTGTCTGGCGCGGGCCACGGTCGATCCGGAGGTGTCTCTATGAACGATCAGATGCTGTTAACCGTGTTTGGAGTGGCGATCGTTGTCGCGCCCGCGTTGTTGATGGCCGTATTGGGAATCGCCAGTCTAATTGGGCACCCATTGTCGGAAAGGGCGATCGGTCGGACGACCCAGTCCGCAATCTTGATCGGGCTGTTTTCCGCTCTGGCTTGCCTGGGTGTCCTGCTGTCGCAGGGGATGTCACAGTATTCGATCGAACTCGGGCAGTGGGTTGCCATTCAAGACTACCACTTTTCGGTGGTCTTCATCCTCGACATGCTTTCGTTGCCGTTTGTGATTTTGTCTTTCTTGCTGTGTGGTACCGTAGGCTCTTTCGCTAAAGTTTATATGCATCGAGAGAGTGGTTTTAATCGCTTTTTCGTGTTCTATGCCATGTTCGTCTTGGGGATGACGATCACCTCGGTGGCAGGCACCATCGAAACCTTGTTTTGTGGCTGGGAATTGGTCGGGCTTTCGTCGGCCTTGTTGGTCGCGTTTTATTTTGAGCGGCCCGAACCGGTGCGAAATGGCTTGCGAGTCTGGTCCATCTACCGCGTGTCGGATGCAGCGTTATTGCTGGCCTCGCTGGTCATGCATCATCTCACGGGTGAGGGTGATTTCCACAAACTGCTGGGGGATGGACCGTGGCCGTTGGGGGCGGCTGTTTTGACCGAACACCAGGCGCTGGTGGTAGGCCTGCTACTGCTAGTCGCCGTGGCGGGAAAGTCGGCATTGATCCCGTTTTCCGGCTGGTTACCCCGCGCCATGGAAGGGCCGACGCCCTCAAGCGCTGTGTTCTATGGGGCTCTGTCGGTCCACCTCGGCGCTTTCATGCTGCTCCGTGTCAGTACGATCTTGGATCAATCGATCGCCTTGCGAATCGCTGTGGTGGTCATCGGATTATTGAGTGCCATCTATGCGGCATTCGTCGGACGGGTGCAGACGGATATTAAAAGTGCACTGTCGTTCGCGTCGCTGACGCAAGTCGGGATCATCACCGCCGAAATTGGATTCGGCCTGCGCTATCTGGCGCTCATCCACATCATCGGCCATGGGTGCCTGCGGACGCTGCAATTCGTCCGTGCTCCTTCGTTGTTGCTGGACTATCGCATTTTGGAAAATGCCATTGGGGCGAACCTTCCCCGTCAACCGATCTGGTGGCAGCGATTTCTGGGAACAGCTCATCGTCGCTGGTTCTATCGGTTGGCGTTGGATCGCGGTTTTTTTGACGTGATCCTGGCCGACTGGGTTGCCAGACCTTTCCTGCGTCTTTTCCGGCGGTTGGATACCTGGGAACGTCGTTGGTTCCAGTTACTTGATGGCGATGAACATCCCAGTTCAGAGACGGACGATATTTCGTCCGTCTCGTTGGAGGAGTTGATATGACTGTTTTGCGACTTCCCTGGCTGGAACTTTGTGTTTTGATCCCACTCGTCGGCGCCATCGTGGTTGCCCCCTTGCGCGATTCGGATTTCGCGCGTCGGACCTGTTTGGTGTTCGCGGGACTTACCGCCCTATTCGCCGTCGGAGCATGGCAGGATTTTGGTTTGTTACAGGCCTCACAGGCCGTCAGCGGTAGACATCTGACTGCCTCAATATTGGGCCGTGAATTGTTCGTCATCGATCATCTGAGTTCGCCGCTGATACCTTTGGCCGCGTTGCTGCACCTGCTGACAATCGCGGTGACAAGTCGCACCAAGATTCGCCGATTCTCGTTCGCGGGGGCATTGGTCTCCGACGCCCTGTTGATCGGAACTTTTAGTTGCCAGGAGCCCTGGCATGTCATCGGCTTTCTCGCGGTGGGAACGTCGATTCCTTATCTCGAACTGGTGTCGCGTGGCAAACCGACTCGCGGTTACCTGATCCAGATGGCGCTGTTTGTCGGCCTGATGGCGGCGGGATGGATTGTTGTCGAGCGAGAGGTCGCAGCAAGTGGAACCGCCTTCTGGGGCATGCTGCTGGTCATCGTCGCCATGGGCATTCGATGCGGTTTGTTTCCTTTTCATGGCTGGATGTGCGGATTGTTTGAGCATGCCACCTTTGGGCTGGCGCTATTGTCGGTGACTCCCATGGTGGGTGTTTATGGAATCGTCCGTCTGATCGTGCCGATGGCATCGAACGGCATGTTGTGGGATCTGGGGTCGTGGGCCTTGATGACCGCTTTTTATGCCTCGGGAATGTCGCTCGTGCAAAACGATATTCGTCGGTTCTATTGCTATCTTTTTCTGACCCATTCGTCGTTGGTCCTGGTGGGACTGGGGACGATGACTTCGATCGGCACCACCGGTGCGCTATGTATTTGGCTCTCGGTCAGTCTGGCCATGACCGGACTGGGTTTGACGTTGCGGGCACTGGAAGCGCGACGCGGTCGACTGAACCTGACCGAATACCAGGGACTGTACGAGCATACGCCCAATCTCGCCATGTGTTTCGGCCTGACGGGCTTGGCCGCCGTGGGTTTTCCCGGCACCTTTGGATTTGTGGGGATGGAGATCCTGGTGGACAGCGTTGTGATGGCCAGCCCTTTGATGGGGTTCGCTGTCGTCATCATCGGCGCTCTGAACGGGATTGCGATCGTTCAAGCCTTTTTTCGACTTTTTACCGGCTGTCGTTACAATTCTTCTGTCTCGTTAAAAATCCGCGTACGCGAACGATATGGAGTGCTTGCCCTTGCCGCACTCATCTTAATCGGAGGTCTTGTTCCACAGAGGCGCGTGACCTCGCGACACGAGGCCGCCCTGCAACTTCTGCAAAGTCATTCTGATCACCAGGTGACATCGGCAACGCCTTGAGACACAACATGATTTCCAACTTCTCCAAGTCGATGTTGAAACAAACGCTGGCGCCGGTGGTTTTCGTCGTCGTGCTGTGGATCCTCATGAGCTCCGTGACCACTTATTATGTCCAGTGGCTAGAGCGATCACACCAGCGTATTTTCGTCGACAATACGATGTCGATCCGCGCGGCCGAGACATTACAAATCCTGGTGTGGCGACTCGCTGCGAATTGCCCCGGCGATATCGGGACCTGGCCGGAATTTCGAGTCCGATGCCGTGAAGTTGATGCTCAGATCGATGATCAACGCCAGAAACTGGGGCAATCGGCTTTCACGCACGAAGAAAGCAAGGTGCTGGCAAAGCTGGATGATTCGCTGACCAGCCTGCACGAGTTCCTGCGTCAGTCGGTTGTGTCCACCACTGATCAGGGGACGAACGTCCGGGAGTCCGTCGACCTTGCGCTGGTGCGATTGCAGGCGAATGAGATCGCGTCCCGCATCACGGCATCGGCCAATGAACTGCTGAAACTGAATCAGGATTTGACCGATCAAGACACGTTGCAGCGGCAAAAGATCAGTCGCTTTGTCTACTTGTCTCGGCTGGGTATGCTGGTGATCGGCCCGTTGTTGGGTGTCCTGTTGGGGTGGCGGCTGGCTCGATTGCTGCATCGGTCGATCGCGCGGATCGCGGTGACGTTGCACGATGCCAGTTCTAGTAGCGAAAGCGACGTCGGTTCGATTGCGATCGAATCCTCGGGTGATTTTCAAGATATCCAGCAGCAGGCGGAAAAGGTGGCCGAACGGATGCGACTGGTCAGTCATGATCTGCAGGTTGCCCGTCGCGAAGTACTTCAAGCGGAGCGCCTGGCTGCCGTGGGTGAACTGGCGGCGGGTGTCGCTCACGAAATTCGCAATCCGCTGACGTCGGTCAAATTGTTGTTGCAGCACGCTCTTCGACAGGCCTCGGGGCCGACACTTGACGAGAGCAAATTGGAGTTGATTCTCGAAGAGATCGGGCGCATGGAAACGACGATTCAGGGGTTGCTCGATTTTTCGCGGCCACCCAGTTTGAAACGGGTAAAACATGATTTATGGCAGACACTGCAGCGTGCCATCAATCTTGTCGACGCACGGGCACGGCAACAGGATGTCGAGATCATCACGCACTGCCTCGACAATCCACTGATTGTTGATGGCGATGCCGAAAAATTGCATCAGGTTCTGGTCAATCTGTTGATCAATGCCATCGAAGCGATGCCGGAAGGAGGGTGCCTGACGATCGAAGCCACGATTGTCGAGCGGCCAATGGCAGTCGGACTGTCCGATTCCGAGACGCGGAAGCGGGCCGATGACTGTCTGGCGCAAATCGTCATCCGAGACACCGGTCAGGGGATTCCGGTCGATGTCCTGCCGCGGCTGTTTGAGCCGTTTGCCACCACCAAAGAGCGAGGCACGGGTTTGGGCTTGGCCGTATCGCATCGGATTGTTGAAGAACATCGTGGGACGATTCAGGCTTGCAACCTTCCCGGGGGCGGCGCGCAATTTACGCTCAAAATTCCACTGGCGGACACCAAAGTTCCGACATCGCTTTTACGCATGAACCACGCGGTGTGATGTTCGGACGACCGCTTAACGAGGAGATGTCCGATGGAATCACTGCTGGTCATTGACGACGAAGCCGGAATTTGCCGGACGATTCAGAATATTCTGCAAAGTGACACCTTGCGTGTTCTGACTGCCTTAACGGCGGGTGAGGGATTGCGGATATTGCGCGAGGAAATGCCGCACGTCGTGCTGTTGGATATCCGGCTGGGCAAGCAGTCGGGATTGGATCTTTTTCAGCAGGTGCATGAGATCGATCCGAAGGCTCTCGTCATCTATATCACCGGACATGGCACCACTGACACGGCGATCGAAGCAATGAAAGTCGGCGCATTCGATTATCTGGTCAAACCACTGGACTTTGATCAGCTGCAACAAGTGGTCGATCAGGCCTTGAAGATCGGGCGGCTGATGCATACTGCGGCCGCGATCGACGATACGAGTTCGACGGATGAAACATCGGATCGGCTGGTTGGCAACGGTCCATCAATGCAGTCGATCTGCAAACAGATCGGCCGCATTGCGCCTCAGGATGTCAACGTTTTGATTCTGGGTGAAAGCGGCACGGGTAAAGAACTGGTGGCCCGCGCGTTATATCAGCACAGTCGTCGCAACCAGGCCGCATTCCTGGCGATCAACTGCGCGGCCATCCCCGAAACCCTGTTGGAAAGCGAACTGTTCGGTCACGAAAAAGGGGCGTTCACCGGCGCTGATCGGAAACGGATCGGGAAATTCGAGCAGTGTCACCATGGCACGTTGTTTCTGGATGAAGTCGGCGACATGCCGCTGGCCACACAGGCGAAAATCCTGCGGCTGTTGCAAGACGGTCAATTTCAGCGCGTCGGTGGGAATGAAACGTTTTCCGTCGACGTGCGAATTGTCGCCGCCACAAATCAAAATCTCGAAGCGATGATCGAAGACGGACGCTTCCGTCGCGATCTCTATTACCGATTGCGGGGTGTCACGCTGCATTTGCCGGCGCTGCGAGAACGCCTGGACGATATTCCCGAGCTGGCCCACTATTTTCTGTTTCGTTTTAATCGACAGCTGGGCACGGCCGTCCAATCGATTTCGCAGGATGCACTTGATCGTCTGCAGAGTTACCGCTGGCCGGGTAACATCCGCGAATTGCAAAGCGTCATTCGCGAATCTTTGATCGTGTCGACCGGTCCGACGCTGTTGCCAGAATTCCTATCTATCGAACTCCAAAATGATCCGCTGGCCGATACCGAGACCACAGCGACAATCGTCAACGTCAATCAAGATGCCTGGCGGGCGCTGGGTGATTTTGTTGAGCACGCCATGACCGACCAGAAGGCAGATGTCTATCGACGAGTGTTGCTGCATTTCGATCGTCTGGTCATCAGCCACGCGATGAAAATTTCGGAAGGACTTCAATCACGAGCCGCCGAGATCCTGGGCCTGAGCCGGCCGACATTGCGTGCGAAAATTCGCGCCAGCATTCCAGAGAGTCCCCCGGTCGGTCCATCGTGATTCATCGGTGACACCGCCGGTATCGAGTGGGTTTAGGAATCGGGAGCGAACTGCTCGTACCCTAGTTCACACAATCGCCTGGTTAGTAATTGATGGCGTTCGGACTCGCGTAGTCCATTCAAAACTCCGTACAGGACGCACCCCATGACGATGGTGGTGACTCGCACGACGCTCATCGGCAAATGAAATGGCTTCAGATCCGCGAAGATTTCGTCGACGCTGCAGTATTCGCCGAATTTCTCGCCGTTATAAAGCATCTCAACCCCGCAGAAATCCGAGGTCCATTCATAGTCGAACGGTCCGTACACTCTGCGTCGGTGCTTGACCCAGAAACGCGTACCGTCGAGTTGGATCCCGTGACTGCCGGACACAATAAACTCTCGCAAAAGATCACAAACGGTTCGTCGCGCAGGCCGGATCATAGAGATCGCGTGGTTTTCGGCAAGATGGGATGCTTCGCCCTGTTGAGCGGCGCAAGGCTCTGTCGATACGATTGCCGACGAGTTGTTCCACAGTCGACCCAGAACGGCAATTATTGCCGATTCTCGAACCATGACGCCGTAGTGACGAGCCAACGATGAAAACCGCCGCTCTGAAGAAGCTTCGCCAGAAATTGGCCAACGACACGGCCGTGTTCGGACTGTGGGTGACACTCGAATCTCCCAGCGTCACCGAGATCGCCGTCGGGCTGGGACTCGATTGGGTCGTCATCGATGCCGAGCACGGGCATTTGGACTGGAAAGAAATCGTCGACCATTTGCGAGCGACCGTCCGTAGTGACACGGTGGCGCTGGTTCGGATTGCCGAACTAAATAACGGTTTGATCAAACGCGCCCTCGATATCGGAGCCGACGGCGTCGTGATTCCCTGGATCGAGACGGCCGAACAACTCAAGCAAGCCGTCGCGTTGGCCCGGTATCCCACCGAAGGTCTGCGGGGCATTGGCGGCGAACGGGCGACCTGCTGGGGGCAGTGCCTGGTCGAGCACACGGCCGAAGCCAATGAAAATGTGCTGGTTGTTCCCATCGTGGAAACGGTCCGTGCAATTCGGCAAGTACCCATGATGTGTCAGGTGGACGGTGTCGAATTGATGTTCTTCGGACCGGCCGATTTGTCATCGAGTGCCGGGTTTCGCGGACAGTGGGAAGGACCGGGTGTGGCTGAACAGATCCTGCAAGCGAAGGACACGATCCGTCGCTCAGGACGTCACTGCGGGGTGCTGGCCACCAGCAACGACAATGTGCGAGAGCGACAGGCACAGGGATTTCGGGCGATCGGCCTCGGAATGGATTCGGGATTACTTGTGCGGTCGATCCGTTCGTCGTTGTCGGTGATTGGGCGGGATCGAGCCATTCAAGCTTCGTTCATCCCATCGGCGCCGATCGCCGCCGCACCTTTGTCGCGACCTCCAGAATCGATGCGTCCCGATCGTGACGAAGTGATGAACGAAGTCGGCAGCGGCGCGCGCGCCGAAATCGCGCGTGGAGTGAATTTTGAATGTCTGGTCGGCCGACACAATCAGGCACACAAGCTGACAACGGGACTGGTTACATTCGCGCCAGGCGCCGTATTGCCCTACCATTCGCACATCTTCTCTGAATCAATCACACTGCTGCGGGGTGCGATCTCGGTCGACGTTGAAGGCCGTTCATACTCGCTGAAGAAGTTGGACAACGCGGTGATTCCCACCGGAGTGGTGCATTCGGCTCGCAATACGTCGGCGACCGAACCGGCCGTCGTGCATATCGCCATGGCCACCGATGCACCCAGTCGAACGCTCGTTGACAAGTTTTTCACGCGACGATCGATGCCGGATGATGCCACGGGGATCCTGAGTGCTGAACGGGTTAACCGCTTCGCGACGGCCAAACGATTCGCGGCGGGGCCGAACACCGAGTTCATCGATTGCTTCAATCAAGATCTGATTCCCGGCATCGAAATGAGCGGTGGTTATGGTTTGTTTCAACCCGGAGGACGCCTTCCCGCGCATGTTCATGATTTTGATGAATCGATCTGTATTATCTCCGGGACTGCGATGTGTATTGTCGAAGGTCGTCGGTACTCGATGAGTGATTGTTCCACGGCGTTACAGCCCCGTGGCCGCGTTCACTACTTCATCAATGAGTCGAACGGTCCGATGGAAATGCTCTGGGTCTACGCCGGTCCGCGGCCCGAACGCATCATCGTGGACGAACGCTGTGCGACCGTGGAGGGGAATCCCTGGCGCTGACGGCTCCGTTCGGCGACCGGGGCCGTCACGGGCTTCTCAGGTCTCCTGCTGTGGAAGAAATTCCGCTAAGATTGGTCGCAGGATGATTTTCTGATCGACCTTCGGAACGAGATTGCATGGACGCTGAATTCACGCCCCCATTGCTCGGTGATCGTGGCCACCCGCGACACGGACTCTCTTGGCGGATTCCGTGCGCCTTGCTATTGGCCTGTGCGGTATCGCTGCTGATCGACGTTTCCGTGGCGTCATTCTTCGTCAGTCCGCTGCGGCCGGACGTACTTGATCGTCCGCCGCTCAGGGATGTGGTCGAGATTTGTGAAGATTTTGGACATGGATTCGGGGCCACGCTGATCATCATCGCAGTTGCCGCTCTGGATCCTCTGAAATGGCGGTGTGTCCCCTGGTTGCTGGCAGGTTCATTGGGCGCGGGAATGGTTGCCAACGCGATCAAATTCTTTCTTCACCGGGCACGACCCCGCGATTTCGATTTGATGACCGGAAACGTCTGGAACACGTTCGTCCGAGAATCAAATGTTGGCATCAGTATGCAAAGTTTCCCTTCATCTCATACGGCGACGGCGGTCGGTTTGGCGGTGATGCTAGGGACACTTTATCCGCAGGGACGGTGGTTTTTTTCGATGCTGGCAGTTTTGGTGGGGTTGCAACGAATTGTTTCGTCGGCTCATTTTCCCAGCGATGTATTCGCCGGTGCAGCAGTCGGATGGCTGGTAGGAATGATTTGTGCGAACGCAGCGAGACTGGGTGCGTCCCCGAATAAAAAGCGGTAACCCTGAAACGAGGTCTGTCGGTTCCCCGGTTCGGACAGTCGTGGGATCCGATCGTCAAAAGCCCCGTTCGTGACAATGCCGACCAGGACGAACTTGGCTCAGTCAGACGGAATTTGCCGACGGTCTCGGCGCACGTGCTGTCACGGTCCGGAAAAGACTTATTTCTTCTCCGGGGCCCCTTCTTCTTCGAGAAATGCGTGCGCACCGGCGGTGGTGGCCCGGGCACGAAGAATCCTGTCGGCTGCCCGCTGACGGGAAACGACGTTGTACTGAGGCAGCAGTCCGCCAATAAAGATCAGGGCCGTCAGCGTAATCACCGCGAATCGCTCGCGAGCTCCGATGCCCAACGAGACCAGAGACGCGTGATGTGTCCCCGTGAACAGCCGAAAATAAGCGTGGACCACGGCGATTCCATTCAAGGCCGACGCGATCACGACGGCCACACCAACAAATGGATAGGCTTCGACAGCCCCATCCACCAGCATTTCGGTCCCGATAAATCCGAACGTACCTGGGAATCCGACACTCGCCAGTCCGGTAATCAGAAAGAGCACTGCCAAGGCAGGAGTATGATTATACAGGCCTTGGAAATGGGTTAGTGACAGACGCCCTCGCCGCGCTTCGAGTGCTCGCAAGGTCAGTCCAAAGCCACCCAGAGAGACGCTGACCGACAACCAGACGCACAGGGCACCGGTCAGGCTGACAGGAGTGACGGCCTCCAGTCCCACTAGGACCAGGGCGGAATAACTGAGGAACAGGTAACAGAAGAATCGCCGGGCATCGGTTTGGACCAGCGCGATACCGGCGGCATAGACCGTGGTCATCAGCGACAGCAATCCGATCGTTCGCATGACCCAATCGGGAGCAATTGGCATGACCAGACGAATCGTTGCATACGCGCCGACCAGCGGCATCGCGACGAGTAACGAGGTGCCGAAGGTGGCTCGATCGAATAGGTCGCTCATCCAGCAATGGAACGGCGCAATCCCGCTCCGAATGAAGACAGCGATCAGCAAGGGGATAATGGCCCACAGCGAATGGACTCGTTTATCGACTCCTTCCCATTCCACAAACAGGCGTCCAATCACCAGCATGGCGACGAACAAGGTCATATGTTTGACATAGACGCCGGTGTTCTGGCTGCGGGCGCGCAATTCCAGAAACGGCGGGACGGTCCCCGCGGCAAGCAGGGCGATGATCAACCACGGGTCTTCACAGCTGAAGGTCGCCAGCAGAATCGCTTCGGACACCAGCGTCCACGCGAACGAGAAACGGCGGATCTTCGTCCGCAGCGTTGTCAGCGACACCAGAAAATACAACAGCGCGACCAGCGACAATAAGGGCGCGCTCAACGGGTCGATCACGAAGATTTCGCGGCCCACCAGTTCCGTTAGCGGATTCCACAAGTCCTGAGCTTCGTGCGGCGGCGTGCCGACCGGGTTGATGAATTCGTAATCAATCCAGGCGCCGACGGTCGTCACCAGAACGAGCACGTTGAAGAACAACGAGTGTCGGCTGGCGATAAACGGATCGCGCACCCGTCCCACCCAGATGGCACCAATCAGTGCGATCAGTACAGACGCTTCCAGCCAGGGAAAATGAAGTTCGCTCATAGCAGCTCCTCAAGAGTTGGCGAAGTCTCTGAGGGATGAGGCACCGAAGCATCGGGCCCGGAAAGCCAGCGTGTCCAGCGGAGTTCGAGGGAATCACATTGTCGCAGGAAACTCAAAAACGGACGGACGAACAGTTCTTTCAAATAGGCATCCAGATAGCCGCGTTCCAACGCTAAACGGTAATACCAGATCCGTGCGCTGTCGGTGGCACTACCCAGCCACGCGCCCGAAAACCGGGGTAATCGTTCGCCGATCGCGTCTTCCATCGTGCGATAATCGTAAAGCAGCGTAGGAGCTCGCAAAAACTGCAGCGTGCGAAGGCAACCATGTCCGAGAATGTGGACGAGAGCCAAATATTGGAATCCGATTCCAATTTCGGCAAAAATTAATCCGACCTGCGACATGGACGCGAACGACAATGCGCTTTTGATGTCGGTTTGAACATCGCCTGCGAACGTGGCGAAGATCGCCGTGCCCACACCGACCATAATGATAATGATTCGCAAGATCAGGGACTGATGAATAATCGGGCTGAATCGCAGTAACAGAAACGCTCCAAGGTGAACCGACAGGGCTCCATAGAACACGGCACTGGAAGGAGTGGGGCCTTCCATGGCACGTGGCAGCCAACCAGAAAAGGGAACCATCGCCGATTTGCCCATCGCCGCGACCAGCAACAACAGGCCGACGAACAGGGCCTGGTAGGGCTGAATCAGCGCGGCCCCATTGGGCCATTCTCCGGTCAGAAATTTGTCGAAATCGCCTTCGCCCGTCATGTGGTGCAAGGCAATCGAGGCGAGTAGCAAAGCGGCGTCCGAGACGCGGTACACAATCCAGACGTGCAAACCATTCGAAGCCGGAGCGGGTCGCTCATGAAAGAAGGCCACGAGTAAGGCGGATGACAATCCGACCAGTTCCCAGCCGGTGAACAATGTTTCGATCGTTCCTGCCAGCGATGTCGTGACCATACCTACGACGAACAAGGACAGCAGCACAAAAAACCGGTTGAAGCCGCGTTCACGGTGCATGTAACGATTGGCGAAGGCCGCGATCGTACCGCACAGCAAATAAGTCAGAATGACGAACGGCACCGACAGGCGATCGAATTCAAATTTGAAGACGAAATGAAAATTTCGGACATGGACCCAGCTGCCCATTTCGATGGGAACTTGCGTGTCGTCCCACACGAGCATGGAAGCCAGCATGGCGATTGAGGCAATCAGGCCGGTCAGTATGGCGGATTGGACACACCGGGCGATCGCGCGCTCGGACAAAGGGCGATTTCGCAGCAGCGAGGCGAGTCCCAAGGTCGCGAACAACCCCACGGGGGCACCCACGACGAGAAGCCCGAGCGCTCTGAAGGCAAGTTCGCGGTCAAACATGGTGCTCGATTACTCTCCGAAACCGGCTGACGATCTGGAAACGACTACGATTCGATTTGTGCGAATCCGAGATGTTCGCGCCAACCGCGATACCAGTCCACGGATGACGGAGCTTTGGGCAATTCCGTGATGCTGGGTTCGTAAACATGAAACTCGTCTTCACGGTAGACGAGGATTTTATTGGAATTGGCATCGAGCAGCGCTAATTGCACCCAACCATTCTTGATGATATTGCGCACAGGTTCACTTCGTGACATGATCTGTCGAATGCCATCCGGCGTTGTTTCGATCACCATTAATAATCGTACCGGTTCATGAATCTCGACCCCCTGCCAAGGCAGTCCAGGACGCAGGTCGCTGGCCGCACCGTCCATGACACCCATCAGCGACGTGATATTGTGCGGCAACTTCGTTCCGCATCCCCAACCGGGTGAATCGATATACGAAAAGAAGTATTGCAGATTGATTCCGGAACAGACAGGGATGACAGCACCCAAGATTCGGGCAAGGATCGTGCATTGGTCGTCGTCACTTTCGGGATCGTACGAATGCATGAAGCAGCGTCGATCCAGATAGAGCCCACGTGTTCGTGCTCGTCGTCCCACGAAACAGATGGCGTTCGAGGCATTGCCGAATTCGGGGCGTGTTTGCGCGAGGTCTTCCGAGCGACCTTCCACATGTCGTCTGGCCGCGGCGAACGAAAGATCCAGCGGTGCCGACTGAAACCGTCGGCATCGTTCGTGAGCGTTGCGTTCACAGGCTTCGTCCAGCTTCTCCCGGGCGAATTCGAAATCGGCGCGATGTGTTTCGGGCAAGCGATCCAGATCATAGAATGTCAGCGAATCGTTGCAGGTATTGTGCAGGCCGCCGATGAAATGCACATCATTGGGAATGCTGAGCCCCCGGGACGCCACGATTTCTCGCACGCGGGCATCATTCAGAATGGCGGCCAGCGCACGGGCGTTGGGTGCGCCTGCACTGCCCGAGCAAGCGCCGCAGTCGTAGCAGGATTTATGTGGGTTGTTCAGGCAGAACGAACCGTGGCCAAAGAACATCACGATTCGGGCGAAACCGCTGGTCAGACCGATGTCTCGTAACAGTCGTTCACCCATGGTCGCCATTTCCGCGACGCTAAATCCGATCCCATCCCCGGTGGCACCCGGTGCTTCCGCCGTCCGCTCTAACCGTAACCGTGTGACTTGCGGCGGTTGGACAAATCGACTGGCCCGTCGGCGAATACGCGAAGTCAATCGTGGGAACAACACGCGCGCCACCAGCGGGACTGACGCCAGGACGCCCAGGCTGGCCGTCAACAGCGCACCACCGGTAATACTGCGGCTACGAACATGCACGCTATGCGAAGCGGTTCCCAGGACGCGTCGCGTCTTGGCTCGTCGCAGATGTTCGGCTTCCAGGGCTGCGTCGACTTCCTCGGTAATCCAATGCTGCGGGAGAATGACGATCGGACAGAGGGCCGCATAGTGGGCGTCGGCGACACCTTTGTAGTACATCGGCACGCTAAAAAAGCCGGCGGCACCGAATGTCTCGGCTTCCGGGCAAACTTCTTCCAGATGGCGACGGAAAGATTCCTCTCGTGTGTCGATGCAATACACCGATTGAAATCGTGGCGGTGCCGTCGGGCGAGGCGCCTCCTTGCAGTGGACAGAGACCGCATCCAGGGTCTGAGCTCGAAGATGTCGTTCGAACGCCTGATGGAAGATTCGGCGGCGCTCCATACTGGTGAACGATTCGATTTCATGAATCAATTCGGACCAGTCGCTCGGCCGCAGTCGATCCAACATGGCGGGCGACCAACCCAGGACTTGTGCCAACTGGAAGATCTGGAATGCACGTTGTTCAACACTCGAATGAGAATCTTTCGGCAGAGTTGAACCCGCCACCTGGCGCATTTCGCTGAGGGGTCCCGTAAAGCCCAGCAGCTCGCTGGCGGCATGGCTCAGGGCAAGTCGCTCCAGGATCAACCGAACCGCCAGAAACTCCAGCAGACTTCCGGATGTGGCCGACAGAGCCTGGCGATCAGGGCGAACTTCCAATTGCCAAATCAGGCCGGCCCAGCCGCGCAGTGCCAACAAGCTGGCGGTGATGAAGTCGTTCCATTCGTTCCGGGGCACACCCAACATTTGCAGCGATTCGGCCAACGAATCGGTCGCGGTCAGCTGTGCCTGTTCGATTCTCGAAAGTTCTGCCGATAAGGGATAGATCCACTCGTCGGGGGGGCCGTGCGGTTCGCGGTAGATTGCCAGAAACGATTTGAAGATGCCGTCATCACGATGCGGCAGGGACCAATTGGCAAATCCTTGATCGGCGAACGCTGCACAGAACCGGATCAGGATCGGATGCACCAGGCTGTCGGTATCGAATTCTGCGGCTTCGTGGAGCACATCGCGATGGCGAATGAGTTTCGGTCGTGGCTCGATCGAAGGAGCCACTCCGAAAATTCCGTTGCGACTGATCCGCCAGAGTGCCTGTAACGAAAACGCTTCCCAAGTGGCGGGGCTCCAGCGTTCGATAGATGATTTCCCGAAACGCTCGATCAATTCGACCAGCGGCAACGGGTGATCGCTGGGTGAACTGTTTGTGCCATTGGGCACCAGTTTCATTCGCAGGTCGCGCATTACCCAGCGTTTGGTCTCGATCAGAAATCGATCATGCACGGCCGTCGGGGCCTCCGCACGCAGTTTGGTCAACGCGTCGGTTTCCGCAACGAACCATTGTAATTCTTCGGTCGGTCCTGTTCGCAGCGGGTATTGCAACATGGCCAGACGCAATTGATGCCGCGTCACCACCGAACCAATGACGACATCGGCGTCCTCTTTCAAATCGCGCCGCAGGGCCAAGGCGAGATCGTCGAGATGAATTCGATCTTGGGCCAATTTATCGCGGAAGATGTCTTCCGTCAGATAGGGCTGGCACCCGAACAACTGGGCTCCCCTTTGAACACCTTCGTCAAACGGGGTATCCTCAAGGGCCTGAAGCGTGTTTAAGAAGACGAATGCGGTAATGGGCCCTTGTGAGGGAAGCAGTGCCGCAGCCCGTTCAACAAGGCGTTTGAGTTCGGCTGCGGTATCGGCATCGGTCCGGCCGGTCGCGGAAGAGTCTGGCTGGGTGATGGAATCTTGCACGAGAACCGCTTTGCTCCTTCGTCCCACAATTGAAAGGCTAAAGATCAGCTACTATAGGCCACGGTGAAATCCGGGAGAAGGACTGATAGACTTACAACCCTGTCAGGTGTCACCTTGGCAGTGTTCGACGAAGCCAAATTCTGCTGATATTAGAGATTGTGGAGCAGCGGGATCATAACGGGCTCGAAATCGAGCTCGATCATGCAGGAGTCAGAACATGCGAGTGTTGGTCATCGAAGACGACCAGGCGATCGGCAAGGCTCTCGTTAAAGGCTTTACCGAAGCGGGCTATCAATGTGACTGGGTCCACGATGGTGAAGCCGGTGCCACGTCCGCTCAATCGCAGCAGGCCGACGCCATCGTCCTCGACCAGATGCTACCGAAAATGAGCGGTCTGGAATTGCTCCGCGTGATTCGGGCCGCAGGGGTCATGACCCCTGTGATCCTACTGACGGCAATGGGGTCGGTGCAGGATCGGATTACGGGCTTAAATGCCGGCGCGGATGACTATATCCCGAAACCGTTCGATTTTGCGGAGCTTTTGGCCCGTTTAAATGCGGTTGTCCGAAGAACGAGCGTTCGGCCGACTCCCGTTCTGACCGTCAATGATCTGAATCTGGACCTGTCCACCCGGCGTGTTTCTCGTGGCGGTCGGGATGTCGATCTGACGCCGATCGAATTCAGCCTGCTCGAACTGTTGATGAGATTTGCCGGTCAGGTCGTGACTCGTAAGATGCTGTGTGAACATGTTTGGGGCTTCAACTGGGACGGGACGACGAACGTCATCGAGGTTCACGTCAACCGTTTACGTGGAAAACTTGACCAGGGTCGACAAGATTCCATCATCAAGACGATTCGCGGTCGCGGTTACTCGGTCGCGGCGGACGAAAACGTCCCTTCGGAAAAATGAAGCCGCCCTCCGCGATAGCGGGAACGCTTCAATGATCCTTCGTCCGTCAGAGACTTAACGTGATTTCCAATTGGCAGCGGTTCATCGATTTCACCCGGTCTCTTCGGTTCCGCCTGACGGTTTGGAATACGCTGGTGGTGCTCGTCACCGTGGTCATTGCGCTGATCTCGGTGCGCGAGGGACTGCGATATTATTTGCTCGTCGAAACCGATGCGATTCTGGATGACGAAGTCAAAGAGATTCTGCTGACGTTCGAGAAGCTGTATCCTGACCGTGATCAGGTGCTGGCGTCGTTAAGACGAAAAGACGAGGCGCATCTTGACCGTGATTGGCATATTCGCTGGCTGGACGAAGATGGCAGGACGACGATTTGGGCCAGCGAGTTGGCTCCCAAGCATCCGTTGACCGTGAAGCTGGGCGAGCATAACGGGCACAGCATTTGGGCTTCGGAGACGCATCGTTCGATCGAGCGAGAGATCAATAGTCCCAACATTCCACATTACAAAATTCGCGTCGGCACGTTGATGAAGTTCATCGACGAAGACGTCGATCGCCTGACGCGCATTCTGGCGCCGGTAGGACTGGCGATTCTCTTGCTGGCTCCGCTCGGCGGTCTGCTATTGGCAGAACGAGCCATTGAACCGCTGCAGCGGTTGATCAGAACGACTGAACGGCTGCGGGCCAGCCATCTCGATGAACGGCTTGAGTTGCGGGGAGTTGGCGATGAACTCGATCAATTGGCCGGCAAGATCAATACGTTTCTCGACGAGATCGCCGATCATCTGCGCAAGAATCGCGACTTCGTGGCCAACGCGGCCCACGATTTGAGATCGCCGCTGGCCGCCATTCAAAGTTCGGTCGAAGTGACGGTGGAGAAACCTCGTTCCGTCGAGGAATACGAAGATCTGCTGTTCCAGATCAATGACGAAGTTCATCACCTCGGTCAGTTAGTGAATCAATTGTTGCAGCTGGCTGAAAGCGAATCGACAGCGGCCGAGATTCCAATGCAGCCGGTTCCGTTGCGCGAAGTGATCACTCGCACGATCGAAATGTTTGAACCTGTGGCGGAAGAACGCGGCGTACAACTGAAGTTTGAGCCGTCTGACGATATTGTCGTCTTGGGCACGCCCGGTCAATTGCGGCAGGTGCTGACAAATCTGGTCGATAACGCCATCAAATTCTCGTTGACGGGCAGCAGCGTCACCGTCGGGTTGACCTGGGATTCCAAACCGGGTTTCGGTTTGTTGACGGTGGCCGATACGGGAGTCGGAATTCCTCCCGAAGCGGTCGGACGCGTATTTGAACGCTTCTATCAAGTCGAAAGATCTCGACAGCGATTTGGCGAAAAACGCGGCAACGGTCTGGGATTGAGTATTTGCCAATCAATCGTTCATGCCCATCGCGGCACGATCGCCGTGGCCAGCCAGTTGGGCAAAGGAACGACCTTTACAATCTCGTTGCCGCTGGCCAACCCTACGACATAAGTCGTTGGAACCTGGCGTTGACGACTGTTGGAAAAGCGGTTGCAACTTGTCGATTCGTTCGATAACCCGCCCAGTTGGGTGGCTGGTGCGTTGGGCGAACCAACCGTCTTTGGGCATACTTCGCGTGTGGTCGAACGGTTTTCCATCGTGCACCAAGGTGACTCAATGCGACAATAATCGTTGAACCAACCTGGCAAAACGGCCTTGTGACGTCGTTCTTGGACATCGTCTGGGATAAGATTCCGGTTTCAGATGCTGTGTGCTCGAATCAATAGAACGGACGACGATGCGCTTCGCCGTGTTATGCGATGATCCCCTGGCCCGCCCGGTTGTTGAGGCATTGGGGGTCGAGGCCGGTGGAAGTCAACTGAATTACGCCGTCCGGATGACACCTCGTTCCCACGAACTTGTGGGTGCACGGAATGCCCTCGCGTTGGTCAACCATTGGGAAGATCTGCTCGTCGCTAAAGAGTTGGATGTGGTGCTGTTCGGCGGTAGTGATCCGCTGATGCTGGAAGGAGCCAAGCAGCTGGCGACCGCCGGTATTTCCCTGCTGTTCGTGCCCCAAGCCGCGCAAGGTTCGACATTTGTTTATGAGCTAAGTTTGATTCGCGATGACAACAATGTGCTGCTGTTCCCCTTACTGTGGCACCGATTCGATGCCGCCGTGATTGCGGTCAAGCGGGCATTGGAGGAAGGGCGATGGGGGCGAGTTCAGTTTTTGCAATTCCAGCGGACGCTCTCGCAGCCATCGACCAGTACGCCAGTGGGCCAGGCCGTCGTCGATGCCGAATTGCTGAATGACACCGATCTGCTGCGCTGGCTGATCGGAGACTATGACCAGGTGACGGCACTGCGAACCGCGGCGACGGAGGCGGGGGTGCTGTTGCAAAGCGTCGTCCTGGCGGGACGATCACTGCCCGAAGCCAACTGGTCGATTGCGCCGATCGACGGACCGGGGCAATCGCGATTGATCATCCGTGCCGAACAGTGCGTCGTCGAACTTCAACGCGACGAATCATCACGCTGCTGGAACTGCCGGATCGATGGTCAGAGAATCGAAGGAGACGAATCGAGCACGGCCCGCAGTGCCCTGGAAGCCTTTGCTGCGAGTAATTCGCACGACCGGACCGGCGGAACGGCCCAGCGCGGAACGGTGAGCAGCGATTGGGGCGAATTGGTGAAATGTTTTGAAACGGTCGATGCCACTCATCGTTCGATCAGACGCCGACGGACGATCGAATTGCATTTCGAGCCGATGTCAGAACGAGCGATTTTCAAAACGCAAATGACGGCGATCGGTTGCGGCCTGTTGATGGCCACGCTGTTTTTGACGCTCTGTTTCCTGGGAATCGCCAGCGTACTGCCGCTTCCTCCGCAGGTGTTAGTGGGGCTTCGCATCCTGGTCTTTGCGCCGCTGGTTTTGTTCTTGCTGGCACAAATCCTTTTGCCGCTCACCCGGCCATCGTCGAACGACAAATCGCAATCGCCGCGAGGATAACGCGAGGTTTTCAGAAGCGGAGTTCTTTCCGAGAGAGACGATGTTATTTTGCAAGGGGCGAAGCCCGAATCCTGCCGATACCCAGCAGAAACCGGTCGCACCGGTTTCTGCTTTTGCGTGGTTTGTTCGCTGGCTGCGAGAAAATCATTCCGCGGTCGAAATTGGTAACGCCGTCAACGTTCCGGCTTTCATGTCGGGGACCAGCAGGAATCGACCGGTCGAATCGAGACAGCTATCGGCGGCTTGTTCAAATTTGTCCGTCAGCAAGACGGCCTTCTGACCGGACCGGGGAATCGTAAATACTTTGCCTGTCTTCCAGGAAGTGATGTACAGGCGGCCTTTCTTGTCCCAGGTCAAACCGTCGCCGCCGTCATAGCCTTCGTCGATCTTCTTTACGGATTTGTCCGCCAGAGTAATTCGATATAGTGTTCCGCTGCCGAAGTCGACCAACAACAAATGTGCTGTACCGTCCAGCAGCAGGCCATTGGGAGCATTCAATTCGGGCAGTGATTTTGTATCGACGACCACGTCGGCTTTGCCCGTCTTCACGTCGATGCGAAAGACGACACCGCCCGCACCTTTCAGGTCACCTGAATCGCTCACAAACAACGTGCCGCTTTCTGGTTCGACGGCAATGTCATTCAAGAATTGTGGCATCGTGGGAAACTGATTCGCGGCAGTGAACGTGGTGACCTTTCCTTGAGCATCCACTTTCACGACGCGCGTTTTATCGGTGACGTAGAGCGAGCTCTGGAACGCCACGATCCCCTTGGGGTCGTCCAGCCCCGTTGCAAATGGTTTTGGCTGGCCATCGACAATCACCAAGACGTTGCCATCGCCGTCCTTGCCGAATTCACCGATTTCGGTGACGTACGTTCGCCCGTCGCTACCCAGGCATACCGATTCCGGATTCTTCATGCCTGAGGCGATTGGCTTGGGCAAGTCGGCCGCCAAACTTTGAAGCGACAAACAAACGAACAACGCAGGGGCAAGCAAAGACTTTTTCATACTGATTCCGAAAGAGGGCCAGACGGCGATCGTTGTCATCAATTGTCGATGACACACCTCACCGACAGAGGTGCCGGGCGATTCTAAAAAGACGACTTCTGACCGTCTATCGTGTTGAACGGACGAATTCGTCTATTGCAGGTCGAGATTTCGGCTTGATGAACCGGATACTTCCGAGTGACGCAGTGTTCCCATCAAAGAACGATTTTGCGCCAGGGGCTAACGAAAGAGGACAACAGCCCGAGTTAACGGGCGGCTCGTCGCAATTTTCGGTCAACGCCTACACACCGATAACACTGTCCGCAAACACTCTTTTACCGGTGCACTTTCGAGGCGTTTTTCGTGTGCGGGTGAATCGATCGGAACTGGTTCCCATCCGATTATTCATCGGCGATCACTTGGCGGCGAGAGGTTGCGACAATCCCGGTGCAGCGATGAATTTGCCCAGTTCTTTGCCGTCGTCATAGTTCCAGAGGCGGACTTCACCATCGTGACTGCCGCTTGCGACGCGTTTCGTTGCCGCGTGATAACTGGCGGCATAGACCCAATCATTATGCGGCCCAAATTTTTTCACTTCCGCCGCGTTGGTCAGGTTGTGCTGGCGAGCAAACTTGTCGGCACTGCCGCTGAATGCGGTGCCATCGGCCAGCGTCGAGATGCGAAAGACTTCGCCACCGAAGGCGATTTCTCGAGCCTGTTTCGAATCGGCGATGGTCCAAACACGAATCCGGTTGTCGCGACCGCTGGTGGCGACGGACGCCCCGTCGGGCAGGAAGCCCACCCCAAATACCGGTTGTCCATGACCGTTGAAGGTCGCCTGGGATTCACCGCTGGTGCTGTCGAAGACTTTGGAGGTCTTATCGCGACTGGCCGTAGCGATCTTCTTCCCATCCGGAGACCATGCCACATCCATGACCCAATCGGCGTGGTCTTCAATCAACTTCTGTTGTTTTCGCGTGGCCACGTCGAACAACCGAACCGATCGATCGGCACAGGCTGCGGCCAGTCGGGTCCCGTCGGGGCTGAACGCAACCGAGAACACTTCGTCGTCGGTCGTGAACAGGTCGGCCACCAGCGCACCATCTGCCACATTGAACAGTTTCACTTCTCCCATTTGGCCCGGTGTTCCCGCGGCGACGGCCAGAATCGACCCGTCGGCGGAAAACTCGAAATCGTGGGGACGTTCGGCCAAGTTCTTGATCCGGCGAACCAGTTGCCCATCGACAGGATTCCACAACAAGACTTCGCGATATCCCGACGTCGCCAGTAGTTGACCATCCGGGCTGAAAGCGATGGCCATCACAGGGACCGCGACGCGGTACGATTCGGGAGGCATCGGTTGAACCAGCTTGGGCATGATCGTGATCAATGTCGCGGTGGCCGCAATTCCGGCGTCCAGACGGGTTCCGGTTTCAATCCATTTCTTGATGGTCGCGATTTGTTCGGGCAGCAAGGGGTCCGCATCCTTGGGCATCGAATGGTCTTCGATCATGGTTTGTAGCAATGAATCGCCCGGCTTTCCGGCGACAACTGCGGCACCGCTCTCACCACCCTTCATCAGGTTGGCATAACTTTCCATATTGAGGCGTCCCTTGGCCGTTCTCGCGTTGTGGCAGGCTAGGCAGCGCTGGGAAAAGATCGGTGCGACCTGCTGGGCGAACGACACCAGTCGCCCTGCTGCCACTAGACTCGTTTCAAGTTCGATCTGGCGCGAAACGGCTTCTTTGCTGAGTGCTGCGAAAGACGCCTCCGCAGCGTCAAATTCTGGTTGGAACGCGGCCACTGCTTGCTCGGCAGCTTTGAGTTTGGCCGGTTGTTCGGCGATGACTTTTTTCCCGGCGGCCAGCATGACTTCGACAGGTTGCGCGGCCTTCAAGGCGTCTTCCAGCAGCTTCGTGCCGGCGACAAGCTTTTCCGCGGCAGCCTTTGCTTTGTCGGCTTCGGCTTGTTCGGTTTCTTTCCCTTTGGCCTCTTGGGCGGCTTTCGTGGCGACAGCCAGTTCGGCTTCAGCCTTGGTCCGCTCTTCCGTCGCCTTTTTCAACGCCTCTTGCAATTTGGGCAGCTTGCTTTCGGAATCCTTGATGCCCGCTTCGGCTTTGTTTTGTTCCAGCTTCAGCGCCGCCACGGCCGCACTCTTTTCCTTCGCGGCTGTCCGAGCGGTCGTAATCGCGGGTTCAGCCGCGGCTTTCCGCGCCTGAGCTTCGTCCGCCAGCTTCTGCTGCTCGGCGATCTTTTGGTCGAGAATCTCGTCCGCATCAGAGCGGCCGGATAGCAGAAACATCAACGAAAGGACAAGCAGTGGGCGGGCAAAACGCTGCATGGAGCGATCCTTAGTCACTGAAGGCATGATGATCGACAACAATGACGGTTCTGTGGAACCAAGAGTTGTCACATCAAAAGGCGGGAGATCAGGCAGGGGGAGTTGACCTAAACGCTGGAATCAGCATCCCTCGATGCGAGGGCGATGTCAAGTTTCGAAGTCGGGATCGCCGTCAATCGCTGCATGATCGCTCGATTCTCCCTGATGCCGAATGTCGACTTATCGCAAAAAGTCCGTGGCACTATTTGCCGATTTGACGGAATTCAACGGGTTTTCGGGCAGAGTGCGCAAGCCGTGGTTGTCGTGCTGGAGAATGGCGTGCCGATGTCGAACGACGCGATCCACCGACGAATCGACGGACGCAATTATCGACATGTTATCGGTTTAGATCGCGCTATCGTCGAGAAGATGTTGCAATCAGCCGGCTCAAAACTGTTCCGTAATCGACACGATTAAGCTGGTCGGGTTATTCCGTGTGTGCGTCCTTTGTCGGGTTTGGTAACGAGGCGGGTCGTAGAGCTCGATACTTTGATGACGATTGGAATGAGGAAGACAGCCCGTGAAGACAATCACTTTTTGGTCGTTGGTCTGATTGCCGAGCTTCAACACATGATTCAATTCAGATGCCGCTTGCCGTTTGCCTTTGCGCTGGTCCTCGCCACGGCGGCACCATTTCTGGTCGCAGGTGAGTTGCAGGATGGGGCCGACTTGCCGACCCCGCTGACGGCGCCAAAACCTCGCGAAGCCGATTCGTTGGATGAAATTGCCGAGGCACCGGTCAAGCCGCTGCCTTATCATGGGTTGGCGGACGATCCCATAACTCCCACGCCGCAGTCGACAGTGTCACAGTTCGTCACGGACGTCGACGACGTCGAACCGTACGACATACTCGAACGTCCAGGTGTTCCTGTCGGTTGGTACGCGGCCGTGGAAGTAACGGCTGCCAACCCCCGCGTGTCAAACCGACAGCAATCGGATAATTTACTCAGTGGTTCGTTCGCCAGCCCGGTTTCAGTGCCCTCTTCGCCACTCGGTTGGACCGCCATGCCGATGCTGACGGTCGGTTATCGCCGCGCTGAGGGTGTGGGGGATCTGAGCGTCAGCTACCGGTACTTGTACTCACAAGGAAATAGTTCGATTCCGTCGATCGGTGGAGGCAGCGGGACCGGATCCAGTCGCCTTCAGATGAATGTCGTTGATCTGGACTATAGCCTGGCGGACTTGTTTCCTAATGACTTGTGGTTAGTGCCGCGTCAGATTCGATTGACGGGCGGTGTGCGCGTGGCAGGGATCGACAACAAATCCTCTGCCAGCGGAGGAACGATTCTGGGTCAGTCTGCTTCCAACACGTTCGTTGGTGCCGGCCCACGAGTTGCAATCGAATCAATGTATCCCATCTCATCCAGTCATTGGGCAGTGTTTTCGAGATTGGATGCGGCTGGTGTGATCGGTGTCGACCGACAGACGTTCAGCCAATCGACAGGTGGAGTGAGTGCTTCCGCTACGTCGAGTCCATCTACAATTGGAGTTCCCGTCGTCGGAGTTCGTACGGGTGTAAATTGGCTTCCCGAGTGGGGTAGCGGCAATGTCAAAATGTCGGCCGGATATCAGTGGGAACGCTGGTTCGATTTGGGGACGAGTACAAGCTCGTTTAACGAATTGACGATCCAGGGGCCATTTTTACGGGGTGAGGTTGCATTCTAGTGCTCGTCACAGACTTCCTATTCGCTCGCGATGTTCGCAAGGATTGCGAATGCCGGACCTGGGCCGACGGGTTGGAAACAAAATGAAGCTTATCCGCATGAAATATCCGATCACTTTCGTTCTGCTGATCTGCCTCGCATGGCCAGCAGGTGCGGCGGAGCCGCGCGAAGTGAAGTCGGGTGATAAACCGGCTCGCAAGCGGCAACGCATTATTCAAGTGGTCAACCAAGAGACGGCTAACGCTGAACCGGCCGCCGAATCGTCGCCGGCCGCGGCCGAGTCGTCACCGACGCCGATCCCGGCGCAGGCCGTCAGAAGCTGGACGCTCGCAGAACTCGAATCGGTTGCCAATACGGTTCATCCGATGTTGCAGCGCGATTTCTTGCGAATCGAATCGGCCCGTGGCGACGCCTTACAAGCCGGACTCTTGCCCAATCCCCATTTCGACACGAACAATCCGCAGGTTTTTAACGGTCAAGGCAGTTTGTTCAACGCCGGTATCATGCAAGAGTTTGTGGTCAGAGGTAAGAAACGATTGGATCGCGCCGCCGCGACGAAAATCGTCCAGCAAAATGAATTCGCCTATGTTCAGGATCGATTTGCCCTGCTGACTGCGCTCCGTCAGGAGTTTTACGTCGTGCTCGCTGCGCAGCGACGTGTCAACGTTCTTAACCGGTTAGAGAAGATCACCAGTTCGTCACTGGAAACGGGTCGGCTGTACGAGCATCCTGCCGGTGAAGTCGCTCACATCGATGTGCTGGTTCTTGAGATCGACAACCAGCGAGTTCAATCCGATTTGGAAAACGCCGTTCGGTTGTTGCGCGGGGCTCGCAACCAACTGGCCGCGATAGTCGGCGACCAATCGATCAGCAACGACGGTTTCCAAGGTTCGCTGTATGATCCTCCACCTCAGTATGACGAAGAGATTCTGAAACGCTTCGCGTCGATGGATAGTGCCTACGTGCAGATTGCGAAACTCGATATTGAGCGAAACGAGATCCTGTTGAAACGAGCGGTGGTGGAGCCCTATCCGAACGTCACGCTGGGACCTGCTTATCAGTGGGGCCTGCAGAATGGCAGTGACCAGTTCTGGCTGACCGTCACCTTTCCCATCCCCACGTGGGATCGCAATCAGGGCAACATCATCTCGCAAGGTGCCGACTTAGCGGCGTCTCGCCAGAATCTCGAAGCTGTGAAGTTGGAACAACTGCGTCGCGTGGCGGATTCATTTTCTCGTCACCGAGCCGTCCGTGCTCAGGCGGCGAAATATGAAAAGCAGATTATTCCCAACGTGACCAAGACGATGAATCTGGCGAAACAAGGCTTCGCGGCCGGTGAGTATGACTTTTCGCGATTCCTGCAAGTACAGCGGACAGTCGTTGAAGCCCATATGGCCTACATTGATCTGCTGGAAAACGTCTGGACCACAGCGGCCGAATTGTCGGGGTTACTGCAATTGGAACAGTTTCAATGACACGTCCTTGATTGAGTTCACCGCGACAAATTTGACGCGGCCCGAATTCGCCATGGATGAAACTTTGAACTTTATTTCAACACGATGGCGCGACCGGGTCCGGCGTGGCAGTCGCGAATCTTCAGCGGGGCAAACAGAAAATAGCCGCCCTCGGGTGCATTGCCGACGTTGTTGAGGAACTCGATGCCGACCATCTCGCGGCTGCCGAGTGCCCAATAGGTGGCGAGTGCCTCTCGAGGATTGACGCCTCCCAAATCAGGAGCATCCGTGGCCACACAGCGGATTCCCTTGTTTTTCAAGTAGACGATCGCTTCGGCGCTGGGAGCGGGCCAGCCTTCGCTTTTTCCCGCCAAGGGATCGGCCCAGACTCCTGATTCGTTTGGCAGCGGCTTGAGATGACGATCGAGATGACCGGTGTGAAAGATCACGATTTCTCCCGACTGCAGCCCGCCTGATCGCTGCTCAAAACCTTTGATCAGTTCGGCGGTGATCACGGGCGAAGCGGGCCAGGACTTGGAATCGGTGGAACCGACCAGTGACCTGACGTCGATGACTCGGGCGGGTCCGCAGGTCCAATCCAATGGCACCTTTTCGGTCGTCATGGAACTGATGCCGCGCGGTCCAAACTTCTGTTCGTACTCGGTTAGCCAACCACGGATTTCCGGCGCATAAGCCGGATTCGCTCCTTCGGGCGGTAATGCGTAGGAGGGTGGGACCAGGTGAGTGCCGGCCGAGGCATCCATCAGATGTCCATGGTGCCACAGGTCAAGGTATTCCGAATAGAGAAAATCGATTTTGAGGTAGACCTGACGATGTTGTCCCGACAGGCGTCCTGGCGATGTCAGCGGCAGGTTGGCTGCCAGGACTGGTGAGAGATCGACGGCCTGTTTGTTTTTTGAGGATTCAATCAGCCGCTTCGGCAGTTCACCACCCACGATCGAGAACGCTCGGCATTCGCTGTAGGGACCATCCTTGTGTCGTGGGCCCAGCATGCAATAGTAGGCGCCGGTGTCAGGTATCGCTCCCAGATTGGTCGCGCTTTCGGTCCAGATCATGCCGTGTCGCAGGCCGGCGTAATGAGTGGGTTCAGCAAGAGTGGGCATTGGTCCCAAGCTCGGGCTATCCGTGCCGACAGCCATCACACCGCGCGTTGCCAGGTACTCCATGCAATCAGGATCGGGGTCAGGATAACCGGGAACTTTTCGATCGAGGACGTCCGCCAGGAAATGACTTCCTTCGGGAAACGGCCGATAGAATTTGTCGGAATAGTCACTGCGAAACAGGGCCACATCGCCAAACCGCAGTGGTCGGTGACTGGCTTCAAAACGTTTGACGTGTGCGGGTGTGGCCAACGGACTGACCCCTTTGGGGGCTTGATCCAGCAGGTCGCGAATATCGATCACGCACGCTTCACCGCCGAACTGCCACGCGGCGATCTTGTCGGTATAGGCCAGACCCAGCGGTCCCGATTTGGGACGATTTAAATCCGGTCGTGCCACCGAATGCGGGGGAACATCCAACTGCGTGCCGGTGTTACCATCGATCAGAATCACGTCGATGTTAAAAGCCGAATCTGGGCCAATCATTCGTTGATGAGTCAATTGGAACTGCGGAAACGGATAGGCCGGCCACGTACAGGGATATTCCGTGGCCACCAATAGCGAATGGTCCACGATATGACTGGTTGCTTTCGGAGATTCGCCAGTTTGAGCCCACCCCTGTCCGTTTGTTGCGGCCATCATCACTGCCGAAAGCAGCCAAAACGATCCCCGAAAAGGACCAACAACGTGACGGTTCACAAACGGTTGTTGACACATGATCAATTCCTGAGCAGGTGGACGATCGGACTCGCGTTTCGATTCGAATTTGGCCTGCCGATGGGGTGAGAGAAAACGACCTTCAACGAGACTGCGCGAAGTGAACGATGGGCACGTCGCGGATCAGGTTCGTCAGAAGATCGTGGTTGCAGGCACGATATAGTGGCGATCACGTTGCACGACGGCAACCGATCCGCTGTTCGGAAAGAGTCCGTGGTTGGGTCTTGTGCGACTTAAAGCCACCGCGCCCGGGATGTGAACATCACTGGCCGGATTCCGGAAAGCCTCTGTTATTTAATCAATGGACGGTTGGAGGTTGCTCGCGTCCGACAGAACGAGCTACGATGGCCGGGCTGATTGGGGTCGACGACATTTTCGTCGGATACACCATTTGAGACGACGCCACGATGGATTCACTTCAACACTTTCTCGACCCCCAGACTTTGAACAAGCTGAAAGGTTTGGAGTTAAAGGCTCGATTGATCGTGGAAGGCTATGTCTCGGGGATGCACAAAAGCCCCTATCACGGCTTCTCTGTCGAGTTTGCCGAACATCGCGAATACGTTCCCGGTGACGATTTGCGCTATGTCGATTGGAAGGTCTTCGGAAAGTCCGACCGAATCTATCTCAAGCAATATGACGAAGAGACGAATTTTGTTTGTCATTTGCTGGTCGATACCAGCGAGTCGATGGCGTACAAGTCGGACAAGGCGATGTTTTCTAAATTGGAATATGCCCAGCATCTGGCAGCGGCGCTGGCGTACCTGATCATCCATCAACAAGATGCGATCGGTCTGGCGACCTTTGATTCGTCCGTTAGACATTTTCTGCGTCCGGGCAGCACGGCCGCGCAGCTCCGTCAACTTTGCCACACATTGGAATTGGATCAGCCGACCGGTGAATCGGCGATTGGCCCGATCTTTCACGATCTGGCCGAGCGAATTAAACGCCGTGGGGTTGTCGTGATCCTGAGCGATTTTTTCGACGACCCGGAATCGCTGCTGATGGGACTCAAGCACTTTTGGCACCGTCGACATGACGTCGTACTGCTGCAAATCATCGATCCCGCTGAACAAGACTTCGCGTTCGTTGATCCCACGTTGTTCAAAGGTTTGGAGAATCTGGGAGAACAACTGACAGAGCCGCGTGCTCTGCGAAAGGCCTATCAGCGCGAGTTTGAAGCCTTCTTACGGACGATCCGGTCAGCCGCGCGTGATCTACATATGGACTATGTGTTGATGCGAACTGACCAACCGCTGGAAGTGGCACTGCACGAATTTCTTTCACGTCGCATGAGAAAAGCTGGCCGCGGCTGAATTGAGTTCGTCATTTGTGACACGAACCTTCAGAACGCGGTTGCCTCCTTTCACCCGGTTGGATTATAAACCGCCCTCGCTTATTGGGTGTGTAACGGTACGGCTGATGAACAAGTGGAGATAAGCCATTGGACTTCGGCGATCTGGTGAGTGCGATTCGGATTCTGGAACTGACGGTCAAACAGCGTCCAGCCGCCATCCGAGCGCTTGTTCAAGCGGCAAATTGGGAAGACGAGGGAATCGCTCCCGAAACTGTTCTTGAAGCGATTGAAGAACGTGAAGCCGCCGCTCAGACACTCGTTTCCAGTGATTTCGCACTGCCCCACGCTTTCGTCGATTGGGAAGGCGATTTTCGCGTCGTGCTGGGCCGCAGCCGAACCGGCATCGATTACGGCGTGCCCAGCGGCCAGAGCGTCAAGCTGATCGTCCTGCTGGTCATTGGACGAAAGCTGCAACAGACACATGTCGAAGTTCTCGCCGGTCTGGCTGAGTTACTGAAATTACCCGAATTCCGGCAACAACTGATCGACGCGAAAGACACGCGAACGATCGATATGTTGCTCTTGGCTAAGGCGGGGATTCAACCTGATCAGCGTCCCGCTCGCGTTCCGGGTATTCCTCGACTGACCCAGGTTATCGTCAAACAGGCAATCCAACTGGTGGAATCGTTGGGGGCTCAAGCCCTGCTGATTGCGATCGACCGTCTGGAGAGTGTGCCTTGGGAACCGCTGTCGCAGTGGAAGGGGCGGTTGCTGATCGTCACCACCGAACACAGCGATGATTTCCATATTGATCGCGAAGATACACACGTATTTGAGGGTTTGCATGCGTCGCTGTCGCGCATGGATCGAGCGAACCTGGGCCAACTGTTGGCGTCGTCGCAAAATCTGCTGCACGAGAAAACGAGTGTGATCTGCGTGACCGGTCCAGACGGCCGACGTCTGGATAGTATCACCGTCACGAAGCCCGAAGCCCATTTCCGGGCAATGCTCTCCGAAAAAAATCGCCGCGGAGTCGACGTGGTGCGTCCCGCTGTCATGCTGAGGGTACTGTCACTGGCGGTCGAGATCGCCGCCGAAGGACGTGAAGCCCATCCCGTGGGTGCGATGTTCGTCGTGGGCGATGCCCGTAACGTCTTGCGCAATGCCCAACAGCTGGTTCTGAATCCGTTTCATGGCTATTCCAAGCAACTCCGGAACGTACTCGATCCCAGCTTGAGCGAGACGATGAAAGAGTATGCCCTGATCGACGGAGCCTTCATCATTCAAGGTGACGGAACCGTGCTGAGTGCGGGAACGTACTTAATGCCCAAATCGTCCCCTCCGGGACTGCCGCATGGTTTGGGTGCTCGCCATCAAACGGCGGCCGCCATTTCGGCTCATACGCTGGCGATGGCGATAACTGTCAGTCAGTCGACGGGCACAGTCACGTTGTTCCGCAATGGGATTGCCGTCTTTACGCTCGAACGCGCCGCCACGACGAAGTGGTGAGCGGTTCGACTGACAGGCAATAACCGTCGAGCGACAGTCGTGTCGCTGTTAGGCAGCCTGAGTGTGTCGTTCGGTCTATCACTTTGTACCCGACGAACACGATTGCTGGGCCAGTTGATGTAGCAACCGCGAACGGACGTCACTTGGCCGATGGGTGCCGTTCGCCATCAGCGCGAAGCCACGTGACGTCCCGAAAACGCCTCCATAAACGAGCAAACCCTACCGAGGCGTCTTGCTGGAACCGGGCTATCGCTCAACGAATTTGTGTCGATCTCAATCGAATCAACTTCGTTCGTCGTGCGAGAGCCCGAACATCAAGACCCGTTCGGTAGGGTTGCCGACGTCTTTGTTCACCGTTGTTTTTGCTGTTCTGACTTCGGACCTGTTGGTTGCCCGTCAGGCCGTCACCAGAACGTCTTGGACACGGTGAGTCTGACGCAAATCTCAATACACTGGCAACGTGCTGCCTGGCAGAACGGCCGTGTTATAAATTGGTGGACCTTGGATGGCACCGGGCATCAAAGCGGCAGTTGAGGTGGGAACAAACGCCGATTGGGTTGGAGCGAGCGCGGTTGTCGTGTATCCACCGGTCGCGAAGGCCGTCTGACTGGTGTCACCCTGGTAGAACGCACCTTGTTGTGGTGGTTGATAGTAAGCGCCACCCATCGGGGCACAACCGTTGTTGCAGGGCGGGCATCCGCCTCGCATACCGTAGCCAGTTCCGTACCCGTAGCCGCCGAAGCAGCAACAGCCAACCGATGAAACGGTCAGCATCAAACCCGTAATGACCAATGCGAATTTGTTGAACATACAGTGTTCCTTTGAACCAGTTTTCCAGCAGACGTGATGTGGGGAGGTGAGATGTGACCGAGTGGACTAGCTTCTTTCCGGTGGGAGAACCGGTCAGCCCTGAATGGAGTCCATCGGCGCGGGCGGAGATATACGTGAGGAACTGATTTTCCGGAAAGGCCAATTTTCAAAAAAAACGGCGTTTTCGAAAAATTAGCTCAAGAAACACGAAACCTGAACCGGGTGTAGACGTTTTGCTCGGCAGAAAGAGGACGCCAATCACGATGCAAATCGTCGACATTGGGACGACGAAACATCCTGATCGGGATCAGGTTACGTCCGTCAAGTTGCAACGCGTGGCCGTTTATCGTGATTGTTCACCGGGAGGAATTTCCACAGGGAAAACCGGTCGGGTTCGATGCTGATATCGAAGTTGTTTGAAGTCATGAGTCTGGATCGCCTGGGCATCGACGTTGATGATGATCCCGGCAAACCGTTCGAAACTGGCTCGAAAATGAGCCGCTGACTTCACTGCGATATATTTCATTGTTGAACATTCGATGCCCAGTGTTTTGGCAAAAGCGGGACCCAGCGGTTGTTCGTGAGCCGTGACCAAGACGACGGATATTCCGTCCTGCTTCAACCAGGCCGAACAGCCCATGTTGCCAGTCAGTCCTGCGTACATCGGTCCGTCATAAGTGAAGTCCCCGTCAGAGACTGCCATGACCTCCGCGTTCATCAGGACAGGTGGTCCTTGAACGACTGCCGATTTGCCGCCCATTTCTACACGGATTCGTTGACCTACTCCAGCAGCATGTGCTTGCCGAGCGACATCCGGGTCCACGATGTAAAGGATCAACGCGTCCGACAGCCCCAGCTCAATAAAGGTGCGGAGGATTTCTGTTGAATCACCGGGCGAACCACCACCTGTGTTGTCGGCATGATCGGCGAGAACAATCGGATATCGGCTCCCCTGCTCTCCTTCGCGGATCGCATCGCGGACCGATTTTGGCGGATGGTACCAACGATCGCGATTCGTCCAGATCCACGATGCCAGTTCCTCGGCGGTGTTTGATGCGAGGGATTGGTCGCTATCGGCGACGACGATCAAGCTGGCTCCGACATCGGGAACATCGGCCCACGGAAATCCGGTCGCCAACGTGACCGACAGGATTCCCGGTCGCGCCTCGATGTCGTGGACATACTGCATGACCTCGTTCATCGGCGCCAGACCTGTCACTTGTGTGGGAACGCTCCAGAAGAGGGGGATCGATCGGAAGGCCATGACTGGTCGGATCTGGCGTCGGATCGTTTTAACAATCAGATCGCCCGCCTCGCGTCCCCGTTCTGCCATGTCGATATGCGGGTAAGTATCAAACCCAATGATCGCCGTCGCGGCGTCGACACGTCGCTGAGTGTGATTTCCATGCAGGTCGACCGTCACGACGATCGGTCGATCCGACCCCACCTGGTCTCGCACCGCTTCGATCAGGTCGCCGTCACCGTCGTCAATACCTTCCACAACCATCGCACCATGCAAGTCGAGCAAGACGCCGTCCACGGGACCCCCGGTCGATTCGGCTTGCCGCAGTCGGTCAAGCAGTTCCTCCTTAAGAGATTCATAATCCGCTCGGTCGATCAATCCACTGGGATAGGCGAAACCCCACAATAGAGGCACGATCTCGAATCCATGGATCGCCGCTGCTTCGATGAAGCCACCCGTGCAGATATTCGTGCCGGTAAATCTCTGCATTAGTTCATCGCCACGAAACAGTCCAAAGCCGGATGCGAAATCGGCCAGCGTTGTTTTGGCTACGGCAAAAGAGCTTGTCTCGTGAGAAATACCGCCGACGGCGATCCGCATGACGACTCCGTTTGTAATCTGAAAGGGCTGCCTATAATCACCCGGAAAATGGTCTTGGGCAAGCGGATGGTCCGAGATGGCCGAACACGAAGGATATTCTACAGGAGTTTTGGGCCGCCACGACTGTCAGGATGGATGCTGTGCGTAGTGCTGTCGGGTTTGAGTATTTGCGCTACGGAATCCAGGGCCGTTGAGTGGGCACTCACTGGCGAGAATACCAAGATCGGGTTCGAAGGAACGAAGAAGGACGGCGCGCATGTTGGCAGTTTTCCGAAGCGGTCAGGCAAGTTCAAGCTGGGTGATGATGTCACCAAAGCCAAGATCAACGTGAAGATCGATGTGGAAGGCTTGGAATCGGACGATCCCAAATTGACCGGCCATCTCCAATCCCCCGACTTCTTCGAAACCAAAAAGTTTCCGGAGGCGAAATTCGTTTCGAAGTCGATTAGCGCCGGCAAGGGCGGATTCATAGTGACCGGCGATTTGACGATGCGCGGGAAAACGAAAGAGATTTCGTTCCCTGCCAAGATTGCCAATACCGGTGGCGTAGCGACGTTGTCGAGCCAATTCAAAATCAATCGCAGTGATTGGGGCATCACCTACGGCGAAGGAAAGATCGACGAAGCGGTCAAGCTGACCATTGAGGTCAAAGCCAAGTGAGGTCTTCTCGCGGAAGGCCCCGATAGTTCACGGACGGTTCGCGGTGATCGATTTGATCGACTTTCAGATCGATCGCCCAGTTTTTCAAATCCGCAGGAACGATGGAATGTCTCCGCTGGATTGGTCGATAGTGCAATCGGCGCTCTTGTTTCTAGCGCTGCCCAGCTTCGGCGTTGCCGTCGAGGGGACCGTGTTGAGCCTGGTGCTGGTGCGGGGAGAGTCGTATCGCTGCGCCGCCGCTTCGATCGCTTGGTTGGCCGGACTTGCCTTAGGGAATGCCTTCAGCAAAGTGATTTCCGTTGCCAAATTTGAGACCGGCTGGCGAAGTTTGTTTTGGGCGACGATGCTGGCCGTCACGATTGAGATCGGAATCAACCTGGTTCATGATCGTCGACCCGATCCCATTGTTTCGATAGGCGGTGGCCTCATTCTCGCGCTTCTGTCGGGACTGCTACTGACTTCTTGGGATGAAACCGTCTCACGACCGTGGATGGCGGGACTTTTCGTATCGGTGATTTGCAGCAATTGGCAGACGCTGCGATTTCTAGGAGCACGGAGGTACGGTGCCGGTGTTCCTGTACTTGTTGCCTTCATCTGGGCGGCAGTGCGATCGCGCTCTTGATCTTGTGTCAGTCGGCCCGTTTTTCCGAACTGGCCGTTCTGTTCGGTTGTGCGTTTGGCGGGCTGGAACTGATCGCGGCGATATTCTTACTGCGAGGGAGTTGGATCTTCGCTGGTTCGACAGTCCTGATCCCCTGTCTGATGTTAGAGGCGGCGTTGGGGACCTATAGCAATGTCCCGATGATCAGTTTCATGTTGATCGCCATCCAAAGACATTGGTCTGTGTATCGCTGATTCCGTCGCTGATCGCTGTGGCATTGGCGGCACGCGCCAAGTTGTAAATGTTCACCAAGACTGGTGAGAGCGGTCGGCGGAAGATCGTCGGCGTGGCGTTCACAGGATATTGCCGAGTCGCCAAGGGGCTTCGCTGGAACGGATTTTCCAGCCCAGTTTGCGACATCAGGCGACCGAATGCCTCAGGCAATAACGACCGCCATGAGGAGCCACGCGAAGCGATTTACTCGTCGTGCTATTCCGATTTCTCAGCCAGAGCGAGCATCTTGCGGGCTCGTTGCTGTTCTGCAAATCGGGCGGTGACTTCTTCGTCGGTGATGGCGCCTTTAGCTAGCGCGGCCGTCAGTTGCTTTTCGGCTTCATCGGCAGACAGTTCTGAGGCCAGGACAGCACGGTTGGTGAGCAACGTGACATTCGGGCCGATTACCTGCACGAAGCCGCCGTCCACGAAGTAACTCGTTTCTCCGGCCGCAGCGGTGATATGAAGTTCACCCACACCCAGACGGCCGATCAAGGGCAGTCGACCAGGAAGGATTCCGATATCGCCGTCATACAGAGGAAAACGCAACGAGGCGACAGGCTCGTCGAGCAGCGTTCGCTCGGGAGTCACGACGATCAGTCGCAATTTGTCACCGCCAGACATGTTCACCTCTTCACCTCTTCAAAAACGTCGCATCGAAGTCTCTAACACACCGTCGACGCTTGGACTTTGATACTCGTCAATTCGACACACGGCACTACCGGGGTGCTGGCCGTGATGTCATCGTCAGGCCTTGGCCATGCGTTCGGCTTGTTCGGCTGCTTCCGAAATTCCACCGACGTAGGTGAAGGCCGCTTCGGGAAGATGATCCCACTTGCCGTCACACAATTCTTCAAAGCTTTCAATCGTTTCGTCACGTGGGGTAATCTTACCCTTTTTACCGGTGAACGGTTCTGCTACCAGGAACGGTTGTGACAGGAATCGTTCGATACGGCGGGCACGATGCACGACCAGTTTGTCTTCTTCGCTCAGCTCGTCGATACCGAGAATCGCGATGATGTCCTGCAGTTCGCGATAGCGTTGCAGAATCTGCTGCACGCGACGGGCGATCTTGTAGTGACGTTCGCCAACCACCAGCGGGTCGAGAATTCGGGACGACGACGACAGCGGGTCGATGGCGGGATACAAGCCCTTTTCCGCGATGCGTCGTTCGAGGTACAGGAAGGCATCCAAGTGAGCGAAGGCCGTCGCAGGAGCAGGGTCGGTTGGATCGTCGGCCGGAACGTACACGGCTTGCACCGAGGTAATAGCCCCGCGATTGGTCGACGTGATTCGTTCCTGCAGAGCACCCAGTTCGGTACCCAGGGTCGGTTGATAACCCACGGCACTGGGCATACGTCCCAGCAACGCGGACACTTCCGAACCGGCTTGTGAGAAACGGAAAATGTTATCGACGAACAGCAGGGTGTCGGCACCCGTAGCATCGCGGAACCATTCGGCCATCGTCAGTGCGGTCAACGCGACGCGAAGACGAGCACCCGGCGGTTCGTTCATTTGACCGAATACCATCGCCGTCTGGTCGATCACGTGCCGACCGGTACTACCGATTTCGGCTTCCTGCATTTCCAGCCACAAATCGTTTCCTTCGCGTGTTCGTTCACCGACCCCTGCGAACACCGAATAACCACCATGTGCCGAAGCGATACGGGCAATCAGCTCGGTCAGGATCACGGTCTTACCGAGACCAGCACCACCGAATAGACCGGCTTTACCACCGCGAACGAAGGGGACCAACAGGTCGATAACCTTGATGCCCGTTTCGAACAATTCGGTCTTCGAACTGAGGTCTTCGAGCTTGGGAGGATCGCGGTGGATGGCCCATCGTTCTTCCGTAGCCACTTCTCCACGTCCGTCGATAGGATCACCCAAAACGTTGAACACGCGGCCCAGGGTGCCCTTGCCGACGGGCACACTCACGGGAGCGCCGGTATCTAGAACGTCCATGCCGCGAACCATACCGTCTGTCGAACCCAATGCGACGCAACGGACCCGACCACCGCCAAGATGCTGTTGCACTTCGCCGGTGACCTTGATTTTCAGTCCTTTGACTTCGGTCTCGATCTTCACCGCATTATAAATTGCGGGCAGGTGAGCGTCTGAAAACTCCGCGTCAAACGTCGATCCGATGATCTGGGTGACATGGCCAATGTTGGTGCCGGTCGTCATATCTGTGGTCTCTATTCTCGAATGGTCTCGTACGCCACTCTGATCAAACGAACTACTGATCAAACTAACGGGTTGTCTGGCGACACAAGCCGCACTATTCCAATGCGGCCGCGCCGCCGATAATTTCGCTCAGTTCCGAAGTAATTTGCGATTGGCGAGCCCGGTTGTATTGGGCCCGAATCGATCGAATCATTTCATCCGCATTGTCGGTCGCACTCTTCATCGCCACCATGCGTGCGATTTGTTCACTGACTGCGGCATCCAGGAAGCATTTGAAGAGTTTGGCCTTGAACGAAGCAGGGACAATCTCTTCCAAAATTTCCTTGGGGGATGGCAGGAAATCGTAGTCGACTTTGGGTTTGGCCGCGGCGGTTGCCACAGCACCGGTGGCGGTTTTGGCGGCACCAGCGTCCGTCGGCTGCAATTTGCCGATCGGTAGCAATGTCTCGATGACAGCCTTTTGACGTGCCATCGTTTCAAACCGCGTGTAAGCAATGTCCAATCGGTCAATGTGACCGTGAATGAACAGATCGATAAATCGTTTGGCCAGGACGTCGACTTCGTCGAATGTCGGCTTGTCTTCAAAATGCGTGTAACTGGCTGCCGTGGCGATCTTCTGGAACTTAAAGAACCCGATGCCTCGTTTGCCCGAAACTTCGATATCCAGGGGGATATTGTCGCTTCTAGTCTGGCGAATACGGGTTTGGGCGTGTCGCAGGACACCACCGTTGTATCCGCCGCACAAGCCGCGGTTCGAAGTGATCACCAGCAAAATGCTCTTCTTTTCGGTGTCGCGCTGTTGCAGCAGGGGATGTTGAAAAGACGTTGATCCTTCCTGCATGCTGTTGCTGAGGTCGGCGACGATCTCCGAAATCTTCCGCGTATAAGCGGCCGCCTGCGAGGCACGATCCATCGCCTTCTTAAAGCGCGCCGTTGCCACCAGTTCCATCGTTCGCGTGATTTTGCGAACGTTGCGAACGGCCTTCAACCGTTTGATGATCGCGCGTGCTTTTGCCATGTCTCACTTACTGATTCGAACAGTTTGCCAGTCGGTACGTGTCTCACTGTCGCGGTTCGAAAGGGGCATTTCCCCTTTCGAACACTTTTTTACTTATTGGCTTCCGTGGCTTGCCAACGGGTTCGCCATTCTTCCAACGCCTTTTTCAACAAACCTTCGGTTGCGTCATCCAAAGCGCCGGTCTTGACCAGCGCATCGCGAACTTCGCTCTTTTCGTCCGCCATGAACTGCAGCATGTTGCCTTCGGCCTCTTGGACGCGAGGCACGGGCACCTTGTCAAAGTAACCCTTCGATCCGGCGTAGATACTCATGACTTGATCGAAGATCGACAATGGTCGGAATTGTGGCTGTTTCAACAATTCCACCATGCGACGACCGCGGTCCAGTTGCTGCTGCGTGGCCTTATCCAGTTCCGTACCCAGTTGGGCGAACGCTTCCAATTCACGGAAAGCGGCCAAGTCCAGTCGCAAACTACCGGCGACTTTCTTCATTGCCTTGGTTTGAGCGTTACCACCGACGCGGGACACCGAAATACCGACGTTAATGGCCGGCCGGACACCCTTAAAGAACAGGTCCGGTTCCAGATAAATCTGACCGTCAGTGATCGAAATCACGTTGGTAGGAATGTAGGCCGACACTTCACCTTCGAGGGTTTCGATGATCGGCAAGGCCGTCATTGAACCGCCACCCAATTCGTCGCTCAACTTGGCGGCTCGTTCCAGCAACCGGCTGTGACAGTAGAACACGTCACCAGGATAGGCTTCGCGGCCTGGTGGACGTCGCATCAACAGCGACAACTGACGGTAAGCGGTGGCCTGACGGGTCAAGTCATCGTACACGACCAGTGTGTGTTTGCCCTGATACATGAAGTATTCGGCAATCGAGGCACCGGCGTACGGAGCGATGTATTGCAATGGTGCTGGATCGCTGGCCGAGGCACTGACGACGATGGTGTAATCCATCGCACCGGCCTTGGTGAGAGCTTCGACCACACCTGCCGTGGAACTGGCTCGCTGGCCACACGACACATACACACAGATGACGTCGCCGCCCTTCTGGTTGATGATCGCGTCCACCGCGACGGCCGTCTTACCTGTTTTTCGGTCGCCGATGATCAATTCTCGTTGACCACGTCCGACCGGAGTCATGGCGTCAACGGCCTTAATGCCCGTTTGCAGGGGCTGCTTCACCGGCTGACGTCCGGCCACACCAGGCGCCGTGGTTTCCAGCGGCCGTGTTTCGGTCGACAGCACCGGACCTTTTCCGTCCAGCGGAACACCCAGGGGATCGACGACACGCCCGATCAAGGCATCGCCGACAGGGATCGACAAGAGCGAACCGGTGGTTCGCACTTCTTCGCCCTCGGTGATCTTCAGGTAATTGCCGAGAATGATCACACCCACGGAGTTCTCTTCCAGGTTGAACACCTGGCCGCGAACACCGCTACGGGTGAATTCGACCATTTCACCGGCCATGGCCGTAGCCAGTCCGTAGACGCGTGCGATGCCGTCGCCGACCTCGACTACTCGTCCGACTTCACTGCTTTGAATCTGTCCGCGAAAGCCTTCAATTTCCGTCTTGATGACTGAAGCGATCTCGCCCGCGTTGAATTTCATTCAGACACCTCTCGCGCAAACGAGCGCGAAGTTGTTTTACTTGAGTTTTCAAGGAACCGTCATAGACGGTATCGCCTACGCGAATCGTCATTCCGCCCAAAAGCGAAGGGTCGACTCGCGTTTCCAAAATCGGCTGTGTTGACAAGGCCTTAGCCAGGTTGTTTCGAATGGATTCGAGCGCCCCAGAGGACAACTCGCTTGCACTCGTTACTTGTACTCGTCGCTGACCCAATCGTCGCTCAGCCTCTCGAACGGCCAAGTCATGAATCAGCGGCAATAAATCCAGTCGGTCATGTTGACAGACCACACGAACAAAATCCGCAAACAGCGGTGTCGACCGCGGCACGACGACTTTTTCGAGCAATTGCCGTTTTGCGTCGACATTCAACTCCTGAGTTCGCAGCATCCGATCGAACTCGGGATTAGCCCCGAGGACATCGCTGACGAACGAACCCAATTCTTCCAATGCCGCCGGAATTCCGTTGCCGCCGGCCAGATCCAGATACGCGTCGGAATAGACCTTGGCGACCGAACGGGCGCCGGGGTCTTCCATTACCGAAGGAATGCGGGTGCGAAGGTCTTGTGAATCCACGTCAACCAGCTCCCTAGTTCCGTCTTACGTTCATTTGGGCCAGTGCTTCCGAAACCAGGCGTTCATGGTCCGTTCCCGAAAGACTGCGACCAATCACTTGCTCGGTGGCGTTGACAACATTATTCGACACGAAATCGAACAGCTCGGTCAGCGCCAGATCACGCGATCGTTCGATCTCGGCAATCGCTCGATGCTTTGTCGCCTCGGCCTCACGCTGTGCGGTGGCGACAATCTCTTGCTTGGTATGCTCGGCGTCACGTCGTGCTTCCGCCAGAATGTCGCGAACTTCTTCCTGAACCTTGGCCAGCTTCAGATCGTAATCCTTCAGCAGGGCTTCGGACTTCAGACGGTTGGCTTCCGCATCAGCAATGTTCTGTCGAATAGCTCGTTCGCGTTCGTTCAATCCCGCTTGTAATGGCCCCCAGGCCCCAGTCCGCAGCACCGCCACGTAAACCGCGAACGTGATCAACGAAAACAAGGCCAAGTCCGTTTGCCATTTCATTGGCAACGAAGTGTCGTGACCGCCTTCCGCATGCGCAGCGGCATGAACTTCCTCTGCCGCAAAAGCCGTCAGGGGGGCCTGCAGTGCCAAGCACAGCAGGAACACAGCAAACAATCGCGAAATCACTGCAAACATAGCCAAACCACCCGAAGGAAGATTCCACTCAATTCACGGGCCAAGCCGAATCAGTTGAATGGCTTGTAGTTGGTATTGCTACCCATGCAAACGATCAGCGCGAAGAACGTCGCACCTTCGATCAAAGCGGCCGCGATGATCATCGCGGTTTGGATCTTGGCCGCAACTTCCGGCTGACGAGCCATTCCTTCCACGGCAGCTTGACCAATACGGCCGATGCCGTAGCCAGCTCCGCAAATCGTCAAAGCAGCACCGATGGCTGCCGAGAAATGCACTCCGCCGCTGCCCCCTTCGGCAGCGAACGCAGGTGCCGACAAGGCGAGAAACATTCCAACGCCGTACACCAAAACTCGCAAATTCTGACTCACTTCAACTCTCCTAACCCGGAAATTTGGGCAGTACCCAAAGACATTTGGCAAAACAGCACATCAGTGTGGATTCACGGCCGCACTAATGAATAACGACGTCAACAAGGCAAATACATACGCTTGCAGGAAAGCGACAAACAGTTCCAACATCCCGATGGCGACTTGAGCCAAAATACTGGCCGGCATCACCAGGCCCCACAGTGCACCATTGGCCACGATCTCTTCCGCAGCGATAAAGCTCAGGAACACTCCCAGTACGGTGTGGCCGGCCATGATGTTGGCGAAAAGTCGAATTGCGAGCACGCCATGCTTGATCAGCAGACCACCCGCTTCGATCACCCAGATCATCGGTAGAAGCACGATCGCAATCGGCGCCGGCAAGTCCATGTGCGGCACCAGCGATTTCAGAAATCCACCAAACCCCGATCGTTCTGAACCGTAATAGGCGACGTGCAAGAATGTCACGAATGCCAGCGCACCAGTCACATTGATGTTAGCGGTAGGAGATCCCAACAGCGGAATCGCGCCGAGCAGGTTGCAGAACAAAACGAAGAAGAAGACGCTCCACACATACGGCAGATATTTGTCCGCCGGGTGTCCGACTTCAACAGCATGTGAAATGTCAGAGTGTTCGGCGTGATGGTGGTGACCTTCGCCATGACCGTCCCCATGGCCATGATCGTCGTGCGGAATACCGATCGATGGGCGAACGACCTCGTCCCGCACATAGGCCGCCAGCATTTCCCAGAAGTTCCACCAGACGCCTTTGGCCGGCTGACCATGGGTCACTCGCTTCGCCAAACCACGGAAGACCAATAGTACCAACAGAGCCGCAACGACCTGCAGAACCATGTATTTGGTCAGGCCGAAGGGCAACACGAGCTGCTGGTCGCGCCCCAGCAGCTTGAGCATAAACCCGGGAAGCTCCCAGGTTTTACCGTCGCGTACGTGATGAAAAGGGTCCATAACTGCCAACACGCTAGTGCTTTATTGTTTTGCCGCATCCACGGGAGACGGCAGCAATACCATCCAAGTTTCGAGGGCGAGTGACGCCAGATACCCGACAATTAACCAGACCGTGAATTCACGAAATCCCAGATCTGGGCGAATCGCACTGATCGTGACCATACCCAACAGCACGAACAGCAATCGAACCGCCGTCCCGACGAGTACGACATACGCCGAAAGATCGACATGTCTCATTAATTCGCCGGCGTAGATCGTTAACCAGCCCGGCACGAGACACAGCAATACGGAGTACGCAACCCCTTCAACACCCCTTAACCCAACCAACCCTGACGCGATGACGGCTTCCAGGCCACCGCAAACCAGCATTCCCAAGGTAAAGACAGCCAGCCGACGCGCCAGGGACTGCATCCCAATCCTCAATTCAACTGATTCCGTGGCTGTCAATCTTTGGAATTTTCGCTGTCCTTGGCGAACCGCACCAATTCCAGCATCGAGATCGTAAATCCGAGCACCGCACCCACGATCAACAACCAAGGTGCCGTGTTGAATTTGCTGTCGGCCCACCACCCGATCGCTGGCGGGATGGCCATTTGCATTCCAATCGACGTTACCCTGCCCGCTAGAACATAACCTCGAGCTGCCGCGCTACGCCCATCGCGATCCTGATCGCTGTTGGTCACAACTCGACTCGGAAAAGTATTACGGTTCGTTCAGGAAGGCCGAATCCTAGCCGTGGTGATATGTGATGTCAAAGCAGGCGGTTTGGCAGGTGGAGAATTCTCATTTTTGGTTCTCTCCACACGCTCAAAATCATCAAATCGGAGAAAGGTGGTTGCGGAAGGAAACCGGTTTGAGCCGGTACCTGATGTTCTTCTATTTTCGCGTCAGTGGAGGATCATGATTTCGCGGCCCGATTTCGGAGTCCATCGGTGACAAATCGGTGTGGTTTGATTCGTTGTTCTCGCAAATCGATGGCCTTGTTGATGGGGCAAAATGTTCCAAAAAATGCGAGAAAGCAGGGGCCGACAAGAAAAAGGGGCACCCAATCGCCGGGAATTGCAAACGAAAAATGGAAGGGTTCAGCCATCGGCTCGCGGGTTGAAGAAAAAGCCCTGTTTGCGCACGACAAATTCCCATTTCCATCACAAGTGAACCTTACGGTCCAAGGTGACGTTCTGACCCACAAACCAGGAGCGACTTGGCGCGCCTGCCCGTCGAATTCGGAATGTGGAATGGATCATCGAATCGTCAGCGTGGTCGGGTCGAAAGTTGTCAGGTTGTCATGCCGGAATTCAGAAAAATACGGAACGTCGGCCGACGCCCGGTTTGTGTGGTCTGCCCTGATTGAGATTTCCCCTGAAATGACTTCGTGAATGAGGTCGCGCTGAGGTCGCGGAGTTACAATCGGGGGCGAAATCTCTTCCGTTCAACTTCCAGAGAACCTGTGCCATGCCACTCGCTCGATTTGTCTGCTTCACTGTGAGTCTGCTGCTATCGGTCACTTGCTCGTTGATGGCCGAAGACAACTCCGCGGTTCATACCGGCCGGGCGAGGAAAGTTCTGGTCGGCGATTACTCAGCGAAAGCACTGGCGCTGGTTGATCGGAACGGTGACATCGAATGGCAGATTCCCATTCGGAACATTCATGATGTCTCGCTGCTTCCCAACGGCAACATCCTGTTCCAGACCGATTGGACTGAGATTGTCGAGATGACATCCGAACGAAAAATCGTCTGGAAATATGATGCAGCGCGACAGAACGGCAATGAGGGCAAACGAGTGGAGGTGCATGCCTTTCAGCGGCTGGCCAATGGTCTGACGATGATCGTCGAAAGCGGACCTGCTCGGATAATTGAGGTCGACGTTGATGGCAAAATTCAGAAACACGTGCCACTGAAAGTGGAGTATCCGAATCCGCACACCGATACGCGCCTGGTGCGAAAGCTGGACAATGGCAACTACCTTGTCGCACATGAAGGCGACAACAAGATCGTGCGTGAGTACGACGACACCGGAAAAATTGTCTGGGAATACAAAACCGGAACCAAGGTCTATTCGGCGTTACGATTGAAGAACGGCAATACGCTGATCGGAATGGGTGACGGCCACCGCGTGATTGAGGTCGACAACGCGGGCAAAACAGTCTGGTCCGTCGAGGAAAAGGAACTTCCCGGCATTACCCTGGCCTGGGTGACGATGGTGCAGCGATTGCCTGACGGGAATACACTGATTGTCAATTGCCACTGCGGTGAGAATAATCCCCAGTTGATCGAAGTCGATGCCGACAAGCGAGTCGTCTGGACGTTCAAAGATTTTCGTCGGTTTGGCAACAGCCTGCCGGTGGCCCTGATTGCGGACTGACTCTCGACGACCAGGATGAACGCAGATGCTCGTGAGCACAAAAAAGACGGTGATCATCACGGGGGCGACCCGTGGTTGTGGTCGAGCCATGGTCGAACGCTTTATCGAAGCGGGTCATACCGTTTTTGGCTGCGGCCGATCGGTGACAGATGTGGAAGAGATGCGATCGGTCTTCGCGTCCACTCATCAGTTCGACGTGGTCGACGTGTCGGACGATCGCCAAGTTGGGGCGTGGGCTCGGTCGATGCTCGAGACCGGTTTGATTCCCGATTTGCTGATTAACAACGCGGGCGTCATGAATCGATTGGCGCCGTTATGGCAAGTGTCGGCTGACGAGTTTCGGCAGGTGGTCGAGATCAATCTGATCGGTACGGCCAACGTAATTCGGCATTTTGTTCCATCGATGATTGGGCGACGGCGAGGAACGATTATCAATTTCAGTTCCGGCTGGGGACGATCAACGGCACCCGAAGTCGCTCCCTATTGTGCGACCAAGTATGCCGTGGAAGGATTGTCGCAGGCACTCGCTCAAGAACTTCCCTCAGGGATGGCCGCGGTCGCAATGAACCCGGGTATCATCAACACCGACATGTTGCAGTCCTGTTGGGGCGACGGCGCCGGGCAGTATCCTTCCGCTGATCGTTGGAGTCGTGTGGCTGTGCCCTATTTTCTGGGGATCAATTCTCGAGACAACGGTCGTTCCCTGAGCGTGCCGCTGTGAAACGATCGGGATCACTTGCCCAAGCAGGATCGTTGTGAGTCAGGATGACGGCTGAATCGGGAAACGGGTAATTTGCGGTGGGGCACCGCGTGTGTTGATGGCAGATCGATTTTGGGAGAGATCCTTCATGTTGACGGCATTGCTATTCGTGATTCTTGGTGCACCGCCGGTGGTGACTGATGATGCGGCTGAGGCGAAATATCTGGCCAATCAAAGGCAAGTGACGCTCGGGCTTCCGCGCGCGGGCGAAGGATACTTCTCGCCGAAGGGAGACTGGATCGTCTATCAGGCTTATCCGATCGGCTATCCGTTTTATCAAATTTACGTGCAGAAGCTGGACGAGAAGACGCCACGACTATTGAGCACCGGCCGGGGCCGGACGACTTGCGCCTATTTTTCCCCGGACGGAACAAAGATCTTATTTGCGTCGAGTCATACCGATCCGCAAATCGATCAGACCGAACTGAAAGCCCGTGAAGAAGCAGCCAAGGGAGGTCGGCGTCGGTACATGTGGGACTTCGATCCTCACATGGATATTTACGAGATCAATTTTGACGGAACAGGTCTCAAGCGTCTGACCGATTCGCCCGGCTATGATGCCGAGGGAAGTTATTCTTCCGACGGTAAGCAGATTGTTTTCACGTCGTCCCGGGACCGTGATCCCGATCTGTACATCATGGACGCCGATGGATCAAACGTGCGGCGGTTGACCAACCATCCGGGATATGACGGAGGTCCTTTTTTCTCGCCCGACAATCAGTGGGTGATCTTTCGTTCGGACCGGCAGAAGGAACATATGCTACAACTGTTCGCGATTTCGGTCGACGGCAAGACCGAGGTCCAGCTGACGAACAATCTCGATCAGGTGAACTGGTGTCCGTACTTCCATCCCAGCGGTAAGTACATCGTCTGGGCTTCGGCCGATTACAGCAAAGGGCCGGCGAATGCACCCTTTCATCTCTTCACCATGGAGATCGACCGGTCCGGCGGATCGTTCAAGGGTGGAGCGATCACGCAGGTCACTTCGAGCACGGCTCAGGACGTACTGCCGGTGTTCAGTCCCGATGGAAAGAGCCTGATGTGGACGTCGACACGCACTCCTGATGGCTCCAGCCAGTTGTGGATTGCAGACTGGCTGCGTGGTCGCGAGGAAGCGAACTCGGCCAAGTAATCGGGTCAGATGTCTGCCGTTTGGGCAACCGGGGTGGCCTCCACTTCGAGCGCCTACGTCCGATGGTCCCTAGCCGGTTTTGCCGCGGCGATTTTGAGATTGATCGACGCGCTGTTTGTGCTTGAGGTAGTAACACTGCAACTCGTTGACGCAGGAACGACCGTTGGGTGAAAGCGTCATACAGCGTGCTTCGCCCGATTGGGCCTTTAAGACGGCGGCCTTCGTTCGAGACACTCCACCCTCTTCGACATCGCGTTCAATATCTTCTCGCCGGAGTCCGAAGCAGCTGCAAATCGGGGCTTCGGCATCTTTGATCGGGATGAGATGATCGAACTGTTTCCGGTTGACGATGGCCGAATAATCGTCGAAGTAGACGACTTCACAAAGGCTATCGGGACAGAAATAGGCAGATTCGGCCAGCGTGTTGAGAGCGTCGAATGGCACTTGGGCTCTCAGCGTTTCGGGCCCGACTGGTTGTCCGATCGAAGCACATTCGGGACAACGGCTGGGGAATTGATCCGGTTCGCGAATGAAGGCTTTGTTCATGGTCTCTCGGATGTCCAGTGAGGGTTGATGCTGTGGACCGCGCTGGTCGAAGCGGCCGACGACAACCGGTTTGGGGGGCTGATCACGGAATCTTCACCATAGCCCTTGTGAGCAAATGAAGCGCCGCATGCAAAAGTCGCATCCACAGCCGCGCAGGATCAGATGATCGCTGCCACCGCGGCTTTCAGGGATGGGCGGCGATCTGTTCAGTTTTCAGGACGATCAACATCCTCATCAGGCGAGGATCACGTTGGCCGAAATTCGATCGAGCCGGTTTCTGCTGAAAATTGTCCACAACACCAAACGACAGCGAATTACCCGCGAACAGATTGACTGGGGCACCCCCTCTGTTTTGGCGTGTTGGTCCTTGCTGTTGCGTCGGGTGACGTTGGTTATCGACCGCGACCCGAAATGTCGCGTATCCCTGCGATGAATTGCCGATGTCTTGGCTCGCCTTATCGGATTTGACGTCCTTCTTGTCAAGAGGGGTCTTTGAGAGTGGCGAATCGGAATCGTCCCCATTGGCCACAGGGGCTGCTGCCGAATCGGCCACACCCTTACCGGCGATCGTTCCGGCGAGAATTCTCGCTTTTCGTCGTTGGGTCTCTTTCCATTCGATGTCGCGATTGCGGTCGTCATTGACGGTCATTCCATTCAAGCTGGCAAAAGAATGGATCACAAAATCGGCTTCGGCAGCGACCGACGGCTGATCAGGGGCGGTGTCGTGAACTTCAAACGCTTGGGCTGGTGTTTTCCCGTCAGCTTTGACATCGGCTGTCGCGGCCGAGGCCGAGGCGGAGTTTTGGTTGAGCCGCAGTTCAATTGGCAGCTGCGGAGCCAATTCCCGATAGATCTCTGGATGAAGCTGCACTGATTCCGCGAGGGCATCGGCCAGTTGTGTTCCTGACGCTCGGACATATAGCACGATCAGTTCGTCGGGCGAGGCGATTTTCTGACTGGCAGGCTTACCAGCAAGACCGGTTCCTTTGGTCGCGGTGGAGATGCCGGACGGCAGATCATTCTCGGCCGGTCGCAGATCCCGCTTCTGCAGCAGCAGTCGCATTTCTTCGATCCCTTTGTCGATATCGACGACGACGAGCTCGACGATCATAACGGTGTTGTCGGGATCAGCCACATGCTGCACAATGACGTCGCCCCGTTTCAACGACTGCAGGAATTCCTCTTTCGGTTGGGGCACTAACTGCATCTCGCCTGTCATTTCACCAACCTGGACGTTTTGCGGTTGAGCCACAAGCAAGTTCGGCGCGGCCGCTTTTTCCGGTTCGGTCGCCACCGTCGATTTCTTGAGTGCCAACGACAGAGGAGAGGTGGTCGACAACGATTCATTGAGCGTTCCCGTCGCAATTGGCGGATTCACTTCTCGCGCTAGCTGCGAGTTGTTATTCACCACCGAAAATCCGGGTGCGGACGGTACTGGCAAATCGGCAGGCAATTCCATCAAATCCACATGATCTTGGGCAACAATCCGATCCTCGGTCGGTCGATTGTGATTCGAATCGTCACGCGTTGCCACTTGCAAACGTACGGCGTCATTTTTCGTGGTATTGTACGGCGACGGACTACCGGCGACGTACAACACCAGTGATGCCAAGGTGGCGAAGATTCCGGTGGCAAAGGCCGTCCATTCACGACGCAAATTTCGCGGTTTCGCGGTGGCGGAAGCCGCGACCGTCTGCTGAATCTTTTGGATTTGCGTTTGGACGTTCGTCGCCAGATCCGCAGGTGCTGCTTCGCGCGGGAATGAATGCAATAGCGCCGACAACTTTGAAGTGTCGTCCAGCGACTGCCGCCGTTCGGCCGAAGATTCGAGCAGCCGTTCGACCTGTCGACGCTCGTCAGGTGTGACTTCGCCATCGAAGTAGGCCGAAATCAATTCGTCGGGAACCGGTTGGTTCATGGTCATCGCTTCTTCCTGCTGCCACCACCGGCAGCCTCTTTCGTCAGGGCAAAACACGAAATCGATGAAAACGGACAATATTGGATGACGAACGTCGAGGATCCCCGGTCGGGAAATGCGTCCCTTTTGCTGGCGGGTAGTGGGACCATTTCAAAGGATCTCGGATCGAAGTAATACGGAAAGTTTATCTCGCAATTCGAGACGAGCCCGATGAATCCGACTGCGGACTGTTCCCAGCGGAACGTCCAACAAATCGGCGATTTCTTCGTAACTCATCCCGTCCATCTCTTTCAGTGTCAGTGCCGTACGAAACTCTTCGGACAATTCAGCCAGTGCCTGCTGAACGATCCGTTGTCGATCCGCCACGTCCATGGCATACGATGGTTCGCTCGACGGATTCAGATCCGACGTCTCGATACCGATCGTCTCGCGTCGACCTTCGAGAGAAATCGACATACGTCTCATCTTTCGTTTGTCGCTCACCGCTCGATTGAAGGCGATGCGGAACAGCCACGAGTAGAACTGAGACTGTCCGCGAAAACTTGAAAGCTTTTGAAAAGCCTGGATAAACGCATCCTGCGCAACATCCTGGGCGTCATCGCGCGAGCCCAGCAAGTGGATCAAAGAATGAAAAAGCCGGTTCTGATACCGCTCGACAAGCAGACCAAAAGCCTCTCGTCGACCGGCCAGACAGTTCTCGATCAGCGTTTGGTCCGGTATCTGGTTCACGATGAGCTGAACTTAGGACGCTGGCCCCGATAAAAAAGTTCCCATTCCCCGCCGCGGCCGAGCAGGAATGCGCGAGAAAGGCCCCGCGGTCGACGACCCGAGGCCCTGCTCTATTTTCATAACTATCGACAGCAAAAGCAAATAAGACTATTGAACGGCAGGTGCCCTCTGGATATCGGCGTTGAACAGGTTAATCAGGTCGATCCCAAAATCCAGATGAAAATCGATGCCCGTCGTCCCTTTCGGAGCGAGTTTGACGTTCAAGACATCCCCCGATTCGCCGGCCAACGCTTCCGCGCGTTCGATCAGGGCCTGATCGTCCTGTTCGATCAATGTGACGAGTGTCGCGGGTTTGACTCGCAACGAAATCGGAGGTTCCGAGTTCGCGGCTTTCTTTCCGGATTGATCCAGGGCCTTCTTCAGAGCTTCCAGATTACCGCCTCCCAACGAAAGCCACAGGCTGTCGGTCCGAATCGCCAGGTGTGACGGGTCGGATCCGAACATGGCCGTTTGTTTGTCGTTCAGGTCGGGCGTAATGGCATGAATCCGGGCTCCGGCATGCTTGGCGACATCGGGCTTGATCTTGGCCAGGTCAGGACTTTCCTTGGACAATTTGAGAATGTCGTCGAGCAACTTACCGGCGTCATCCCCTTTGGCCACTTTCGCGCCACCGATCACACGAACAGTGTCTTCGTCGCCTTGTTCGAACACGATGACCGCGCTCAACGAGCCTGTCTTCACGGTTGCCTGGGCGATGTTGAACAGGCGATTGGTGACGTCTTTCGCGGCCTTGCGGTCGGCGTCGTCCTCCAGCTTTGGATCCTTGTCGATTTCGGCGTCGGCCGTTTTTCGCATGCCTTCGATCAACTCGTCATACTCTTTAAACAGCCCGGTCGTCGGCAGCGTCATGATCAATTGCAATGGCGCATCATCGGAAGTCACGGCCGCGAATGTGGGTGTGGTCTTACCGTAGATAGCCAAGGCATGTGCGAGCGGTGTTTTCGGTTTGCCAGTCAGACCGAGATCCAATCCGATCACTCTCGATTCGCTGTCGACATCCAGTCCGAACGTCAGCTTATCACCGTCATTGACGACCGACTTGATGGTGCCGAGCATGCCGTCAAAGCCCAGTTTTCGACCAACGGCTTCGGCATCGTTCTCGGGTTCGGGTTGTTCCTGAAGTCCCTGTCGGGCTCCTTGTTCCGCCACTCCCAAATACGTGTCTTTCGCCTGTTGGGGAATGCTGCTCAGATTCAAATCGAAGGCAATATCGTATTCGGTGTTCGCAATTTTTGCGGGGTCGGACAGATCGGTCAGTCCCTCTTTGGCGGTGCTGATATAGCAGTAATCGTTGGCAAACTTGGCGAACAGCGGCAGGCCTTGCACGGTCAGCGACCACTGTCCGTCGTCATCTTTCAGGTCGGGGGCCAGCTTCTTGAGCAAGTCTTTGAACTCGTCTTCGTCCGAGATGGGCAGGAACACCACGACCGTTCCCATGTTGTCGGGTTCAGATTCGACCAGGTTCCAATAAAGGCCCAGCGTTTTTTCTCGATCGACGCCCGACAGCCCCGCACCACCCGTCAGAGCCTTGATGTTCTGTTCAGCGACTTCCTTCAATCCTTCCTGACCGACATTGCTGCCGATGAAATCGGCGTCGTCCAGGATTTCTTCAATGCTTTTCAGACTCACAACCACGGCGGGCGCCGCGGCTTGAAGGGGGAGCACCATCCCGATGATCAGTCCCAGCATGAAAGCCGTCTGCAGAAACCCCGAACGGTTCATTACACAAATCCTTTATTGAGAATCGCCAGTGGGCAGGAGGGGAATCGGGGCATGAATGCATCGGTCCGATTCCGCGTTAACTTAGTAGGTTGGTTCTTCGTCCGATCGCATGATCCTCGTCTACCAAGTCGATCCACGAATCTTTCGATTCGGACAACAGTGCACCGTTTTACGCGGGACGGTCTTGTTTTCATAGTCGACAGGAGTGAAGTTGATAGGGATCGGTCCAACCATCGCAGAAGGGTGATGCGAAAAACAAGATTGGCATGACAGGTTCGGGACCACGGGTGTCGCGGAAAACGCCGACAGTCAATAAAAAAAGGGCGTTCCCCGAATTGAGGAACGCCCTTGTCAGGCGAAAATTTCGCGGGGATTTTGTTCCCGCCTCGACAACCAGACCACTTATTTGGGGACCCGACTGGGATCCCAGATCGTGGCGGCGACATAGCGATCACTTGTCGGTTGATCATGGAAATAGTACGTCGACACGATCTTGCCATCGGGTCGCTGGATGCTGGCCGGATAGCCGATGTCGCGTCCGCCGCCGTTGCCTCGCAAGGTCAATTCCGGACCCCAAGTTCGGCCACCGTCATTGCTCAATCGAGCGCGCATTTCATACGGTTCGGCGCGGAGACCATAAACAAGACAGACCCGCCCATCCGCTAGCCGAAGCATGCTGGGGGGATTTCCTTCGCCCAGATCTGGCGCAGGGGTTGAGTCGAGTTTCCAGCTCTGCCCGTTATCGGTGGAACGATAGGAATCGATCCAGGCGCGCTTTTCGTCGCGGCATCGGATGGTCACCAGCAGTTCTGATGTCCCCAGCCGGATCGCTGATGGCATGATGGCGTAACCGTCTTTCGGATCGTCACCGATCCAGGCTACAAACTGCCAGGTCTTCGCACCGTCCGTCGTTCGCGCACAGAACACGCGGCCTTCCTCGTGATCGGGCTTTCCTGCCGTGAGGAATACAAAACAATCGTGTGGTCCGTTGACGATATAGGTGGTTCTGGCCGCGATTCCGATGGGCTTGCCATCGGGGTCATTGACTGTCAGCCGGAACGGCCCGTGCCACTTCTTGCCGCGGTCGGTCGAATAAGAGAACCGCGAGGGGCCGATGTGATGGTCGGTCATCCGTAGCGTCATGATGAAATTGGGATTCGTGAAATCGAGCCCGCCCGGACAATCTTGCCAGGGCTTTTCTTTCAACCACGGCGGTGCGATGCCGTGCAGCATGGCTCCCGCGGGAATCAACGCACCCTGCTCCGAAGGATTCTCGACCTTCCAGGTTTTGCCGCCGTCGAGACTGCGGGCCAGCAGATGTTCTTCCGGCTTTTCACGATCGATCGCGTGGCGATTGGGGCCGAGGTCTTTCGTGTCCCCGGCCGCAAATCCGACCAGGATTTCATTATTGTCCCACGACCAAATGCCATGATTGGCCGGCCAGCCACCGAACCGCTTGGGGACCGCATAGATATTCGAATGTTCGACGACGACATTCGGGATCGCACTGCTGGGACGATCTTCCGCCGAGAGGAATGTCGCACAACAGCCGAACAATGCCACGAACAGACCTGCCATTTTCAATGGCCATCGATACTTCATTTCAAACCTTCCTAATTCGGATTGGACCCTGTTCAGGGTTGCCGCGATAAGGGAATCCGCAAGCGCCGGTATTTTCGCCTCTCGGCGTCCCCATTGATCTGGGATTCTAGCCAAACTGTGTGCCGTATTCGACCAGCCAGCCTGGGCGTAGGAGGGCCCTGCGGATAGTTCTCGTGAGAGCGTCTTCTGGCAATCGTTTGCGCGTTAGAAAGAAAGCCGGGGGCAATGCTGCACCCCGGCTTTCTTCGACTGTCGATCAAAAATCTCAGACCGCCAACTCGGCGGATCGATTTAACCTCCGACCAACGCTGGATAGCTGCCGACTTCGCACAGTCGTTTGGCGATGCTTCGGCGAAGTTCGACCACATTCAGTGGTGTCCAGGTCAGCAAGTGCCGAGACAGTTTCAGGTATTGATGGAATTCCTCGCCCGTGCTGCAGGCAGCGAGTACCGTCGCGGCGCTTTTCTCCATGCGAGAAACACTGTCGTTCATCAACGCCAAGGTCAGGTCGGTCATCGTATTTGCCGCCGCCCCCTTGCCCTTGGCTTTCAGAGTTCGCAGCAGCGCACTTTCGTCCAGGTAGATCTCGATGATTACGTCGCTGATTGCCGCGAGGACTTCCTGCTGCTCGGCCAGTTTTTCGCCGAACTTCTTGGCGGCAAGGCCGGTCAGCGCCAACGCCAGTAGTTTCGCACCCTTCAGCAGCGATTCCACTTTTTGCAATGGTTCCGCATCTTTCGCGGCGGGCACGAACTTGTCAGGTGCCGCGGTTGGCAACGCGAAGCGACCTCGCTGAACGCGACGCAGCAGCGTACTGGTGATGAACAACCGGTTGATTTCGTTGGTCCCTTCGAAGATGCGGTTGATGCGGGCATCTCGAACCGAACGGGCAGGAGTGAATTCTTCGGTGAATCCATATCCGCCGTGAATTTGCAGCGTTTCGTCCGTCACATAGAACAGGACTTCACTGCAGGCCACCTTGATGATCGAACATTCCACGGCGAGCTCTTCCATGCCGCGAGGGAAGGCAGGCGTTGTCAGGTCCATCGTTTCGCCCGTGGCCATCACGGCATCGATCATCGAAGCGGTGCGATAGGTCGTGCTATCGACGGCGAAGATGCGAGCTGCCATGTCACCCAGCTTCTGCTGGATCAGGCCGAACGAGGTGAGCGGACGTCCGAACTGATGACGTTCCAGCGCATACTTAGTCGCAGTCCGCAGGCTGTCGGCCGAACCGCCGACGGTGCCGGCCCCCAGACCGAAGCGACCGAAATTGAGAATGTTGAAGGCGATGTAAGCACCCTTACCGACGCCGCCCAGTACGTTTTCGACGGGCACCTGAGCATTTTCCAGAATGACGCGCCGTGTCGACGACGTCTTGATGCCCAGCTTGTGTTCTTCCTTACCGAACGAAACACCGGGGAAGGTGCGTTCGACCAGGAAGGCGGTGACATGTTCGCCGTCGACTTTGGCAAACACGGTGAACAGATCGGCCCAACCGGCGTTGGTGATCCACATCTTCGCGCCGTTCAGCAGGTAGTGTTTTCCGTCCGGCGAGAGTGTGGCCTTGGTTTTCATCCCCAATGCGTCAGAGCCCGACCCTGCCTCACTCAGGCAGTACGCGGCCATCAGTTCACCAGTGGCCAACCGCGGCAGATACTTCTGCTTTTGTTCCGGCGTACCGAAGTACATCGTCGGCATGCCGCCGATCCCGGTGTGAGCACCACAGGTAACGCCGAAGCCGCCCAGGCGGGACAATTGCATTGCGACCCCGGTCGTGGCCACTTTGCCGAGACCCAACCCGCCGTACTCTTCGGGAAATTCGAGGGCATGCAGTCCCAGTTCACCCAGCTGTTTGAAGAGCTTGACCGCCAGTCCCGGTTCCTGATGTTCCAGCGCTTCCAGGCGGGTGAACACTTCCTTGTCCATGAACTTTTCGACGCTCTCGGTAATCTGCCGTTCTTCGGTCGACAGATCTTCTGGCGTGTAGACCAGATTGGGGTCGGTGTCGCTCAGCAGGAAATGTCCGCCGGTCAGATGGGGTGGCAACGGTTTCATAGTCGAACTCTCTTTGAACGGAACGCCGTACGGGTCAAGGAAGGAAAGTAAAGTGGAGCAAGTATAACAATCCCCCACAGGAAATTGCTGTTTAGTCGTCTGGTCAAAAACCAAGTCGCTCGATCAGGATTTCGGCCACATCCAAAACCCGGGCCTGACTTTCTTGAGCCGCGACACCATCAGTCAACATGGTCAAACAGAAGGGACATCCCACGGCGACGGTCTGGGCTCCCGTGGCGAGTGCTTCGCCAGCTCTGGAGGTCGAAACACGCTGCTGGGGTGATTCTTCCATCCACATGCGCCCGCCGCCCGCGCCGCAGCAGGATGTTTTTTCGCGGCAGCGACTCATTTCGCGGATTCCGCCATCGGCCGACTGAGCCAGTACCGCTCCCAAGACTTCGCGTGGTTCTTCATGGATGCCATTGACCCGCGCCAGATAGCACGGATCGTGATAGGTCACTCCGCTTTGCAGCGATGCGGGAAGCTCTCCCTCGATCTTCAGTCGTCCGTCGCGAAGCAATGTTGCCAGAAATTGCGTGTGATGCACCACTTCATACTGACCACCAAACTGCGAATAGTCTTTCAGCAGTGCATTCACACAATGCGGGCAATGCGCGATAATTTTCCGGACGTTGTACTTGGACAGCGTTGCGATGTTGGCTTCGGCCAGTTCCTGGAACAGGAATTCGTCACCCAGCCGCCGCGCAGAATCACCGGTACATTTTTCTTCTTTACCGAGAATCGCGAAGTTGACTTTGGCGGCGTTCAGCAGCTTGACCATGGCTCGTGCCACGCGCTGCGCCCGTCGGTCATACGAGGCGGCGCAACCGATCCAGTACAGAATCTCAAATTGAGGATTCTGCTTGACGGTCGGCGCCGTGACGGTGGGAACATCCAATTGATTTTCAGCCATGGGGTGCTCAGTCTGGTTGGGATGTCGATGTGCTTTGCATCCAGTTCGCGCGTTCGTCCTGAGGGAAGCCCCAGGGATTAGCACTGGACTGCATTCGGCGAAGTGCGGTCGCCGCTGTGCCGCTCAGGCCACCTTCGCTGGTCAGATGCCGACGCAAATCGAGAATCAACGACAGTTGATCGATACGAACCGGACAGACAAACACGCAAGCGCTGCACGCCGTGCAGGACCAGAGTGTCTCCGCTTCGATGACTTCGTGGGGATTCAGCGGAGCATCCACGGCGACATCGGGCAGACGCTCCATGACCGACTTCAAATCCTGGATCACCTTTTTCGGCGATAACGGTTTGTGGGTTGCAAAGGCCGGACAGACATCTTCACAGCGTCCACATTCCATGCAGGCATCGAGACTCAGCAGCTGTTGAGTGTTCAGATGCCGAATATCACTGACACCGATCCGGCCGTCTCGTTCGGCCTCTTCCAATGTGACCGGTTTCAATTGACCCAGTACGGGTTTCGACAAAAACAAATTCATCGGACCGGCGATGAAGTGGAACAAGCGAGTGAATGGAATCGCGGCAATGAATCCGAAGACCAACAGCGAGTGCAGCCACCAGACACCCAGATGGGCCGCGCGGGCCTGCGACTCGGTCCAATGGCTCATCATCGATGCCAGCCAATATCCGACCGGCGAACAACGTGCGCCGATCCCTACCGGCTGTTGCCAAACCATGCGGAGCGCTTCCACGGCATAGCCCGTGAGGCCGATCGCCAGAAACAATGCCAGTACCAGCCAGTCGCTGGGGCGATGTCCGACACTGGGCGGCTTCCACAACCGTCGACCGGCGAACAAGACGGTGCCCAGCAGAAAGAGAATGCCGAACAGATCGAGTGTGAATTCGTAGATGACATAGTAGATACCATGATGGAAGCTCAAGTTCTTCGAGACCATTTCGGCCAGATGATTCACTTCCAGCAGGGTCGTGCCGAGCAGCAGCATCATGAATCCGGCGAACAGCCCTGCGTGCGCCCAACTGGGCAGACCGCGACCGCGGACTCGTTGCTGACCCAGACCATCGACAAAGAGGCGCCTCAGACCCGGAGCAATGTTGGCGAAAATCTGCGACAGGCGACCCGTGAACAACTGGCGAAAGTGGATCGGCTGCCCGTACTGCCAAAGTCGGGCGCGACGCCAGACACCATAAACGAACACGGCGACCGAAGCCGTCGCGACGAAATAGAACGCGACCTGCGACGTCGTCGAGATATTGCCGAATGTTTCGCGCGTCGGCGTCATGCCTTCTCCAGTTTCGCGATCATTTCGGGCACGATCTGGTACACGTCGCCGATCAGGCCATAGTCGGCAATTTCGAAGATGGGCGCTTCGGCATCCTGATTAATCGCGACGATAATCTTCGTATCTTTCATCCCTGCGAGATGCTGAATCGCTCCAGAAATTCCCAGTCCGATATACAAGTCGGGCGCCACGACCTTGCCGGTCTGGCCGATCTGCAGCGTGTTGGGTGTGATCCCCGCATCGACCAGCGCACGTGACGAACCAACAGCGGCTCCCAACTTATCTGCCAGGCCGCCGACGAGGCGTTCGAAGTCTTCGGAATTTTTGAGGGCTCGACCGCCCGAAACGACGATTCTCGCCTCCGTGGCATCGGGGCGTCCCGACGGTTTTTCGTCGCGCGAGACAAATTCGGCGGTCTTGGGCAACGTGGATGCATCGACGTTCACCGCGACGACGGCGGACTTTTGATCAGACTTGGGCGGTGCGGAAAACGCGGCGGCGCGGACCGTGAAGACTTTAATCGCCCCATCCATTTTGACGGTCGCAATCACGTTCCCCGCAAACATCACGCGTTCAAACGTGAAATCATCGCCGTCCGGAACAACGGAAGTCACGTCGCTGAGCATGCTCGCGTCGAGCAGCGCGGCCAGCCGCGGCAGAACGTCTTTGCTGAACGTCGAAGCTGTTCCCAGAACCATGGTACTGTTGCGGGTTTTGGCCTGAGTTTCGATGACGGCCGCGTATCGGTCGGCCAGCGGATGATTCAGTGACGCATCATCGGCCACCAGCAGGTTCGCCGCGCCATAACCATTCAGGGCTTCTGCCACCGGACCGATTCCTTCGCCCAGCACAAGAATGTCGAATTGTCCGCCGGTCGCAGCGCAGACCCTTTGCGCACAGGCCACCGAGGCCAGAGTGGCTAGCTTCAGTTGGCCAGAATCGTGTTCGGCGATCACCAGCAAGTTCGTCAATCGTGGTTGATTCATAGTTAGATGACTCGCGCTTCTTCACGCAGTTTTTGGAGCAATTCGTCGACCGTCTTGACGCGGATTCCCGCTTTTCGTTTGGGAGCGGAAGTCAGTTTGAGAACTCGCGTTCTCGACGCGGCACTTACACCCAGCTCGGCGGGAGTGGTTTCTTCCAACGGCTTTTTCTTCGCTTTCATGATCCCGAGTGCGGTGACATACCGCGGCTCGTTCAATCGCAAGTCGGCGGTGATGATGGCTGGCAGGGCAACGGTCACGGTTTCCAGGCCCGCGTCGGTTTCGCGACAACAGGTGGCTTTGGACCCGTCGGCGGCGACGGCCAACTTCGAGATGAATGTCGCCTGACCGATGCCCAACAGGGCTGCCAGCATTTGACCGGTTTGATTGGCGTCATCATCGATCGCCTGTTTGCCCATCAGCACCAGTTGGGGTTGTTCACGACGGTAAATCGCTGCCAGAACTTTGGCCACGGCCAGCGAATCGGTAGCGGCGTCGTGTTTCACCAGCATTGCCCGATCGGCGCCCATCGCCAATCCGGCTCGTAACTGTTCCTGGCAATCGGCCGAGCCGATGCTGACGACAAGAATCTCGGCCGCGCCCACCTGGTCTCGCAGACGCAGCGCCTCTTCCAGAGCGATCGCATCGAACGGATTGATGGCGAATTTCACGCCGTCGGTTTCGAGTCCCGAGCCGTCGGCATTCACCCGGATCTTGGTGTCGGGATCGGGTACTCGTTTGAGTGGTACCAGAATCTTCATCAGGCCAGTCCCCCGTTGATAAAGAAAAAGGTGGCGCTGCCGGTGGCCAGCAATTTACCGTCGATCCGGCGAATTTCTCCGTTAACGACCGCCGTGCGACGTCCGGAATGGACGGCCTTGGCCGTGCCGATCAGATGTTCGCCCAACCGCGCCGTGGACGTCATGCTGATATTCAACTGGATCGTCAATACCTCGGCTCCGGCGGGCGCCGCACAGTAGGCCGCATATCCCGTCACGGTATCCAGCAGCGTCGCGAAAACTCCGCCATGCACAAGGTGACCTGGCCGCAAATGAATTTCTTCCACGACCAGTTCCAGCCGCGTTGTTCCGTCACTTTCCGTGGGCGTCGGCAGGTGTAAAAGTGTTCCGAATGGATTTTCTTTCCATTGACGGTTGGGGTTGGGAACTTGTTCTTCTTGCGGAACGGTCATTCGGACGGACCCTGGTAAAGTGCATCGAGATACGTTTGATAGCGGCGGAACACGGCCGTGCGCCGAACTTTCTGAGTGACCGTCAATTCGTCGGAATCGATGCTCAACGGACGATTCAGCACAATGATTTTCTTCACGCGTTCCACTTGGCTGACGACCTTCATTGTGGCATCGACACGCTTTTGAAACCATGCCAGCAGCTTCGGATCCGTCACGATGTCTCCTGATTTGGAAAAGACACCGCCCGATTCACGTACCGCTTCGTCGATTTTTTCGAATTTGGGGACAAGGATCGCAGAGACAAACGGCCGTTCATCGCCGTAAGCGAGTGCCTGTTCAATGAACGGGTCGCCGGTCAACAGTGCTTCCAAGGCAGCTGGTGCGATGTTCTTCCCGCCAGAGGTGACGATCAGATCTTTCTTGCGACCGGTGATCGACAAGAACCCTTCGCTGTCGAGTTCGCCGAGATCGCCAGTATGCAGCCAGCCGTCCTGGATCGCTTCGGCCGTGGCGGCGGGGTCATTCCAGTAACCCAACATCACATGCGGGCCGCGCGTCAGGATTTCGCCGTCCGCGGCAATGCGAACTTCGACGCCAGAAATCGTCTTTCCGACGGTGCCGATTTTCCAGTCATCGCGTTTATTGAACGAAATGATCGGCGACGATTCTGTCAGGCCGTAACCTTCCAGCACCGTCACACCCGCTGCTCGCAGATCGATCGCTACATGGTCAGGCAGCGGTGCACCACCGGAGGAAATATGGACCAATCGTTGGCCGAACATCTTCTTGGCCACGATGGGGCGTTCTTCCGGCGGAAACGTAATCAGATGGGCCCACGCCTTTTCCAGCAATCGGGGCACGCTGCTGAAGTAGGTCGGCTGAATTTCACGGATATCGTCCATCACGGTATTGGGTGATTGAGCCAGCGCGACGGTCGCGCCCATTCGAGTCGTTGAGTAATCGTCCACCAGACGAGCGAAGACATGGCTGAAGGGCAGCCAGTTGAACCAGATTTGCGAGCAGTCAAAACCGGATGATTCAGAACCGGCCAACGAATTGGTGATCAAGTTTCCCTGGCTCAGCATCACACCCTTGGGGCGACTGGTTGTGCCGCTGGTGTAAATAATCGTCGCCAAATCGTTGGCCTTGATGGCCGCTTCACGGGCGGCGACTTCTTTGCGGCCTGCCGCGCCCGTTCGCTGACCCGATTGTCGGACGGCATCCCAGGAATAGGTCGTCAGCGCCGATGCTGCCGCTGGCGTAGCAACGTCCCCGTCGAACGCGACCACGAATCGCAGGTTTGGCAACTGCGACTTCACTGCGGCGATTTTGTCCCATTGAGCTTGGGTGCTGACGAAGATCGCGCAGGTACCGCTGTGTTCAAGCTGGTATTGGATTTGAGCGGACGTGGACGGAGCGTGAATTGGAACATCGGCGGCGGCGGTGGACAGCACCGCGTGATCGGCGACGAGCCATTCCCAGCGATTCTCGGACAAAATCGCGATGCGATCGCCCGGCTTGATCCCCAGTTCGATCAGCCCGGCAGCCACCTGGTCGGCCTGGCGGCGATAGTCATCCCAGCTGAGATTGTGCCACAAGCAATCGTGTTTGAAACGCAATGCAGTCAGCGGGCCCAGCTTCGCACAGGCCGCGCGATGCATGGCACTCAGGCTCGAGAAATCGGTCGAGGTCATTGCAGAGTCTCACTGGAGGTATCGCACGGGCGGTTGCTCAACTACAGATTTCGAAAACCGTCGCGGCCCCCTGCCCCTGGCCGATGCACAACGAGGCAACGCCGTAACGCACGCCTTCGTCACGCATCCGGTACAACAAGGTTGTGGCGATGCGAGTGCCACTGGCACCCAGCGGATGACCCACAGCGATGGCTCCGCCCCGGGTGTTGACTTTGCTTTCGTCGATCCCGAGCAACTTAAGGACGGAGAGCACCTGGACGGCGAAGGCCTCGTTGATTTCAATCGCACCGATGTCCTTCAGTTCCAAACCGGCGCGTCGCAGAGCTTTTTGAATGGCCGGGGCGGGACCAATCCCCATTTCGCTCGGTTCGACCCCCGCGATGGCCATCGATTTGACGCGTGCCAACGGCTTGTATCCGAGTTCTTTCGCCTTTGCCTCTGACATCATCAGAATGGCCGAAGAACCCACGCTCAGCGGTGAGCTATTTCCCGCAGTGACCGAGCCACCCGCTGGATTGAAGACCGGAGTCAATTTCCCCAGTGCCTCCATCGACGTTTCTGCACGGAAACACTGGTCTTTGGAGATGGGTCGTTTGCGTCCTTCCGGATTGCGACCGATCGAAGGAACGATTTCGCTATCGAATTTCCCCGCGGCATACGCAGCGGCGCAGTTCTGATGACTGCGCAGAGCAAATTCGTCCTGTTGTTTGCGGCCGATTCGATATTTCATCGATAGATATTCAGCGGTCAGGCCCATGTACATGATGCCGTTGCTGTTCTTGCGAAACATGGATGGCGCGGGATTATAGTCCTTCGTCATCGGGATGTGGTGCATATGCTCGACACCGCCGGCGATCTGCACATTTTCGCAACCAGCCATAATGCTCATGGCGGCATTGTTGAGCGCGCACAAGCTCGATGCGCAGTTGCGATTGATTGTTTCGCCGCCGACTTCCACTGGCAGTCCGGCGATCAACACGGCATTGCGGGCGATATCAACACCTTGTTCGCCCTGCTGCTGTACGCAGCCCCATTTGACGTCTTCGATCAATCGCGGCTCGATGCCGGTGCGTTCAATTAGCGCCGTCATCAACGACGCGGATAAATCGTCGGCGCGAACGTCGCGAAAGAATCCTTCTTCGGCCGAGGCTTTGGCAATTGGTGTGCGGACGGCGTCCACAATGACAGCGGAATTCATGCGGATCTCACAGCAGATTTCTGGGGAGCCGGGTAAAAACGAGTGCCTTGTCGGGCCGCTTCCGCCAGTGCGGCGGGAACCTCATAACGTCGACCGAGCGATTCCCATTTCTTCGCGCGGTTGATGAGATTGGCGGCCCCTTCTGTATCGCACCACCGTAGCGGGCCGCCACGGAAGGCCGGGAAATTGACGCCCAGAATCATCGCCATGTCGATGTCGCCTGGCTGGCGAGCAATCTTGTCTTCCAAGGCGCGGATGGCTTCCAGAGACATGCACAGGAACAGGCGGTCGGCAATGTCATCATCCGACAGTTCGCTCTTCTTGCGAACGAACTGAGCCACCAGTTGCTGGGCTTCCGGGTCGGCGATGAATTTGCCCTTCTTATCAATACCGCGGAAGCCCTTCCCGGTCTTTTTGCCGAGTCGGCCGGTCTCGACCAGCTTGGCCAGCAGAGGGGTGGTGACTGCTCGGTCGGCGTAGCCGGCCTGCAGCACCAGGCCGGCGTAATATCCGACGTCGATTCCGACCATGTCATACAGTGTGATCGGTCCGACCGGCATGCCCCATTTCGTGGCGACCTTGTCGATGCGATCCATGTCGATGCCCTCTTCGAGCAACACAATGGCTTCGGCCATGTAGGGCATCAGGATGCGATTGACGAGGAAGCCGGGGCAATCGCGGACGACAATCGGCGTTTTGCCAATCTTCTTTGCCAGAGCGACCAGCGAGACAACTGTTTCGTCGCTGGTTTTTTCTCCGCGAATGATTTCCACCAAGGGCATCCGATCCACGGGCGAGAAGTAATGCATGCCGGCGAATCGTTCTGGTGATGGCCAGGCCTTGGCCAAACGTGTGATGGAAATTGTTGACGTGTTGGAAGCGAAAATCGCATCAGGACGCACGACGCTGGCCAGTTCGCTGATGATCTGCGTCTTCAGCTTTTCGTTTTCGGTGACCGCTTCGACAATCAGATCGCATTCGGAAAATGATTGCCGAGACGTTGATCCGGTCAGCAATGAGAACATGTCGGCCAGCTCGCCGGGGGTGGCACGGTGAATCGCAATTCGGTCTTCGACCACCTTGCGGGCACTTTTCATCCCGTGTTCGACCCGCGCGTTATCGACATCCACCATGACCGAACGAACGCCGCGACGGGCACACGCGGTCGCAATGCCGGCACCCATCAGGCCCGCGCCCAGCACGCCGACATGTTGAATCGGTCGAGCTTGGATGTCGCGATTGTCCACGCCGTTTTCTCGCTGCAGTCGCGTCGTGTTGAAGAACTGAGCGATCAGGTTCGCCGCAATCGTCGTCGTGCCGACTTCGTGGAAGGCGGCGATTTCAATGGCCAACCCTTCTTGCAGCGGCCGATTGATCCCGTCGCGAATCGCTTTGAGCGCCACCAGTGGAGCCGGATATTGTCCCCGAGTTTTCGCTTTCACAGCGCCTTCTGCGATCCCGAAGGCAAAGTTGAATTGATCGTCACTCAAACCAAATGGCTGACTGCGTTTGAGTCGAATCTGACGCCATTCACCCGTGCGATGGGTTTCGTCGATCAGATACGTGGCCTCGGCAATCAACTTGTCCGCCGGAACGGCGTCGTAGACCAGCCCGATTTCGGTGGCTCGTCGTGCGTCGACCGGTTCACCCGAGGTAATCATTTCAATGGCGGCGTCGATACCGACCAACCGAGGCAGTCGTTGGGTTCCGCCCCAGCCGGGAATCAGCCCAATTTTGACTTCCGGCAGGCCAATTTTGGTTTGTGGCCCTTCCGCGGCGAGTCGATAGTCGAGCGACAGGACGAGTTCCGTGCCACCACCCATGCAGGCACCGTTGATCAACGCGACGGTGGGAAAGGGCAGTTCTGAGAAGGCGCTGAATAAACGATGACCGTGTGCGATCGAATCCTTCGTTCCCTCGGCCGACACTTCGGTCAGATCCGCTCCGGCGATGAATTGGCCCGGCTTGCCGCTGGTCACCAATAGGCCGCGGAGATCGGTTCGCTTGGAGAGTGCGGCAACGACCTCGTCAAATTCCTTGAGAACCGCTGCCGAGAATGTATTCACCTTCTGGCCGGGCGTATCAAAAGTGAGCAACTCCAGGCCGCCGGTAAGCGATTCCAGCTTCAGATGATGACCCATACGAATTTCGCCATAACCGGATGAATGATGACAGGCCAGCCCGACAGAGGGGAACGGTTCCAGAACACATTACTACCCAAATGGTAACGAAGTTTCAAAACCGGTGGCGTTTATTTTATCAACTGAAAAGTCTTTTCGCCCGTGATCCGAATCAATCGTTTCCGTTACATTACGTGCGCTCATTGAAACAAGCCGTTTCCATTCTCATTCAGTGAGTTCAGATCGCAAGACAGCATCATCCAAACGTGGAAACACCGTCTTGGTGGAACTTGACCCTCGATTCATTCCGTTTCTTGTTCCTGTTGTGCCGCGCGGGCGGGCACCGTGCATGCCAATACACTGAGTTTGTGACGCAGTCGTGAACTGCCAGTACGTGATAAGGCATTGCCTGCCAACTAATTGCATTGCGACGCAGGTCCGCCAATTTTGGTGCGGCACAATCTTTGCCGCCTTCAGCTAAGTTTGACGTCTGATCGCACCGGTCGGTGTCGGTGCGCATTTCTCGCTTTCAGGCCGAGGCGACCCACCATGATCGAATCTGCGGATCTCGCGGTCAAAACGCTCGGCCCGTGCCGCATCGATTCGCCATTGGCTCCGTTACTGGCGCAGCGAGTGAAGAGCTTTTACAACGTCGACGAGAGCGACAAGGTTCTGTTCGACGATACGCTTTCGGGCATGTCGGCTCGGAATGTCCCTCCTCAGGAATTACCGGGGTTCGAACCGGCCGGTCCGCGGCGTAAAATCTTCTTCGATCCTTCCAAGACACGTGCCGGGATCGTGACGTGTGGCGGCTTGTGCCCCGGTTTCAACGACGTCATTCGCGCGTTGACGATGGAACTGCATTATCGCTACGGGGTGCGAAAGGTCTACGGCTTCTGTAATGGGTACCAAGGGTTCATTGCGAAATATCGTCGCGATGTCCTGGAGCTGACCCCGGAAGTGGTCAGCCACATCAACGAACAAGGCGGGACGATCCTCGGCACATCGCGGGGTCAACAAGACGCGGTGGAAATTGTCGACTGTCTGGAACGGATGGGAATCAACATCCTCTTCGTCGTCGGGGGCGACGGCACTCTGCGGGGTGGCTTGAAAATCGCCCAGGAAATCGCCGAACGAGGGCTGAAAATCGCCGTTGTCGGTGTGCCGAAGACGATCGACAACGACATCATGTTCATCGATCAAAGCTTTGGTTTTCAGACGGCCTTTTCCGTCGCGACCGAATCGATTCGCGCGGCACATGTCGAGGCTCAGTCGGCTCCACATGGCGTGGGTCTGGTCAAGCTCATGGGCCGGCACTCCGGATTCATTGCCTGTTACGCCTCGCTCGCCAAGAACGACGCCAATTTCGTGTTGATCCCCGAAGTGCCCTTCTCGCTCGAGGGGGAAAATGGATTGCTCAACACGTTGCGTCGTCAAATCGAACGCAGCGGACACGCAGTGATCGTCGTGGCCGAAGGGGCGGGTCAGGATTTGATCGAAAACTGTTCGAAAGAGACCGATGCGTCAGGCAATCTTCGATTGACCGATATTGGCATGTTTCTGAAACAACGGATTGCGGACGATTTTCGCGAAGCCGGTCTCGAATTGAATCTCAAATATATCGATCCCAGTTATGCCATCCGCAGTGTGGCCGCCAACCCCTATGACAGCGTGTATTGCATCCGCCTGTCCCATAATGCCGTGCACGCGGCGATGTGTGGTCGAACCGAGATGATTGTCGGTCGCTGGAATGCCCGGTTCGTGCATGTGCCAATGCTGCTGGCCGTGCGTCAACGCTATCAGGTCGATCCTAACGGTGATCTCTGGATGTCAGTCCTCGAATCGACCGGTCAGCCACCCGTGTTTCACTGATCTCTCATTCCGCCGGAACACGCAGGCGCTCGTCACCGACGGTGACGATATCACCGGGTGCCAATTTCTTCCCGCGGCGTGTTTCCACGGTGCCATTCAGTAACACTTCGCCCGCTTGAATCAGAATTTTCGCCTGACCGCCCGAGCCCACCACGCCGGACTGCTTCAGAAACTGATCAAGTGTGATGGGTGGGGGATTCGAAGTGGACACGATCAGCACATTCTTCAAAGAGGACGGATTTGGAAACGAGCGCACAACCTTGACGCGGGTCCGATCAACGACGCGCTGCCGCGGGAATATCTGTCGGCCGATCAGATTGTCGTCGCGAAATCGACAATAGCAAGATGGGGAGCGTGAATTCCGGCGGTCGGTGGATTTCACATTGGTCTCGCGCGGGATATTGTGAGTTCGGTCCCCACAACTGAACCACTCGAGCAGAATCCCGGCTTAACCGGCATCGCCGCCATTTTGCCTGGCGATTCATCAATCTCGCCCAGGAATCGAATCGATGTCAAACACGGATCGCAAGTCGCAGGTCTCTTACTTCATTTTCGATACCGAAACCGTGGCCGATGGAGACCTGGTCTCGAAGATCCGTTATCCCAACGAATCACTCACGCCCGTCGAAGCGATTGCCCGTTATCGAGCCCAATTAATGGCCGAAACCGGCAAGGACGTGTTGCCGGTGACCTTCATGCTGCCGATTTCCGTCGCGGTGGCCAAGGTGGACGCTGACTATCAGCTGCTTGATGTCGCGGTGCTCGATTCGCCCAAGTTTCGGCCGCATGTGATCACGAAACATTTCTGGCAGGGCTGGAATGCCTATGGCCGCCCAACGCTGGTCACGTTTAATGGACGCGGGTACGACGTGCCGGTGCTGGAACTGGCTGCCTATCGGTATGGATACACGGTTCCCGCGTGGTTTAACGTCGAAGCTCGAACTTATGAGCAATCGCGTAATCGGTACAACTCGCAGTCGCATCTGGACCTGCTGGACCTGTTATCCAATTTCGGCGCGTTCCGGATCAGTGGTGGTTTGAATCTGCTGGCGAATCTGATTGGCAAACCTGGCAAGACCGGCGTCGATGGTTCGCAAGTCCAGGGCCTGTACGAGGCCGGTGAAGTCGGCGCGATCAACGATTACTGCCGCTGTGATGTCCTCGACACTTATTTCGTCTTTCTGCGGACGCGCGTGATGCTGGGCAAGCTGACGGTGGAAGGTGAGCATCGCTTGGTCAGCGAGACCAAAATCTGGCTGGAACAGCAAAGCGAAGCCGTTCCGGCGTACAAAGACTATCTGTCGCATTGGGGCGATTGGAAGCCGCCAGCCGACTGATGGTCCGAGCTTCGTTGTGCCGGGAATGTTTGGGCGAAGCACGGACCGAGATCCTTAAAGCCATCGGTCAGCCGAAGAATCGGTGGAAATTCCGCACGGTCTGCCGCTGAATCGCGTTCGCTCGCGCCGTCTCGCACCCCAACGGTGTCACGGCAAGTTGTCTGTGCCCCCCTTTTTCAACCGACTGTCAGCCATTATCATGCCTCGCACTTTGACCTGCCGTGCGAGCCGCTTTAAACGGGGGTTCGCGAATTTCACTTAATTCTTCAAGGACACATGATGCTGAAAATTTCCCCCACTGGTGCGTTGGACTTTCTTTCGTTGGGGGCGCTGGTGCATCGACTCGATCCCGGCATCATTCCGTTCCGGAAGGCGACCGAATGTCGGATTCACGTCAGCGGCGGTGAATTCAATGTCGCGGCCAATCTCTCGGACTGCTTTCGACTGAATACCGGTGTCGCTTCGGCGATGGTCAATTATCCGATTGGCGATCTGATTGCCGAACGCGTCCGGGCGATGGGCGTTAAACCGTTCTACAAGTATTTTGAACATGATGGCGTGACCGGACCCAACATGGCGACGGTTTACAGCGATCAGGGGCTGGGTGTTCGAGCTCCCGTGGTGTTTTACAACCGCAGCAACGAAGCCGCCGCCCGTCTGAAAGTGGGCGACTTCGACTGGAAGACGATCATGGCCGGCGGTCTGCGCTGGTTCCACAGCGGTGGGATCTTTTCGGCGTTGTCGGCCACGACACCCGACTTGATCATCGAAGGCATGAAAGCGGCGAAAGCGGCGGGAGCGATCGTGTCGTTTGATCTGAACTTCCGCGCCAAGCTGTGGCAAATCTCGGGCGGCCTGGCGACGGCCCAGCAGACCTTGCGACGGATCGTCGAGAATGTCGACGTGCTGGTCGGCAACGAAGAAGATTTGCAGAAGGGGCTGGGTCTGAAAGGACCCGACGTCGAATCCAAATCCAAAATCGATCCGGCCGCCTTCCTGGCAATGATGGACGACGTGGCCAAGCAACTGCCAAACATCAAGGTTGTGGCCACGACCTTGCGTGAAGTCCACACCACGAATCACCACGATTGGAGTGCCGTCTGCTGGATCGAAGGCAAGACCTACAACGCACCGACGTGTGAACTGAATGTCTACGATCGCGTGGGCGGCGGCGACGGGTTTGCCGCAGGCTTCATTTACGGCCTGCTGAAGGGGAAATCACCCGACGAGGCGCTGCGGCTCGGTTGGGCTCACGGTGCCTTACTGACCACCTTCCCTGGCGACACCACCATGGCCACCGTCGACCAGGTCGAAGCCTTCGCCAAGGGCGGTTCGGCTCGCATCCAGCGATGACTGTTTTATCCACTTGTCCACGGGCGAATTTTTGAATAGGAAATGAAGAGGGCGACGTCGCGGCTCGCGACGTCGCCCTCTTCTATTGAATTCGTCAATCAACTGCAGGAATCGACCACCCTTCAAATTCGGGTCATCAAGTTCGCCGCAGCGGCCTGACGGTTGTCACATTTAGAAATCTCCGCCACCGGAATCGCCTCCGCCACCCCCAAAGTCTCCTCCCCCGCCGAAATCTCCTCCCCCCCCACTGTCGGACCAATCTCCGCCGCCGGAGCCGTCGTTGTCGCTCCAGTCACTGCCGCTCGACGAGGAATCATCGCCTCCCAGGGTTCGGCTGCCATTGAAGGGATCGTTGTCGCCGGTATTGGAAAGTGTCGAATCGTGGGCATGTGCCGACCGTCCCGACAGTGAATCGTAAAGCCAGTTACCCGCCATGGCCCCGAAGATGCCACCAGCCAGATTACCCATAAAACCGCCACCGCCTCCGCCACCATAGCCAGGTGCTCCATAACCACCTGGGCCGCCGTAGCCTCCCGGTCCTGGTGCGCCATATCCCCGTCCGCCGCCAAACAGCCGCGAAATGAGAGACAACACAAAGATCCCGACCATCACCGCTCCGAGAATCATAATGACAGGTGTCCAACTGGATTGTACGGGTCTGACAGGGTTCTGCTGGTGTGGCACAGGAGCCACCGAATTGACGCGGTCATGTGCGACCGTATGCTTCGCCGGAGGATGACTCAACTTCGTATAGACGGTCCCCAATTGACTGACGGTATCATTCAGTGCCTGATCAAATTTTCCGGCACTCAGTCCGGCAATGGTCGCGTTTTTGACATGATCGCGATCATCTTTCGAGAAGCCCAGTTCCTTCAGCTTTTTGCTGATAAAGGTTTCCACACGGTGCGGATCCTTGCAGATCAGCAGCAGAAAGCCTTCGGCCTTGGTCGTCTCGGCACGTTCGTTCACCCAATTATGAGTGAACTCGTCACGCTGCTTCTTATCCATCTTGGCGACGGCATCGACCTTGTCGGTCGGAACCGTGGCATACGTTTCGATTCGAATCTCGTGACCCGATTTCTTTTCGATCTCGCGAATGGTCGAATTCGCCTTTTCAATGGCCGCAGCGCTAAAGAGGCCTCCGGCGTCAGAGATATCGGCGGCCTGCACCCATGACGGTGTGGCCAGCAGGGCCAATCCCAATAAACCGGTTCGCAGTACAGCGTAGACTCGTTGTCCCAACATGGTTGTGGACTCCCGCAAAAGTTCTGTCTTGGACGACGACCCGTCGGCCCCTGGTGGGGATAACGTCGGAACGACGATTTCGGATCACGCCAGCAGATCTTTGATCACCTGCGCGGGTTCGACGCCCGTCAATCGCTGGTCAAGTCCCTGGAACTTGTACGTGAACCGCTCATGATCAAAACCGAGCAAGTGCAGTACCGTGGCGTGGAAATCGTGGATATGGACAGGATCTTTCACAATATTATAGCTGAACTCGTCCGTTTCTCCGTGGATGGTCCCTCCCTTGGAACCACCGCCAGCCATCCACATCGTAAAACAGCGAGGATGATGGTCGCGGCCGTAATTTTCCTTCGAAAGTCCGCCCTGGGAGTAAATCGTGCGACCAAACTCGCCGCCCCAGATAATCAGCGTGTCTTCGAACATGCCACGTTGCTTCAAGTCTTGGATCAACGCGTAGCAAGCCTGATCCACGTCGCGACACTGACTCGGAAGCCGACCCGCCACATTGGCATGCGTGTCCCAGTTGTTGTGGTAAACCTGGACAAAACGCACGCCTCGCTCGACCAGCCGTCGGGCGAGCAACATCGTGTTCGTAAACGTTCCCGGTTGCTTCGCTGCGTCCCCGTACAGGTTGAACGTCGATTCGGGTTCCGTCGCCAGATTGGTCAATTCGGGAACACTGGTCTGCATCCGGAACGCCAGTTCGTATTGCTCGATGCGAGTCCGCGTTTCCGGATCACCCAACTGAGCGAACGTCTGTTCGTTCAGTTGCTTCAAGCCATCCAGCGTCCGTCGACGGATCTCGCTGGGGACACCGGGTGGGTTGTTGATGTACAGAATCGGATCGCCCGAACTGCGGAACGACACACCCGCATGCTCACCCGGCAGATAACCGGCTTGCCACAACCGAGCCGAAATGGCCTGCATCTGCTCGGTATTCGTTGGCCGGGCCACCATTACCACGAATGTCGGCAGATCGTCGTTTAAAGATCCCAGTCCGTATGAGGCCCACGCGCCCAGGCACGGCCGTCCGGTCACCTGGTTTCCGGTTTGCATATAGCTGATGGCCGGTTCATGATTGATCGCCTCGGTATGCATACTGCGGATGAAGCACATGTCGTCGACCATCTTTTTGGTCCACGGCAACAGTTCCGTCACCCACATCCCGCAGTTGCCGACTTGCTCGAACTGGTATTTCGAAGGAGCGATCGGAAACCGAGCCTGTCCTGATGTCATCGTCGTCAGTCGTTGTCCGTTGCGGATCGATTCGGGCAGATCTTTGTCGTACCAATCGTTCATGACGGGCTTGTAGTCATACATGTCCATTTGCGGCGGGCCACCCACCATATGCAGATAGATGACCTGTTTGGCTTTCGGGGCATGGTGAGTCATGATCGACTGCAGGCTGGCCGGTGTTTCCGCAGCACCCAACGACCGTCCCAGCGGCTGACCGAGCAGCGTCGCCAACGCGGCCGACCCGACCACGTTCGATCCCTGCTGGAAAAAATGGCGTCGAGTGATATTACGAGCGTATTCCTGGAACAAATCCACAATCGATTCCTCTGGTGTCTCTCAAATCCGGCGGGCCGCAATTCCCGCACGATTTTCTCTCAATTGTCAGCAAATTACACGCGCCCCTCTACCTCGACGTGGCTGCGCGATTTCCCTCTGCTCCCTAATTGTAACACGAAGTTCGAGCGAACAGGGGGCTGAGCAAGCCAGAAACAGACAATTCAAGATTCCCCGCGTACACCATTGTCGGGCGGCCTGGACATTTGCCTGGCGAATCGTCCCCGCTGATACCTGAAGAAGGCGCAAGATCGTCGGTTCAGTCTCGCCTGTCAGTCACACCAGTCACACTTCGCCCCGGTCGGCTCAGTGCCTTTCAATCAGGTTTGATCGACGATACGAAACGAGAGTTCCAACGGACCGTGTCTGTCGACGGCGGAGTGATGATTCAACAAAATGCCATTGACTCAATCGTGGCTCGTCGATCAAATGCTTATATAACCAAATTTGCTTAGGCAAATGTCTGTTCACATCAAGGAGGGAACCGGTGGCGAGACCAACTGCCAAGGAATTGACGGAACGAGAACTCGAAGTCATGCATGTCTTCTGGACGCATGGCGACGGGACCGCGCAAGCCACGCGGGATCGATTGGCCGAAGCGGGCTTGGATCGAGCCTACGTCACGGTAGCGAATCTGATTCGGTTACTGGTCGACAAAGGGTTTCTGCAGGCTCGCAACGACGACCGACCCTTCGTCTATCAGGCGATTCGTTCGTTCGACGACGTTTCACGCAGCCTGATCGGGGATCTGGTGCAACGCGTCTTCAACGGTTCGCGCGAACAATTGCTGGTGCAGATTCTCGGCGGGCAGAAGAAGTTGACCGCAAAGGAACGCGGACTGTTGGAGCAGATTCTGAAGGAGCAGAAATAATGGACCAGTTCACGTTTGCTGCGCTGTGGTGCGCGGTTCAAGTGACGATCGTTTCGACGCTGACATTAATCGTGGCCCTGATCGCCACCCGGCGGCGTCCCGACGTCGCGGCACAGGCGGTCTGTGGCACGGTTCTCGTGATCCTGGCCATGACGTTGCTGATCCCGGTGTCGCTGCCAGAGTCTCTCGTTTTATTCACCACCAGTCTTGTGGGACCGACGGTGAATCACGAGCCCCTCCGGCCGCCCGGCCCTCGCCCGGCCGATTCCGCTGTCGACGCCAGCCGATCGATGTCGGAGTCGATTGCGGGGTTTCAATTGAATCCGGCGTCGTTGTTGAGGAAGTTAACGCAGCTCAAACCAAGGAAGCAACTCGCCCAATTCCGCTGGGAAAAATATCTGGTTGTCGGCCTTGGCGTTGGCATCACGTGGGGCTTGGCCCGGTTGGCGTTGGGATTGGCCCTGCTGCACTCGCTTCGCCGCCGAGCGACGTTGATTCACGACGAAGCGTTCCTGGCGCTGGCTCAATCGGTCAGGACCGAGATGGGATGCACCCCGCGAATCACATGGGCCGTTTCCGAAGAAGTCGGCTGTGCGGCTGTCGTGGGCTTCATTCGTCCGACGATTCTGTTGTCGTCCCGCTGGTCATCCTGGACGATCGAGGAACAACGATCGGTCTTAGCGCATGAGCTCGCTCATGTCTGCCGACGGGATTCGTGCTGGCGATTGATGGCGACCGTTTGCCAGCTGGTTCATTTTTACAATCCGTTGATTCGTTGGCTTGCCGGGCGATTGATTCTCGCCCAGGAGCTGGCCGCCGATCGAATCGCGATGCGGAATGCGGGAGGGTCGGGCAGCTATCTCCGCTCACTCGCCCGGTTGGCACTGGAAGAAGACGCGAGGCCGTACGTTCGGTCTCCACTGTCGGTCACGCCTGTATTCTCAGGCCATTTGATCAGGAGGGTTGAGATGTTGCGAGCAATGGATTGCAAGCAGGATCGTTCGTCGAGACGTTGGCTGTCGGGAGCCGTGCTGGCGTCGATCACACTGTTCGGCATCACCACGACGGCGATGCGCGGATTCGCGGAAGCGGACCAGGATGACCAGCCCACACGATCCGTTTCGGGCAATTTCACGGCGATTTTCAGCGAAGCCGCAGAGGTCACCGATCGAAATTTCATCGTATCTGTATCAACGGAACCACTGTTCCAGCGAGAAAAGATTCCGGCGACTCATCCGGCATTCACCAAATTTGGCGGATTGTTTCTTAATTGTGCCGCATTACGACAAACCCATTTGTGGCCTGTGCTGGCGTGCTTTTTTCAAGGAGCCGCATTTGAATCTGCCACAAAGGACTGGGATCTGAATGTCCTGGATTCCATCGCATTCGATGCGATTTGGACGATGAAGGCGGGGCAGCCCGAAGAAACGAAAAACCAGCTGATGGTTGGAACAAGCCGCATCCGAATCAAAGCGAATCAGGATGTCGATTGGCGAGCGAATGTTCACAATCAGTTTGCAGAAGCGGTCGACGGGACAAAGGATGGAATCGATTATGTCGATGTCGCCATTCCCGCAGCGGGTCCGCTTCCCACGCGGATACTCAGCGTCAGTCCGCGAGAAATGGCGGTGTTAACCAATCATCCACTGGACAAAACGGACCTCAGCAAATGGCTTAACCCGCCTCCCGAAGACCTCGAACACGATTGGGCCAGTGAATGGAACGCTGTGTCTGGCGGCGTCTTGACCTTGGCCATGATCGCGCAGAAATCGGGCGAGACGCTGCCGATTTCGGAGAAAAAAGGTGCTGAGCAAGCCAAAGTGCTCTACGAATCGATCGACCTCCTGTCGGTGGGAATCGACGTCGGCCCAGACTCGTATGCACTGGATGTCAACATCCGTCTGCGGTGCAATTCGACGGCAGATCCGGAACAAGCCCTGGTCGCCATGCAACAGCTTTCGGCCATGTATGAAGGCCTGATCAGAGAAGAAGCGGAACTGGGTGCCGACGTGGCATTGGATCCCTTTAATCAGATGATGGCCAAGGCCTTTTCCGCGGCGAAAATACAGCTCGTTCGCGGTGAATCGAATGTGATCGAGTGCCGTCTGACATGCTTCCTGGCACCGGAGTTAGTGGCCGAATTCTCGGCCGAACTCGCCAAAAATAACGACACTCCGGCCGCAACCCAGACCGCCGAGAAACCTGATCCCACAACGAAAAAGCAGTGATTTCCGCTGACACGCAGCCATCGCGGAAGAGATCGATCGCCACGATCGCCAACGATCAGGGGGCTTCGAGTTCACAACAATCCTTGTGATGCTCGAAGCCCCTATTTTGTTACTCCGCTGGTCGCCCGCTCTGACGATCTTGCCACCCCCCTTGACCGAAGCTCAAGTCCGCCCAGAATTTGATGGCAAAATTGGCGTCGAGGCTCGTACCCAGAATCAGAGGAGAAGCTTGGTCCCCAAGGGCCACGAGATCTCTCGAGGTGCTGCGAGCCCCGTGGAATACCAAATTCTCTGTTGTCAGTGATCCGGCCTACGGAATACCATCCGGCACTTCGTTTGATGCGATGACAGATCTTACGGAAAAGACGCACACTCCAGGGATGGGAAGAAAGGGCCGGGAATGAGTTCTGGACAATTGAGTTTTGGACATAACCGCCTGGATACGCATTTGGATCCCGCGACGCCGCATCCCGACATCGCGTCACGGCTGCAACCGAGCATCGACCGCACGCGCGATCGGTTGCTCAGTCTGCAGCATGACGAAGGCTACTGGTGTGCCGAGCTGCAGGGTGACACGATTCTGGAATCGGAATACATCCTGCTGCTCGCCTTTCTGGGCCAGGGGCAATCGCAGCGGGCACGGGAATCGGCCGCCTACATGCTCGATCAACAGGGCCCGCACGGGGGCTGGGCCATGTTTCCCGGTGGACCGCTGGAAATCAGCGGATCGGTGAAGGCGTATCTCGCCCTGAAAATCACCGGGCATGATCCCGAGGCCAGTTATATGGTGCAGGCCCGCGACGCGATTATTCGTGCCGGGGGAGTCGAACAGGTCAATAGCTTCACTCGTTATTACCTGGCCATGCTCGGGCTGATTCCCTACGACCTGTGCCCCGCCGTGCCGCCGGAAATGATTCTGCTGCCGCTGTGGGCTCCGTTCAACATCTACGAAATGTCAGCCTGGTCACGGACGATCATTGTCCCGCTGAGCTTGCTTTGGGCCTGTCAGCCGAAAACCGTCCTGCCGCCCGAACATCAGATCGACGAATTGTACGCTCGACCCGAGAAGCGATTGCCGCGAACGATTGGCGGCGTGAATCATGAAGGATCGGCCAAGGGGTGGATCAACTGGTCCAAGTTTTTCCAACGCGTCGACAGCCTGATCAAAGGCGTCGAAGGCCTGGGCCTGAAACCACTGCGAAAGCGTTCGATCAAGCTGTGTGAACAATGGATTCTGCAGCGGCTGGAAAAGAGTGACGGTCTGGGAGCGATCTTCCCGCCGATCATCTGGACCCTGATTGGACTGCGTTGTCTGGGTTACAAAGACGATTCGCCCGTCATCCAGTCGCAGTTTGCCGAGTTGGAAAAGCTGGTCATTCGTGATGTGGAGGCGAACGGCACCGCCAAAGTCCGCCTGCAGCCCTGTCTGTCGCCCGTCTGGGATACGGCCATCGCGACGATCGCCTTGCGGGATGCAGGTGTCTCACGCCACGACCCGGCGATCCAGAAGTCACTCGCCTGGATTCTGTCGAAGGAAGTGAAAGAGCGCGGCGACTGGTCGCTGCGACATCCCGAGCTGGAACCAGGCGGCTGGTTTTTTGAATTCAATAACGAATTTTATCCGGACGTCGATGATACCTGCATGATTCTGATCGCGTTCGGCAAATGTCTGCCCGCAGGGTTGGGCAGCGATTGGACGATGGAATTATTCGATGACCGGGCGCTCAAAGATCCCCAGGCTCCGGTGGTCTTCAGTGGACGATCCGCGAATGCCGAACAGGCCATCGCGGAAATGGAAGCAGCGGCCCCGATGGTGGGCGCCATGCGGCGTGGCATTCGTTGGTTGAAAGCGATGCAAAGCAAGGACGGCGGCTGGGGCGCGTTCGACGCGGACAACACGCGCGAAGTGCTGACCAAGGTCCCATTTGCCGACCACAACGCCATGATCGATCCCAGCACGGCGGACATCACCGCCCGCGTGCTCGAAAGCTTCGCCGGACTGGGCGTTCGTCCGGACAGCGACGTCCATCAACGGGCGCTCCAGTTTATCTGGCAGGATCAGCAATCCGATTTCTGCTGGTACGGCCGCTGGGGAGTGAACTACATCTACGGGACCTGGCAGGTCATCGTCGGTCTGGTGGCGAACGGCATTTCGCCCAACGATCCGCGCATCCGCCGAGCCGTCGGCTGGCTGAAGGACCACCAGCAAAGCAGTGGTGGCTGGGGCGAGACGGCCTGCAGCTACGACGACCCCACGCTTCGCGGCACTGGCGTTCCCACCGCGTCACAAACTGCCTGGGCACTACTGGGTTTGATCGCAGCGGGCGAAGCCAATTCGACAGTCGCCCAACGCGGCGTCGACTACTTGCTGAGCACGCAGCAGCCGGACGGGACCTGGCCGGAAACGCAATTCACCGGCACCGGCTTCCCGCGAGTCTTCTACCTCAAGTACCACTACTACCCGCTCTATTTCCCGCTGATGGCCCTCGCCCGCTTCGCGAAGGCCACCGCGAAGTCGCCTTAGTAGCTCTCTCGCGCCACCCATGTGTCCGTACCAAACACTCCGCCGAGAGGACAGCGAAACTAACATCGACGCCAAATCGATATCGACGCCAGTTCATATCAACGTCTGAACCCGCTCGAACGCAAGATCGGTCTGGCCCTCTCTCCAGTCGAGGGCCAGACCTCATCATCATCGCCAACTATTTCGCATAGTCCGCCGGCTTACGCCCCTTCACAAAGCCATTGAATTTGAACGCAGTCGGAGTGTATTCCCCGATCAGCCCGACGTTCGCCTTCTCCGAGATTTTGTCTTCCAGACCGACGGCCCAATAAGTGGCATTCACCAGCAATCGACGCACACCTTCGTTTTCGAGGTCCGTCGCCGAACCCATCGTGGTGGCGAACACACGAGCCGTCTTTCCCGAAGCGCTCTTGTAACTTTTCGTCCAGGCCACCGGCATCATCGGTTCGTTTTTGGCACCTTCCACTGGGGGATCGTTGACTTTCATTCCCTTCACGACCTGGCCCAGCACCAGCGGCGTGCTGTCGCCTGGCAACGGCAGGCGCACACCGTAGACATCGGTCGGACCCCAGACGTCGCCATCTTTGATCCCCTTCAGAATGGGATTCTTTTCCTGTCCCTTGGCGATCAAGCCTCGCGTGCTTTCGACACCATGATGACCGTGGTGGTTGATCCACGTTTCGCCCAGGACTTGGCGTCCGAATCCCTGGTCGTAGGATGGATCGTCCGTGTTGTTCCAAGAATACTTCGCGAATGGTTTTCCCTTGGCGATGTTGAACGCATGAGTTGCGGTTCTCATCCCGATGACCGGTCGTCCCGATTCGACATAGTCGACGATCTGTCGCATCTGATCTTCTGGCAGATCGCGGAAACGAGTGGCGATAATCATCAAGTCGGCGGTCTTCAAGGCTTCGAGACCGGGAATGTTATTGTTGACGTTCGGATTGATCTCGCCGGTGGCCGGATCGATGGCGAACAGCACCGTGCATTGGAATCCGTGTGATTGGGACAGAATTTTGGCCAATTGAGGCAGGCATTCTTCCGAACGGTATTCTTCATCGCCGCCAACCAGCACGATTCGTTTTCCCTGTCCGGGCCCTTGACCACCGGGGAACGAAATCCAGGCATCGTCGGCCAAGATGGTGCTCACGCTGCAACAAAGGACGGCGGACATCGCCCATGCCAGCCCAATGATGTGACGGGTCCGAAAGTTTGTTGCGATCTGCATGATGTTTCTCAAAGAGGGTAAGTCGGGTAAGTCGATGTTCAGGCCATGAACCGGTGGCGTGATTAAATCGTCATGGCGGTAAAGCCGCCATCGACCAGCAGGTTGTGTCCGGTCAGGAAGCTGCCTGCTTGCGGTGACGCCAACAGCAGCATAGCCCCGGCCAGTTCTTCGGGCGAACCGAATCGAGCCATCGGGGTGTGACGCATGATATTTTCGACGCGATCGGGCGTCAGAACTTTTTTGTTCTGTTCGGCGGGGAAGAAGCCGGGCGACAGCGCGTTGACTCGAATGCCTTTCGTGGCCCATTCCCGCGCCAGGTTCTGCGTCAGGCTGAGTACGGCCGCTTTCGACAGCGAATAGGTGAACACCCGAGACAACGGTGGGCCCGCGCTGACCGACGCGATATTGATGATCGAGCCTTTGGTGCCTCGTTCGATCATATCTTTGCCGATCACCTGACAGGCCAGCCGAACGCCGCGCAGGTTGACGTTCAGAATTCGTTCCCACTCTTCTTCGCTGATGTCGAGGAACGGCGTGGGCGAGTTGACTCCCGCACCGTTGACGAGCACGTTGGCTTGTCGTCCCTGAGTCTTCAGATGAGCCACCAGGGCTTCCAGGTCGCCTTTCTCGGTTGCATTGCACGGAAAATATTCGGCCGAATCACCCCGTTCGCGAATCAGACGAACCCGTTCGTGGCCATGTTCGTCATTGCGTCCGACGACCAGCACATGAGCCCCCGCTCCGGCCAGGGCGTCGCAAAACGACCCGCCCAAGGTTCCCGTGCCGCCGATCACGACGGCCGTTAATCCATCCAGACCAAACAACTTCCGCAGGTAGTCGCCTGTGGCCATTACATTCGTTCCCGTACTAAATGAAGAAAATCAGCGTCCGCCGGTATCACGGCCCCCGTCGGATTCGGTCAGCGGATTTTGACCACAACCACGGTGATTCACAAGCAGGCACGCGGATCCGGCGCTCATCGGGCAAAGCGACTGGTCGGTTGTCAGGTGCACGGTAATAATTCTTGACCAACACTCATTTCCGATTTTGACTGCCGCTTTGCGAAGAAAGATCCGCCATGCGATCGCGTTTTCGATGGTTTTCCGTCTTGTGTCTGGTCACGCTGACGGGATCGATCGAGAAGATCCACGCCGATGATTGGCCCCAGTGGATGGGGCCTTTGCGCGATGGCGTCTGGCGGGAAACGGGCATCGTCAAGACGTTTCCCGAAGGGGGACCACCCGAGCGCTGGCGCGTCAAAATTGGGGGCGGCTATGCCGGACCGGCCGTCGCGGGAGACCGGGTCTACGTCACGGACAAACAACTTCCCTCAGGAGCCTCGGATCCCAGCAACCCCTTCGATCGTAGCCGCCGTCCCGCCACGGAACGGGTGTTGTGCCTGAATGATGCCGACGGTGCGGTTGTCTGGAAGCACGAATACGAATGTCCTTACACCGTCAGCTATCCGGCGGGGCCTCGTACGACGCCGGTCGTCAGCGACGGTCGCGTGTTTACGCTCGGTTCCGAAGGGCATTTGTTTTGCCTGAAGGCCGATTCCGGCGAAGTGATCTGGTCCAAGAACTTTCAGACCGACTACGGCCGCGAGCAGTCGCCGGTCTGGGGTTATTCGGCCAATCCGTTACTCGACGGCGACCGGTTGATCTGTCTGATCGGTGGCCAAGGGACGGCGGTCGTTGCCTTCGACAAAGCCACCGGCAAGGAAAGCTGGCGGTCGCTGGACACTACGGGCGAGCATGGATCGGGCTACAGTTCACCCATCATCATCGAAGCGGGTGGTCAGCGACAATTGATTGTCTGGCTGACGGATGGTCTGTATGCGCTGCATCCCGAAACGGGAAAAGTCTTGTGGGAACAGCCTTTCACGTCGAAAGCCGGATTGTCGGTCGCGACCCCGCGCGTTCACGGCGATCTGCTGTTTATCAGCGCGTTCTACGACGGCTCGTTGTTGCTCAAGCTGGATCCCAAGGAACCGAAGGCCACCACGGTCTGGCGGCGCCACGGTCAAAACGAAAAACTCACCGATGCTCTGCATTGCCTGATCAGCACTCCGGTCATCGAGGGTGATTTCATCTATGGGGTCTGCAGCTATGGCGAACTGAGATGCCTGGATCTCAAAACCGGCGATCGAGTGTGGGCGACGTTCGAGGCCACCAGTCAACAATCCGCCCGCTGGGGAACGGCCTTTCTGGTGAAGCAGGACGACCATTACGTCCTGTTCAACGAGCAGGGCGACCTGATCATTGCCCGACTGACGCCACAGGGGTACGAAGAGCTGAGTCGCGCCCATTTACTGGAACCGACGGGGCCCTCGCAGCGCCGCGAAGTGGTCTGGAGTCATCCGGCGTTCGCCCATCGGAACGTCTACGCCCGCAATGATCGCGAAATTGTTTCCGTTTCGCTGGCAGCGGAAAAATAACGCGAGAATCTCTGCCTGACGGAATGGGGATCCGTGTAAAGAGGTCCGTTCGGTCAACTCACCGATTGCGAATCCGCTCGCCCGCCGGGCGTCGTCGCGTTGACCCACTTCAGCGGCATGACGGACACGATCGTGCCCACCAACAGCAAAATCACCCACAAGAGGACGGGGGCGAGCAGTAGTCCGACCACCGGTCGCTTCAGCGACCGAAATCGACCCAACGTTTGGCCCGTGGGCTGATCGTCGTGTTGTGACAGGTGATCCGCGTCGAGTTCATCGACGGGGAATTCTGCCGGCAATTCCGAGTCGATCTCGTTGAAGTCGGGGGGTGAATGGAGGATTTCGTGGGCTCGCCCGGCATCCTTGTGCGAAACCAGTACTCTCACTCCTCGGGTCGCATAGCCGTAAATTCCCGCCAGCGATTCGTTGATCAGATGGGCCTGGATGCCCTGCTCTTCCAAATGAATCCTCGCCAGTTGAGCTTCCTCGGCCGACATGAACGAAATCACTTCGACAAATTCACTGGACATCTTGTGACTCCTCGAGATTCAACGATACGAATCGCGGAAGGACATTTCCGGGCGTCAAGGAAACTCGTGCTGCGGCATCCCACAACATGGGATGCTGGCTTGTGAACAGTCCTCTCGTGTCGGAGGATACTTGATTCTGGGGTCGATCATAACAAGGCCACCGGTGAAATCAGATCCGTTCTTTTTGACACCGTCGTTCTGTGAATGGGGGTATTTCCCAGAACGGCTTCCCTGTGCGGTGACGGCGATTCCTCGGCTATTTTGAGACATGGTCGGGCGATCAACGTCGTTCGCTCGGCTCACACACTTTGTGTTGGTTACGGTGGCCGTTAGGATTCCTTTGTATCGTAAATGGATTGTTGGCATGGGCAGTGTGCCATTCGTTTATTCCGGGATGTTTTTACTCAAGATCGTCGAGGTTTCTGATGTTGGCCTGTCTTCGTTATCTGGCGACGATTTTGATTGTGGTGCTGCCTTGGATGGAAATCCGGGCGGACGACGCCGATTTCAAAGCGGGATTCGCGCAGAAAGATGTCACTCCGGGGGTGCCCACTCCCATGTGGGGCTATGGAGCACGGCGTGACCGACTGTCGGAAGGGACGCTCGATCCACTCATGGCCAAAGCCATCGTCATCGAAGCCGGGGGGGATCGAGTGGCGTTGGTCGGTCTGGACATGGGACGAGCGCCCACGACTGCCATGATGGACGAGATTCGTGCCACGATTCGCGAAAAAGCGAAGATCGAACATGTGTTGATCGTCGGTTCGCACACGCATCATGGTCCGGTCTTCGAACTGATCGACCGCGAAGGATTTGGCAAAGGACGATTCGATCCGACGGTGGCCTATTTGAAAACGCTACCGGGAATGCTGTCTTCGACAATCATCGAAGCGGCTTCCAAGCTGCAGCCGGCCCGGATTGGCGTCACCACTGCGGATGTTCCATACAACCGAAACCGCCATACCAAACGCACGCCCCCCGCCCGCGATTCTCAACTGGCGGTGATGCGGTTGGATGACCTGCAGGGTAAGCCGCTGGCCATTCTGGTGAATTTCGCCGCCCATCCCGTGATGACCGATAACAAAATCCTGAAATTCTCGGCCGATTACCCCGGCTTTATGATGAACTACGTCGAGAAGGAAATGGGTGCTCCCTGTGTGTTCATTCAGGGCGCGGCGGGAGACATGAGTGCCAATGCCATCAACGTCTCGGGACCCCAGGGGTTCGGCGAACAACTGGGACAGGAATGCGTCAAGTTGGCCAAAGCGACCGAAGCCACTAGTCCCCGGCGTCCATCGGTTCAAGGCAAGATTGATCGCTTTCACTTTACGACTCGGCTGGATCTGAATAATCCCGCGGTGATGATGGCGTTTTCCCAGGCCTTTTTCCCCGAATTGGTGCGGAACTTTGCCGAAGAGTACAAGGACGGGATGCACCCGGAATTGAATACGGTGCTGATCAATCGCGAGATTGCCATCGTGGGGGGCTCGGGTGAATTCTTCTCAAACCATGCGGTGCGTTTGCGAGATCGAACCTACGCGAAACACAGTTTGTTCTTCGGTTATTGCAACGGCTACAACAATTACTTCCCGACGATCGAAGCCGTCTCTGAGGGGGGGTACGGCGCCGACGCGCCTGTCTCGCCAGCCCAGGTCGGGGCCGGCGAACAGATGATGAATCGAGCCCTCATCAATCTCTATACCATGCTGGGCAAGATCACCGAGTAATCATCGCGATCGGCATGGATGTCGGATCGGCATTGGGTTCGTTCCGTCGGCCTGATGCAAGCCGCTGTTGTTGCTCTGTCGGACCTTGCCGGAACCGAAGCCTGCGCGGCATTCATGAGCCCAGCTGATTCGTCGCTGCCGCCGATTCACGACTCGGGCCACCGAAGGCCGGGCACGAATTTTCTGTCGGACGGGGCCGTGCAGGCGGCTGCGATCGGTTGCTTTCGTTTTATTGGCAGCCGTTTTCGCGTATTTTCCGTGAACCCCATCCGTCGGGAGAAGGGGTTTGCCGGATCTTTGTCGTCAGATGAATGGCACTTCCATGATGAATCGAAGAATTGGCTTTACCGGGCTGTGCGGCGTGCTGCTCGTGGTCGCGGTGGCGTACAACTCGTCGACAGGCCGACTAAACGGTCAAGCCGAAAGGCTGACGACGGGCGGTCGTGTCAGCGTGCTGGACTTTGGGGCGGTCGGTGATGGCAAGACTGACGATCGTGCCGCGATTCAAGCCGCGATCGACTCGGGCGATGAAATTCATTTTCCTGAGGTCCGTTCCTTCTATCGTGTCGTCGGATCGCTGCAGATTGGCGGTAGCGATCAAGCAGGCGGCAAACGGCTGATCGGACATCGCCCCTGTCGTGGTGGTGGTGCCTTTCAGGGCAAGCCGGCGTTGATTCACGGCGATGGCTCGGCTCCGCTACTGGTCGCGACGGGCACGACCCAGCAAAATCGCGCGATTGAACTGGTGGGCCTTTCGGCATTCAATCCGGGCCAGTCGGTGCTCGATTTGATGAGTGGTGTGGATGCACTCGTCGAAAACTGCTTTTTGCGGAGCATGAAAAACACCGACGCGACCGTGCGACTGCGTGAAAGCTACAACGTGACGATTCGCGAATCAGCCATCTTTTGCAGCGGCGGCGGTTTCGCCGTCACGGCGTACCAGCAATGCAACGTCTTTCGCATCCAGAATTGTCGCTTGGGTGGCGGCGACGCCGGCGGGGCGGCCCACATCGAACAATCGGCGAATGTGTTGTTCGAAAGCAACGTGATCGAACTGGGCACGTACGGACTGGTTGTCTCTTCAGGAATTCGACTGGATCAACCGAAAGCCGGAAATGTGGACGGGGCCGGGGTCTGTCACGCGTTGCGCGTGGTCAGTAACTATTTTGAGAATGTTCAGCATCCGCTCGTGATCGCATCGGCGATGAATCTGGAAAAGAATCCCGGTCAGGCGGTCTTTGGCGCGGTGATCGAATCCAACAACGTCACGACCTATGGTTTTGATTATCCGCTGTTGACGATCGGTCGGCTGCAAGCCGCTTCGATTCGCGGCAACAGTTTTTGGCGCAAGGCGGAAGGCAAAGCCGCCGCCATCTATGCCACGTTGTCTCGCGCCACCCCGTCGCATGCCAGTGGTTGTGTGATCGACGCCAATCATTTGACCAACGGAAATGGGGCCTTCTTCGCCGCCGATCATGTGTCCCTCGAAGGGGTACCGTTCCTCGACAAGCTGAATGCCGACAATCAGCTCACCTCGCCGATGCCGTGAATCGGATCCAGGCGGGGAAGGTCCGACCCCGCATCCGACTTCATGTCTTCGCGGAGTCAGTCTCAGCCGGCGTCGAAGTTCGCCCCAGGCCCCATTGACCCATGGCTTCAGGGCAGCATCGGAAACAGGCGACGACGGGCTTCATCCGTAAGCGGTGAACCATATTCGCACGGTTCGAACGCTTCGATCAAACGGATTGAACGGCCCCGCTGTTCTCCGTACGTCTGGACAACCACGTCTCGATAGCGATCGGCCAGCGGTCCATTAAACTTGCAGTAGAACTGTTTCGCATACTCACGCAAGGCGGCCGGATCGGCCTTGGACAATTCTTCCTGGCACAGCGTGTACGGCAACCATTCGAAAAACTGAGAATGATGGCAGACCAGCTGATCGAGGATTCGATCGAGTACCGGTTCGACGTCGATCACGACCGTCGGCTGGAACGGAGCCGGTCGTTGAAAGTGATCAGACAGATATGCGATGACCGGATTGACGCGCAGGGCAGGCACCTCGGGCACGATGTGCGGAACGATGACCATATAAGCGGCATCGCAGACCAGCGTGGAAGTCGACCGATGATCGGGGTGGTAGTCGTTTGGTCGATGGGTCAGGATCAGGTCCGGTTGATAGCGGCGAATCAACGCGATCAGTTCAAAGCGAGCCTCGAGCGTCGGTTGCAATCGACCGTCACGATTCCCCAGGATTTCGTATTCGATGCCCATCAGTGAGGCGACCGCCTTCGTTTCGGCTCGGCGCACCTGGGTCAACTCGGCCGGCGGAAGTCGATGATGTCCCGCTTCACCATTCGTGACGCTGACAAATTTCACCTGATGGCCGGCTTGTCGATACAGGGCCGTCAGACCGCCCGCTTTCAATTCACAATCGTCAGGGTGAGCACCAATCACCAGAATTCGCAGCGGATTAGAGGTCGTCATCGTGGTTCTCATCTCAGGGGATAGGGACGGATCGTCGGCTCAAAAGTCGTTGTTTTCATTTCGGCCGAGCCCGATTCTAAGTCGGCGAGTCGAGCGGCGTAAGGTCTCGCACGGTGAGCACGGAAATCAAGGTGATTGCAGGAATCGAGCGATCGTGGCCTCGCTGCGTCGCGATACGTTTTGGTGGAGGCCGGTCCGGCTAACCCGCTTCCCGGCGACTGGTTTCTTCCAGTTCGTCCCACAATTGTTGAAATCGCCCGAGATATTCAAGTTTACTTTCGCTGATGAAGGACGGCCGCGTCGCTTCCCAATAGTAGATGTGCAGGTCTTCGTTATCGATGTTCTGCAGCAGTTCCGGAAAATTGTGCAGGTGATCGAGCTGGGCGAGGCATTGTTCGGGATCGTGCACATGACTGCGGATTTGCAGCAATCCCCAACGCAGAATCTCACAATAAATCTCAAATCGACTTCTCATCCGAGAAATCCCCAGCAGAAGAACGACGCCCCGAGTCACCACGGATCCGTCGACAACGGCCACGGGGTTGATCCGGTCGCCAATCGTGATGACTGACAGGGAGGGAAGTCAAGGTTCGTTCATGCGGCGGGTGACAAAGTGACAACGGGGAAGCAGTCATCAAATGCAGGGGTCATTGTGATGAAAACCTCTTGTGGCATTCGCCACCCCACCCACCCTTCGGGGAGCGATGATTCTGGTATCATCCTTTTACGAATACTTCCTGAATCGCCGTGAATTGGCCTCAGCGAGGACCTTGTGTCAGCAACGACCAACAATCCAATCTTTAGTCTTCGCCGAATCGTTGTTTTGGCGGTGATTGTTCTGCTGAGCATCGTATTGCCGATCGGAATCGTCATTTGGTCTGTCATCTCAGCGATGTCAGGCAAGCCGTTGGGACGGCCTTCGAATGAGTTCAAGAATTATTTTGGAGTTCTGCACGGCGGAGAATTGTGGTTCCAAGTGTTGCGGTTTTCGGACAAACACGATCCGAGTGATTATTCAGGCGAATGGCGGATTAAGCGTCTCGACTTGGAAACCGGCGTTGAACGCGAAACGGGCTTAGCGACCTTCAACGAACGTTGCTGGGCGCGTGTCATGAACGGCGAAGTTTATGTGTGCGAGCCAGAAGCGGTTTATAAAAGGGATGGTTCGACCCTGGTCAGAGTCTCCTCAGAGCCATTGCCTGGTCAAGTCTTTGAATTCAACGGTCAATTGACGAACGCTCGTGAAATTTCTGACGGTGAATTTCAATTGAGCCACTTGGTCGACGGTCACTGGGTCGTTGGTCGCAAGATTCGTGTCCCAAAACGAGGAAGTGTGTGGATCGATGAACCCCATTTCAAGTTGCAATCGCCGGACTCATCAATGAAGGCGATATTCGCCGCGTATCCATTCTCTGTTTCCGTCGTTCAACAGGCAGGGCAAGATCACATCTCCGTGATCGATGGCGACGGATTTGCCGCCTATCGGACCGGTCTCGAATTTGTCGACGATCAAGACGAAGTTTCCGCGTTGAATCCAGAGAATGATGTCCAAGTCCTCTCGGGCTGGGAACCGGTTCAACCCAAGAGGCCCGAAGATCGTCGTTGGAGCGACTTGGCATGCGACCGAGATGGAGTGCTCTTTGCCACATGGCCAGGGCAAGGGCGTGTCGTTCGACGAAGCGCAGACGGCCGCTGGGAAGATCTGAAAGGACTTGGCCCTCTGAAGAAGTATTGCAATCGGTCAGTCATTGCTGCACCCACCGAAGCCAGAAGTTACGTCGTTGATTCGAATCGATATGGATTCTCTTCGGTTTTTTATCGCATCGACGGAAACGTCGTTCATCCACCGCATCTCACAATTCATGATTGCGCTACCGAGTACCTCGCTCGCTGGCAGCGCCTTGTCAGTGGGTTGTTCGTGGCCTGGCTGGTGCATCTGGGCGTCCTGACTGCGGGAATTGTGTGGCTCCGACGAGGTGTTTCTCAATCGAGCTATCTGTTTGGCAACCAGCGTGCCACGCTCGCATCGATCCCCCGACGCGGACTCGCTGCGGCTGTTGATTTGTTTCTCCTGCTCGCCACGCTTTCCCTGTTGACGTACATGCAATCGATCACCTTTGGAGTCGACTTGAAGGCAATTCTGGGAGTTGAGCTGAAACCGTTTACCGAAGATGACGTTTGCGAATCCCTGATTGAATACGAAGACGCGGCTAGACCTCTGCGGCACGGAATGCAGCAAGGGTGGGAGATGTTCATTATCAATTTGAAAGGCGCCGTGCGAAAGACGTCGGCACTGCTTTTTCGCACGACACAAAGCCATCCGACGTGTTTGATTGTGGCAATTGTGGAAGCGTTGTGTTTGTTTGGTCTGAAGATCTACGCAGAGGGGCGAGTTGGGGTCACTCCGGGTAAATGGCTGCTGGGGATTCGCACATTACGATCAACGTTACTTCCCTGTGGGTTCGCACGCGCCCTGGTCCGAAGTGTCCTGTCTTGGATCGACATCCCGTTTTTCGTGACGCCCGGCCCGGCCGCAATCGGCCTGATGTTATCCACACGCCGCCAGCGAATCGGAGATTGCGTTGCCGACACAGTCGTTGTGAATGTGGGTTCGATTCGCGAGGTGGCTTCGTGTTGATTCGCCACCTTGGGAGACCGCGAGTCAATGAGGCATGAATCTCGATGACGTTGTCACGTCACCGAACCAGTCCTGGGGGCATTTCGTGTCATCGGGCAAAGCGGACTCTTCCGAGTCGCGCTGATTGCCGATGTTGGCAGAGTGGGTGCGTGACCAAGAGATCACACCCGAAGGTCGCAAACGAAACGGCCTGTTTCCCATTAAATGAAGAACGTAACGCAAATGCACCCTTGCGTTCCCTTCTTTCTGGATTGTGTCGCGTGCCACATTCACTTCGGTGGTCCCCCCACTCATTTTGATTTTCGACGGCAAAGTCCGTCATTTAATGAGTTGAGATCGGGCGTCCCGCGTTTTCCCAAACTTGTTTCCAAACGTTTGGAAGATCGGGACTGACCAGGGGAATTCTTTCACGTATCCTGCTGCTTGGCGGGCGGAACCGGTATGCCGTGCTGGCGTCCGATCACGGCTGCCAGGGTTCGATTGTCGATGAATGGCCGGGGGACCTATTCGGTGGTTTGCGGGATGTGACGAATTCCAGATCTGGGTGTCTCGCCGGGATCTGACAGGGTCGCGTTGTTGGATAATGACGCTGGCCAGGAGCGAGGAAAGGCGGATCAAGATGTCCAAGATGCTCAAGGTGTCCAAAATGGACATCTGCTTTTGGCTCGAGAAAACAAGGAAGATGCTCAACATGCTCAAGATGTCCATCCCCGCGGAACACGGTGACCCAACCCAGGGGCTGCCAGACGGTGAACTGGACCGTACTCCTGCGCCGGGCGGCGTGCCTTCGGCCTCGTTCACCAGGGATGCGGTCCCCATGAAATCGCTTGGTGTCGTCTGTCGTCGGATCTGTCGTGGATGATGTCGACTGCGGGACGCGGGGGCTCATGATAGAATGGCCAGTTCGGTTCGACACCGTGGAACCGATGATCAACTCTTCTTTCGCGACGACACGATAGGACTTTTCACCTGCTTGCGGAATGTGATCTGACAATTGAACTTCTCCTCTGCTTTTCGACGCCGCGGACTGCTGTTGGGAATCTTGATCCTGGCCGTGGGTTTGCCGTTCGTGGTCGTTCCGCAGATGGCGGCGGCTCCTCAAGCGGCGGCGGACACGACCGGAGACGCTGCGCCACTCGACGAGACCTTTCGCAAAGTCGTCGCTCCGTTCACCGAGAAATATTGCGTCGAATGCCATACCGGTTCGACGCCCGAAGCCGGGATTTCGTTTGCCCGCTATGTTGATGAAAAGGCGATGCTCAAGGATCGGCGAACCTGGCAACGGGTGTTCGACCTGGTCTCGCAGGGCAGCATGCCTCCCGCGGACAGTCGCCAGCCGACTGCCGACGAAAAAACAAAACTTCTCGAATATCTCGATCAACAACTGCATCACATCGACTGTTCGAAGGTCGCGGATCCGGGTCGAGTGACGATTCGGCGGCTAAACCGATCCGAATACAACAACACCGTTCGTGATCTGCTGGCAGTCACTTTTCGGCCTGCGGAAGATTTTCCGTCCGACGATGTGGGGTATGGATTCGACAACAATGGAGATGTGCTGTCGGTGTCGCCGCTCTTGATGGAGAAGTATCTCTCCGCCGCGGAACAGATCACGCGCGAGGCCCTGTTGAATGTCGATCCGGCCAATCCGCCGGTACTGGAATTCGGTCGGGATCGTCTGCATCGGACCGGTGTCGCCTACTATCACGGCGACGATGGAATCATGCTCGTCTCCAACGGCGAGTTTTATGCTCAGTGTGCGATTCCGAAATCGGGTCGGTACGTGCTGAAGGTCTGGGCTGCGGAAACGCCGGCGGGTGATGAACACGCGAAGATGGAATTTCGGATCGACAACAAAGCCGTGGTGCAATACGAGGTCGCACACAACGAATCGCAGTACGGCTCCTACGAGTTTCCGATGCATCTGGATCGAGGGCCGCACAAATTCTCCATCGCGTTTCTGAATGATTTTTTCAATGAAGTCACCGACGACAGAAGTCGTCGTGACCGCAATCTGCTGGTTCGCAACGTCGAGATCGTCGGTCCGACCGCAGTGGATGCGGCCGAGTATCCCGCGTTTCAACGAACGTTTTTGACGGCCGTTCCCGGCGCTGGAAAATCGGTCGTGGATGCGGCTCAGGAAAATCTCCGTCCGTTTTTGAAACGGGCCTTTCGGCGGCCGGTTACCGAAGCGGAAGTCGCTCGATTTGTCGCGTTGGCGGAAGCCATCGCCGCCAGCGGAGCTTCGTTTACCACGGCCATGCAAGTGGCCGTGACGGGGGTGCTGGTTTCGCCCCAGTTCTTGTTTCGGATCGAAACCGATCAACGACCCGATGATCCGCAAGATCGGCATGTGCTGAACGACTATGAATTGGCCGTTCGATTGTCGTACTTTCTCTGGAGCAGCCTGCCTGATGCCGAATTGATGAGTCATGCGGATCAGGAGGATTTGCACCGCGATGAGGTGATCGATGGCCAGGTTCGTCGGATGCTGGCCGATCCCAGATCACAGGCCCTGGTCGATAATTTCGCGGAACAGTGGCTACAACTGCGAATTTTGAACGAAGTGACGCCCGATCCCAGGAAGTTCCCCGAATTCAACTCGTCGTTGCGCGAGGACATGAAGGCGGAAACCAGCCGGTTTTTTGAATACGTGATGCGAGAAGATCGTTCGATTTTGGATTTTCTCGATGGCCCGTATACGTTTGTGAACGATCGGTTGGCCAAACATTATGGACTGAGCGACGTCACGGGCACCGAGTTCCGACGGGTCAGTCTGGCAGGCACACAGCGTGCCGGCTTATTGACGCAGGCCAGTATTTTGACGCTGACCTCGAATCCCGACCGCACATCGCCCGTGAAACGGGGCAAATGGGTGATGGAGGTGCTGCTCAACCAACCGCCACCCCCTCCTCCGCCAAATGTGCCAGATTTAAAGGAAACTGCGGTGGCCCAGCCGGATTTGACGCTGCGGCAGCAGTTGGAACTGCACCGGCAGAACGCGTCGTGTGCGTCGTGTCACCGGGTGATGGACCAATTAGGGTTTGGGATCGAGAATTTCGATCCGATCGGCCGTTGGCGGGAAAAAGACGGAAATCAGCCGATTGACACTCGCGGAGAACTGCCCGGCGGAGCCTCTTTTGCGGATCCGATCGAGCTGACGCGGGTGTTACGACGCAAACAGACCGATTTTGGCGAATGTCTGGCGGAAAAAATGCTGACTTATGCATTAGGGCGCGGTCTGGAGTTTTATGATGGCTGCGCGACCGCTAGAATTGTGGGATCTCTTAAGGAACACGACTTTAAATTCTCTGTGCTGGTCACTGAGATCGCAAAGTGTGAACCGTTCCGCATGCGGCGGGGCGAGGAATCCAAGTGACCCGTGTTTTGCGTTGACGCCTGACACATGCTAGCCGCTGGTCCGTCAAGACCACGGGTTCGAGGACTATTCCACAAGTCGGGCCGATTGATTCGGCCTCGCGAACGAGCAGCGGTATTGCTGCGCAAAACCAAGGATTTCGAGTGACAGACAAACCAGACAACATGAACGAAGAAGAGCACGTCATTCCCGTCAATGCGTCGGTGCAGCTTCAGCCCCTGCACGACGACAGCGACAGTGATTTCGACGAGGAAGAGGAAGGCCTGGGTTCCGGCGAACTGGAAGCGGTCGAAGGCGAGTTGACGCCGAACGATATTTTCGGTCTCGACCCCCTGGACGTTTTGACGCTGGAAGAAGTGGCGGAATACCTGAAAGTGTCGCCCGCCGCCGCGCGTCGCGTCATCAAGGAACAGAACCTGCCAGGTCGGAACATCGGTGGTGAATGGCGCTTCCTGCGCGATGCCGTGGCCAATTGGCTGCGAGGACAGGAAGCACCGGCTCAACAGCAGCAAAAGGCTCGGGAAGATTACGCCAAGCCCAAGCCGGCTCCGGCCCGGGAAGAAGAAGGTGAACGATTCACCCGTCCGCCACAACGTCCCTATCAGTCCGAGCAATCGGGTGGTGGTGGTGAATATCGACCCCGTCAGCAATATGGCAACCAGGGTGGCGGCCAATACGGCAATCGCGGTGGCCAATACGGCAACCAATATGGGGGCGGTCAGGGTCAGTACGGCGGCGGTGGTGGAGGTGGCCAATATGGCGGGGGTGGGGGAGGCCAATACGGCGGTGGGAGTGGTGGTGGTGGCTACGGCGGCGGTGCCGGCGGCAGCTACGACCGTCCTCCACGACGTCCGTTCCGCGCGGCCGAAGGTGGTGCCGCAGGGGGACAGGCCGAGGGCAGCGGTGACAGTGCCCAGGGCGGCGCTCGATTTGGCGGCGGCGGCAGTTATGGTGGACAGCGCTTTGCCGGTGGACCCAAACGCAAGAACAAACGCCAGGTCTTCGACGGCGAACGGGGCCGACGTCTCGATCGTCGCAAGGAAGGTGAAGGTTCCGATACTCCAGAGTGAGTCTTGTCGATAAGACGCTAAGATGTGCGTCGGGCTCATGACCAATGGTCGTGGGCTCGACGGTTTGATGAAACGGTTTGACGAATCAGTGCTCGTGTCTCTGCCAGCGTGGAGTCAACGGGCGGAAGATGAGGATGGCGATCCAGGCAGGCGACGAGTAACCCATCGTGCGATTCGCACGACACCAGTTGTGATGTAAAGGTTTTCCGTGAGCGATCAACCTAAGCTTCCTCGACGTGTGTTTCTCAAAGGTGCTGGTGCGACCCTTGGTCTGCCGCTCTTAAATGCCATGCTCCCCTCCAATGGCTGGGCCGCCCCTGCGACGGGCGCGCCGAACCGCATGGCCTTCGTGTTCGTCCCGAATGGAGTCATCGTTCCGGATTGGACGCCGACCAGTGACGGGGCCGATTGGCAATTGTCGCCGACGCTTCAGCCGCTGGCCAACGTTAAAGATCGACTCTGCGTGATGAGCGGTCTGGCCCAAGACAACGCTCATGCCAAGGGAGACGGTGCCGGCGATCATGCACGGTCGGCCGCCGCCTTTTTGACCGGCGCTCATCCGGTAAAAACGGGTGGCGTGGACATCCGGGCGGGTGTTTCCGTTGATCAAGTCGCCGCCGAAAAAATCGGCTCGATGACGAAGTTGCCGTCGCTGGAACTGGGGACCGAAAGCGGTCGCAACGCCGGTCAATGCGATTCCGGTTACAGCTGTGCCTACTCCAACAATATCTCGTGGAAAACGCCTTCGACGCCAAACTCGAAAGAGGTGAATCCCAAACTGGTCTTCGAGCGTCTGTTTGGTGCCGCCGCCGATCGCGATTCCATGAGAAGTCGGGCGCAGCGCGATTTCTTTCGCAAAAGCATTCTCGATGCGGTCAGCGACGATGCGACAAAGTTGTCTCGTCAACTCGGTCAGACCGACCGGCGTAAGCTGGACGAATACTTGACGAGTGTGCGTGAGATCGAACAGCGCATTGCCCGCTCAGCTGTGGAAACCACGCAGCAAAAAACACCCGAGATGGAACTGCCGCCGCGAATTCCGCGTGAACTGGATGAACATCTGCGACTGATGTTCGATCTGTTGGCGATCGCGTTTGAAACCGACACGACCCGAGTGGCCACCTTCATGCTGGCCAACGAAGGCAGCAACCGCAGCTATCCGAATATCGGTGTGATGGACGGGCATCACCACTTGTCGCATCACCAGAACAAGGCAGACTGGATTGATTCGCTCAAGAAGATCGACCAATACCTGATCAGTCATTTTGCGAGGTTTCTCGAGAAATTGCGGAACACGCCGGAAGGTGACGGAACTGTGCTCGATCATTCCATGATCGTTTATGGGTCGGCCATTTCTGATGGAAATGCTCATAACCACAATCAACTGCCGATTCTGCTGGCGGGGGGCGGTTCGGGAATGATCGCGACGAACCGACATGTGGTTTATCCCAAGGATACGCCGCTGAACAATCTGTTCTTGTCGATGCTCGACCGGATGGGTGTGCAAGTCGACCAGCTTGGTGACAGTACAGGTCGATTGACTCGTCTGGATTCGTGAGGCGTCATGCACCATCATTTCGTTCCCACCTGTTACCATCGAACGCTCGGTCCTTACGAGCCGGTGCTGCGAATTCGAAGCGGCGACACCATTTCCACGACGACCGTGGATGCCGGCGGAGGTAACCACCGGGGCGTGGCCGTGACCCCACGGGGAAATCCGCAGACCGGGCCGTTCCATGTGGAGGGAGCGGAACCTGGTGACACGCTGGTCGTCCAGCTCGATCAGATTCGTCCGAACCGCGGTTCCGGTTGGGCTCGGTCTGTAGTCGCGCCCAGCGTTGTCGATCCGACGTACGTCAAACAGTTGCCCGATCCGCCGCTGGCGGAATGGGCCATCGATCAAGCTGCTCAAACGGCGACGCTTGTCAGTCCCGTCTCCAGTTTAGGACGTCTGACGATCCCGCTGGAGCCGATGCTGGGATGTTTCGGAGTGGCTCCGTTTCGTCAGCAGGCGATCTCGACCGCGACATCTGGAGAGCATGGCGGCAACATGGACTATCGCGGTTTTGTCGCAGGCACCAAGGTCTATTTTCCCGTCTTTGAACCGGGGGCTCTGTTCTTTCTGGGTGACGGTCACGCCGCGCAGGGAGATGGCGAAATCGTGGGCACCGGGATCGAAATCTCGATGGACGTCACGGTGACTCTAAGCGTTCTGAAAGGGAAAACGATTGTTTGGCCGCGGGGTGAAAATGCCGAATTCATTTTTACCGTCGGCAACGCGCGGCCGCTGGATCAATGCCTGCAACATGCGACGACGGAAATGCTGCGCTGGCTGGAACAGGATTATGGTCTGGATTCCGTCGGAGCGAATTTATTGTTGAGCCAATGTGTGCGCTACGACTTGGGGAATATGTTCGACCCGGCTTACACCATGGTGTGCAAGCTTGCGAAACGATTTTTGCCCCACCGATAGTCTTCATGGCGTCGGCGTTTTTGATCGTTGCAATGCTGTTTTGGTTCGATGTCGAATGTGAGTAACCAATGAGGGGGTCGGGTGGCGACCTCATCTTTCGAATGATACGATCGCCCGCCCATGGCGGCGTCGGCCTCTTCTGGCCTACGAAGTCTGTTTGGCGGCGTTCGACGATGCAGACCTCAAGACCAGACTCAAATTTGTACCTCATGCTTCGCCAGCCAATGATTTTCCGATTCCGATTGTTATGGGCCATGGCATTCCTGATGATCATCGTCACCAAATCAGTGAATGGTCAGACGGCGCTGCCAACGACAACTGCGGCAGAACCGTCGAGCACTCCGGCCGCCTCGGAATCCGATCTGCGGTTTTCCGTAATCTGGAACGCACGCACCGGAAGTTTTACCTACGTGTCCGAAAAGTGGGGCGAACTTCATCTCAGCCTCGAAAACTCGCGTGCAGTTCCTCGCGATCTTTTATGTGCGACCTCTTTTGATGAATCGCCTCAACTGCAATTCGGTCGGCGGATCTGGATGCCGGCTCGGTCGAAGCTGCGAATCACGCATCCCATCCTGATTCCCAAATACAGCGGAACGAATGATGGTGCCGTCAAATTACATTCGTTGGTGATTGAAGGTTCGGCGAAAGAAGAAGTGCTGGTTCGAAATGAAACGGGCCAACTTGTTCATGATGGTGCGATGCTGGTGACAAGCTCACCACGAAACACGGGTATCGTGGTCGGCCCGGACGCGAACGACCACGTTTCGTCCGAGGTGTTGGATCTCGTCGTCGCCAATCGCGTCAATTTGGGTTTAAACAACAAAGTGACATTGTTGGCCGATCCGTTTCTGCCACCCGACGAGACCAGCCTCAATTATCTCGACCATCTTGTGATTGCCGAGAATCGAATTGCCGACGATTTGGCCGCACTCTCGGCAATACGTCGCTGGCTGCATGCGGGCGGTCGTTTGTGGATTATGTTGGACCGAGTCGATCCTGTGATCATGGAACGGCTGTTTGGTGACGACTTTCGCGGATACGTCGTCGATCGAGTCGGATTGACGACGGTGCAAATCGATCGATCTCCCACTCCCATGGAATCGGACATCCGGGTGGGTGAACCGATGGAATACGACGAACCGGTCGAAATGGCGCGTTTGGTGGCGCCGGACATGAATGTCTCGCACCTGGTGAATGGTTGGCCTGCAGCACTGAATAAGCGATATGGGGATGGCCGATTGCTGGTCACGACGCTCGGCCCGCGTGGCTGGATGAAGCCGCGTTCGGCAGAAAATCGTAAAAGCGACGATCCCTTAAAAATCTCGGAATTCGTTCCGCTGTACCCGATGTCGGCCATCGGTGCGGAAATCTTCAGTCGCCGCGAGCCTGACTTGCTGCCGCAACAAACGATCGAGCCGTTCGTTCGCGAGCGGATCGGCTACCGCATTCCGCCCTGGGGGCTGATTGTTGGAACGCTGGGCTCCTTTCTGCTGGCGCTCATCGTTGTCGGCGTCTGGTTGCTTCGTATCGATCGCATCGAACATCTGGGGTGGATCGGATCAGCGTTGGCCGTCGGTGTTAGTCTGTTGTTGCTGACGATTGGACGCACGTATCGGCATAGTGTTCCCGGAACAATTGCCTGTACCGAGATCGCTCAAGCGTTGGCTGGTACGGACGATGTCCGAACACAAGGGGCGGTTGCCGTCTATCACCCTGAAGGCAGTGACGCTCTGATCCAGACAACCCAGGGAGGCCAGTTATGGCCCGACATGACCGGCCTGAAAGATTCCACTCGTCGGCTGGTCACTATCGATCTTGGCCAAAGTCACTGGGAGAATCTGGCACAATCGGCAGGACTGCGCGTGTCTCCGTTTACCAACTCGAAGACGATCGTGCGTCGAATCGAGGCTCACGCGACCTTGGACTCGAGTGGTCTGGTGGGAACGTACTCTGGCGAACTTCCCGCGGGAACCGACGCGATGCTGGCCACGGGAACCGGGCGGATGGGTGTCGACTTGCGTTCTGATGGGTCGTTCACAACGGGTGGTCAGCATGTCTTTCAAAGGGATCAATATCTCGGTGCCAGCTACTTGACCGATGAACAGGGCCGCCGCCGACGGATCCTGGAAAAGCTATTCAATAACACCCAGCGAAGAGATTTTCCCGAACGGACCCAGTTGATGTTCTGGTCTGATCGTTGGCAGGATGGTTTTCAATTCGGTGACGATTTGGAACGGCAAAGTGCGGCGCTGGTGGCCGTTCCGTTGACCCTTCATCGGCCATCGGACGGAACCGAGATCTTAATCCCCTCACCTCTGTTACCCTTTCGCAATCGAAACAATCCCGACGGAACGGCCCATTCGGCCATGTGGGATTCTTTACGAAAGGAATGGCAACAGCGCTCGGCACCCATTTCGACCTGGTTGAGTTTTCATGTCCCGCGAGAATTGATCCCCTTGTCCATCACTAAAGCCCGTCTTGACTTCAGCGTGTCGGGGCCGGTGGGCCGGATCGAAATCATGGGGTTGAAGAACGGGGTGATCACTCGTCTGCAAACGGTCGTCGACCCCGTCGGCTCGTTTTCGCTGGAACTGGATGATGCCGAAGTTTTGTCCCTGTCCGACGAGGGAGTTCTGTCGCTGGGGCTGAGTGCAGGCGATCCCTCAAGCGATGAATCAAGTATTGGGAATGCAGCGAATTCGGATTCCACCGTTAAGGCGGATCCGGCCAACGCGACGGGATCGTCGAATGGTCAAACCAAGACGGGCGTCAAGGCGAATTACTGGCAATTTGAATCGTTGTCTCTGCAGCTTTGGGCGAAAATTACTGCACCGACTGTGAAGGATTAAGGTATGACTGCCGATCGACCGTCTGGCTCGGTCAGTGACACGCCGGTACTGGTGCTCGAACACCTGACAAAACAATACGGGGCATTCACGGCGCTCGACGATTTGACGTTGACGTTGAATGCCGGGCAAATCCTGGGGCTGATTGGTCCTAACGGAGCGGGCAAGACGACCACGATCAAGATTCTGGTTGGATTGATTCGACCGACTTCAGGGACCGCGATGATTGCCGGCGTCGATTGCGTTCGCGACTCGCAGAAGATCAAACGGATGGTCGGTTACATGCCCGATACATTCGGCTCGTACGACAACATGCGAGTTCGCGAGTATCTGGATTTTTTCGGCGCGGCGTTCGGCATCGCCCCGCGCCTTCGAGCCAAACGAATCGACGAAGTGATGCAGTTGACTGGCACGACCTACATGCGCGATCGCTTTGTGGAAAGCTTGAGCCACGGGATGCAGCAACGAGTCGGCCTCTCGCGCATTCTGCTGCACGATCCCAAAGTGTTGATTCTGGATGAACCCGTGAATGGTTTGGATCCGCAGGCCCGCATCGAGATGCGCGACCTGTTGATTCAACTGGCTGCTCAGGGCAAAACGCTACTAGTCACCAGTCATATCCTGCCCGAATTGACCCGGATCTGTCATCGTGTGGCGATAATGACGCACGGCAAGCTGCGTGCGTTTGGGACCGTCGAAGAGATCGGACGCCAAGTGAGCCAGCAACGGACGATCGAATCGCATTTGGTCTCGGCGGACCAGGTCACCGCCGCTGCGAACATCATTCGCCAGTCCATTGAACCGGGCGCCGATGTCGTTGAAGTCGCTGCTGAGGCCACAGTGCGATTTCGCACGGCGCGATCGGAGTCGGATCTGGGAGACGTTCTGACACGCCTGATTCAAGGCGGCATTCGCATCACCCAGTTCCGCGAAGTGCAGACGGATCTCGAAGAAGCCTTTATGTCGTTTGCCCGGCCGAAAGAGGGAGCCGGTGCGAAGCCCGCCGTCGTGGGAGGGGCAGCCCATGCTTAGTGCCATTACACGGCGCGAGCTAACAACCTTGCTACGACGTCGTCGCATGATGGTGTTGGTGTTCGGATTGGTCACGCTGTTTGGGCTGCTGGTGGTGATCCGCTGGCCGTCGGACGGACGCGTGGCATTGACCGGTGTCCGTTCGCAACAGGTCTTTCAACTGTTCGGTTATGGACTGCTGGCCACGTTACTGTTGCTGCTACCCGTTTTTCCCGCGACGAGTATCGTCCGCGAGAAAAAACGTGGGACATTGGCGCTGTTGCTCAATACGCCGCTGGGTCCGTGGCGGATTTTCACGGGAAAGCTGCTGGCGATCCTGGCTCTGGCTGGCATCGTTCTCGTGATGAGTCTGCCGGCCGCAAGTGCCTGCTATGCGATGGGTGGCTTGTCGCTGTATGGGGATCTGTGGAAAGTCTATCTCCTGTTGATGCTGGTGGCCCTGCAATATTCGGTGCTGGCGTTGCTCGTCAGCAGTTATGCACAGACCATTGATGCCGCTGTTCGAGTTACTTACGGACTGGTGCTCGGACTGAGCGTGATGACGCTGGGGCCGCACTATTTCTTTCAGGGAACCAAAGGCAGCCTGGCCGATCTGGGCGAGTTATTGCGGGGGCTATCTCCCTTTGCGGCCCTGATGTCGTTGACGGGGGCGGGTGACTTCGGCAGTCAAGGGTTGGTGAACAGGACCGATCTCTTGGGGCGATTTGCGATCTGTTCACTGTTGATTGCCGTTGTCGGATCGGTGTGGACGATCAGCCGACTGAATCATCGAATCTTTGATCTCTCGCGATCGGCGGGAGCGATCAGTGATGATCAGACGCGATCGATTCAGTGGATTCGCCGAATGTTCTTTCTGGTTGATCCGCAGCGACGATCGAAAGGGATTTCGTCCTTTATTAATCCCGTGATGGTGAAAGAGTTTCGTTGTCGGCGATTCGGTCGATTGCACTGGCTGTTGCGACTGGTCGCGGTGTGTGCGGTGCTGTCCCTGGGACTGACCTACGCCACGACAGCGGGAACGCTCGACTGGGGTGTCGAGACGATCGGCGGGATCATGGTCGTCATGCAAGTGGCGCTGGTGGTGCTGATCACGCCCAGCCTCTCGGCCGGTTTGATCAGTGCCGAGCGAGAAGGCCGTGGCTGGCAATTGCTGCAAACGACTCCGCTGTCGATCGCTCGGGTTATCTGGGGCAAATTATTGAGCGTCATTCTGCCGTTGATGTTGATTCTGTGTGCGACATTGCCCGGCTATCTGGTGATGGTCTATATCGAACCCGGCATGTCCCTGCAGGTCCAGCGAGTTGTGATCTGTCTGGTACTGACGGCGATTTTTGCGATGGTGCTGAGCGCTGCGGTCGGAAGTTTGTTTGCTCGCACGGCAGCGGCGACGGCCGGCGCCTATGGAGTGCTGCTGGCGATTTGTGGCTTGCCATTATTGGTCTGGATGGGACGAGATGCTCCGTTTGGACACGACACGGTGGAAGCCGTCCTCTGTTTTAATCCGATCGCCGCCGCACTGTCGGTGATCCGCATGCCGGGCTTCCAACATTATGTGCTGATTCCCGCGAACTGGTGGTTCCTGGGAATTGGTTCCCTGATTTCGCTACTTGTCCTGCTGTGGCAAACGTACCGTATTTCACGGCCGCAATAAGAAACCAGGCCTGCTAATTGATGGCGGCCTGGATGCTTTGTTCCTCTTGTTTTGAAGCGATCTCGGAATGTCATGTCGTTCGTTTGCCTGGTTCGCCATGAACCTGTTGATCGTGATGGCTTCGGCCCAGGCCGCGATTGAACCCGATTTCCTGATGGATTCGGATCCAACGCTGCGTGAACCCGATCCAGTCAAAAAATTCACCCGCGATTTCAAAGGGATCTGGATCCAGGCACTCGAACGACCCGAGACCGACATGCAGCGGATGGCCGCCGAGACAATTTCACGCGCTCATCAATATGGCGTTCCCGGACTGATCGAGGCGGTTCCGGTTTTGGAAAAAATTCTGCGGGCCAAGGCCACCCATCCGGCCGCGCGATTTTCGGCGGCGCGTGCTTTGATCGTGCTCGAATCCCGCAGTTCCGCCGAAAAACTGCTCGAGGCCTCACAAGATTTTGGGGCCGATCTGAGACAACTGGTCGAACCCGCGATGGCTCGCTGGGATGTCGTTGCTGCCAGAGCCATCTGGATGAAACGACTTGAGACACCGTCCACGCGGCCGCGCGATTTGATCCTGGCGATACGAGGGTTGGGGATGGTGCACGAAACAACGGCCCTGCCAACGTTACTGAAGACGACGCTCGATTTGGTGTCTCCAGTTGATCTTCGTCTGGAAGCCGCATCGGCCGCTGGAGAACTGTCACACGAAGGATTGGAACAAGAGGCTGACAAATTGATCCAGGAAACCGGTTCGCCACAACTCATCAATCGATTGTGTGCGATTCGCTTGCTGAGCCATCATGAAAGTGAACTGGCCAGGACGAAGTTGACGGAACTCGCGCAGGATGCCGAGCCGTCCATTGTGGCACCCGCATTGAAGCGACTGAACGAAATTGATCCCGTGCTCGTGCTGCCATTGGCAGAAGCGGCGTTGAATCAGTCTGACGCGTACGTGCGGGAACAGGCCGTTTTCGCGTACCTCAGTTTGCCGACGGCCGAGCGAATCAAATTGCTTCGTCTCCTACTGGCCGATCCCCAGCCCTTCCTTCGACAACAGGTCTGCGAAGGGTTTTATCGATTGGCTCAGAATCCTGAATGGAACGAGTCGATCCGTGGGGCGGCGATAGAGGTTTTGGCCGGCGAGCGATGGCAGGGGCAGGAACAAGCCGCGCTGCTGCTAGGACAACTGGAACACAAATCAGCCGCGATGCGGTTGGTGGAATTGCTGGAGTCGCCGCGACCGGAAGTCATGGTGGCCTCGGCCTGGGCGCTCCGTAAAGTGGCCGTGCCCGCGTCGATTCCGGCCATGCTCGACAAAGCTTTTCGCCAGACGGTTGCTCGGAAAATGCGTACACTACCGGGGGTCGATCATCAGGTCGCCCATCTGTTGGAAGCCTGTGGACAAATGAAGTTGGTCCAGGCGAGACTTTTGTTGCTGATGTATATTCCGAAGGATTTGTTGATGGGTGAGCGTTCACGCGGCGCCGCCATCTGGTCGCTCGGTTGGCTGCACGAGGGGGCTCTAGACACGGATTTGGGCAAGGCCTTGATCGGTCGCGTCGAAGATACTTCGGCTCGACCGCCAGAAAGCCTGCTGATCAGACAACAATGTGTCGTCGCGTTGGCTCGCATGAAGGCCGTCGACTATGCGCCGGCGTTTCAAGTCCAGATTGCCCATGGAACGCCTCCCACTCGTTTAGGGCTGGCGTTTCGTTGGGCTGTGAAGCAGTTGACTGGTGAAGATCGACCAGAGCCCGTGCCGTCGATCGCCGATCAGGGAAGCTGGTTCCTCGAACCCCTGCCCTAAAAATCGGCTTCGCCTGTTGACGATCAGGCTTATTTCACACTGGCCTGAGCATTATCCGTTGGCGACTTGGGCGCTTCGAATTTAAAGAGTTCCTGGGCGTTTGTGCCGTTCCAGATCCGAAAGATGCCGTCTTCGCCGCCGGCTGCGACCAACGCTTCGTCTCGGGTCGCGGCGACGGCATAGACGAAATCGGTCGGTCCCGCGAAGGTTCGGTAGTTGGCACCGTCGTTCGATCGATGCATCTTGATGGTTTTGTCGCCGCTGCCACTGATCAGATTGTCGGTAGCGCCGATGTAATGAATCGACGTCACCTGCTTTGCGTAATTCTGGATCGTCCGATGCTGTTCGCCAGTTTCCACGTTCCAGACCTTGATGGAATTATCGGCCCCGGCACTGACGATGCGGCTGCTGTCGGCTTTCCAACTGACGCCCAGGACATGATGTGTATGGCCTTCAAACGAGCGGACCAGTTTTCCGGTTTCGACGTCAAACTGCTTCACAAATTTGTCGGCGGCTCCGGTCACCATGTATTTTCCGTCACGGGAAAAATCGATGCTAAAGACCGTGTCGCTATGAGCATCTACAAACTGACGTGTGATCGTTTTGCTTTCGACATTCCACAGCATTAATTCGCCACTGCGAGATGGATCTCCCCCGCCCGTTGCTAATAGCTTTCCGTCGGGACTGAATGCGAGTGACAACACGCGATTCACGAATTGAGATTTCGCCAAGTCCAGGACATTCTCAGGAGCGGGGCCGACTGTTGCGGTCAGCGTCCAACCGGGATTGGAATCCCAGGCCAACACTTGTTTGTCATCGCTGGCTCCGACCAGCCACCGATTCGGTCCGGCCGCTAGCAGCCCCACGGGAGCTTTATGTCCGACGATTTCTTCGAGTGGCTTGCCCGTCGTGCCGTTCCACAGCCGGATCGTGCCGTCATCACCGGCCGTCGCGATCAGCTTGCCATCGGCGACATAAGTGACCGATTTCACCGCTTTGGCTTCGATTGCGGGAAGATCGGTCTTGGCTTGGTTGAAAATCGTCTCGACTTGTTTGGCGGCATTGGTTTCGTTGTCCAGCAGCAGCTTTGCCTGCTTTTGCTGTTCGTCGGCCGTCTGCTGCCCTTTTTCCGACTGAGCCACGGACTTCGCTGCGGCGTCGAATGCCTCTTGGGCTTTTTTTACCGCCTCGGTTTCTTTCGCCGCCGCGGCGTCGGCATCCGCTTTTTTCTTCTTCAGCGCTTCATCGTCGGGCTTGGCGTCCAGTTCTGCCTTGGCTGCCTCAACGGCTGTCACAGCGGCCTGTTCCTTTGTTTTCGCTTCGGCGAGCGCCTTTTCCATGGCCGCTTTTTGCTCGAGAGCTTTCTTGGTGCCTTCTTCTCGCTCTTTGAAGTTTTTCTCGGCTGCTTTGAATGTGGCATCCGCGAGTTGCACGCGAGACTTTGCCACGGCATCGTCATCGGTCAGCACAAGTAGCTTGCGTTGGGCTGCGATATTTCCTTTCAGTTCGGCGACGGCGGTCCCATCAATCTTCCACAAACGGGCCATATTGTTGGCGCCTGCCGTCACGACAAATTGACCGTCGCTTTTTACCGACATCGAGGTAATCGCCGCTCCATGATTTTGTGTGCGAACCTGATTGCCGTTCGCAATTTCCCAAACGCGCCAGGTCGCGTCGGCGCTGGACGAAACCAGTTGTGTTCCGGCAGGCAAGAGTAGCGCGATTGAGGAAATGGCAGCGCCGTGTCCTTTCATTTCCACCACGGGTTTGACGGCCTCGGCTGGTTTATCTCCTTCAGCCGGTTTTGGAGTCTCGAACGGAACGGTCCAACCGCGAATCGAATTATCACCGGCATGACCCGTGAAAATCCGTGTGCCGTCCAGGTTCATCGCCAGGCTGGTGACTTCGTGTGGCGTTTCAAGGATCCCGCTCGGTTGACCGTCTGCGGTATTCCAAACGCGGATGGTCTTGTCTGTCGAACCGCTGAAGAGCTTCGTCGAATCGGTCGTGAATTGAACGGCCGTCACCGGACCGGCATGGCCGGCAAGAACGTGTCGTGTGTTGGGATCGGCGAGGTTCTGTAATACCAACGAATTGTCGGCTCGTCCCAGAGCCAGCCATTTTCCGTCGAGCGAAACGGCGACCGACGCAACCGACTGATCCTGCGAATAGCTGCCCAACAGAGAATTGGCCGGACGTTGCCAAAGTTTGACCTCGCGATAACCGGCAGAGGCCAACATGGTGCCTTCGGGGTTGAACGCCAGGGCGTGAACGAAGTCTCGATGAGCGGCTCCGTGAGGGTAGAAAGCTTTGTCCCCATTCTTGATGGTCAGCAATGCCGGGTCTTGGAGTCGCGCGACATAGTCACCGGTTGTCACGTCATACAGATCGATCTGATTGGCGCGACCGCAAGCAGTCCAGCGACCCCAGGTCGACAGCGCGACGCTGTAGATCGAACGAGCGTTCGACGGAATGGACTGCCAGGGAACAGCATGTTGTCCAGAACCAGTACCCTGGTTGGCACCTTCTTCAATCCATTTTTTCAGCAGCCCCAATTCCTGCGGCGTGAATGCTGTTGCCGAGGCCTTATTTGGCAGCGGAGGCATGGCCGGTTCTGCCGCGCGGGCCGCCAGCTGATAGATCAGGCTTTTTTCGACATCTTTGGCGACGACCGCAGGGCCGCGTTTGCCGCCTTTCAGCATCGAGGCGACGTCTTCGAGATTCAATTTGTTTTCGGCGATTGCCACGTTGTGACAGGCGACACACTTGTTGTCGAGAATCGGCTGGATGTCTTTTTCAAAATCGACGGGCCGATCCAGATTGACGGCCACTGGCTCGATCTTGCCAGGCACGGCGGCCTCTTGTGCCGAGGCGAATGAAACCATGAGCTGTGCAAAACTGACAGACACACAGGCACAGAGTAGATGAAACCGCATAACGGAGCCTTGAGTGTTTAAAGGTGGATTATCTTGTCACTAGCGGCGTGAGATTTTCAGTATTTCTACTTCACTCGCGACGAGGTCATTTCACAGTCTTGAGTGTTACGGGTTGATCGACGATCGCTTCGCCATCCCATTGCGAAACCGCTCGAACAACCATATTGGCAAGTTGTGCTTCCGGTGCATCACCTTGAGCTTCGACAATCAGCGTTCCTGCAGATTGATCCGCGGGGATTGTGACGAGGTCGGCTTTGATACCCACCACGCTCGGAGGCAATGGCAAGCTGAGTGTCACAGGTCCGGCAAAACCATTCTGGCGTTTGATTTCACATTTGATTTCGATCTTTGCACCCAGCTTGATAGCCCCTCCGTCGGCGGGATTTGCCGTCAGCGTATAGGGAGCCGGCTTCACCGTGATGATGATGGGCGTCGTGGTCGGGTGAAAGTTGATGCTGGCCGCTTTGGCATAGGTGTCTGCGGTTTTGAAACGTTGATCGGCCGTCGCTTTTTCTGCGGTGGCTGCATTGTTTTTGTCTTCGGCCAATTTGGCGTCGGCGTCCGCTTTCACCTTGGCTTCTTCTGTCTGCTTCCGGGCGGCTTCTGCATCCACTCGGGCTTTCTCGGCCGCTACGACCGCGTCCGCCGCCGTTTTCAGCGCGGTCTGGGCTTCACTCAGTTTCTTTTCGGCTGCCGCTTTGATTTCGGCATCGTCCCCGGCGTTCTTCAAACCTTCGGCCGCGATCTTCTCTGCGTTTTGGGCATCGGTCAGGGCCTTCTCTGATTGCTGTTTCGCCTCCGCCAGCTTCTTCAAATTCGCATCGTCGTCAGCTGCTTTTTTGATCGCAGCCTCTTTTGCCGCGATGGCTGTCTTCAACAGTTCCGCAGCCGCATTGGCGGCCTGTTCCGCCACAGTGAATTCGGCTTTCGCCCGGTCGGCTTTGGCCGGATTCTTACGATACGAGACAGCGGCCTGACCAGTCAGATACGTGACGTAGACTCCGACGGGCGCGTTGGGAGGGATAAAGAGTCGGAAGAACTCTTCGTTCTTTTCCTTTGGAATCGGCTTATTCTCGACTTGGGCATTCGGGGGTTGCCCCGTCACGGTGATATTCACCGCTTGATCGAAGCCATTTCGTCGCGAGATCTTCACAGGAATCAGAATCTGCCGGTTGTGATTGGCGTCGATTCGGTAAACGTCTGTCGTCAGTTGATAGGGCGAAGGTTCGTCCATCACCGAGAGTTCGATCGATTGCGCGATACGGGCATCGCCCGGCACATTTGGCTGTGCGGCACCCCAGACGACGGTGCCGTACCGAGCAGGATGAGCGACATCGCGAGCTGAGGCGTTTTTCGCCGCGTCAGCCACTTGCACCTCCGTCTTGGATTGGTGCACCTTTAATTCGACTGCGGCTCGTGCATCAGCGGCCGTTTTCAATGCGGCTGCAGCGGCAGCGACTTTTGCCTCGGCATCGGTCACCTTCTGTTTGAGCGCGGCGTCGTCAGACTTCGCGGCAAGTTCCGCTTTCGCGGCGGTCAACGCTTCGTTTGCCTTGGCCAGATCGTCTGTCGGTTTCGCGACCGCTTTGTCGGCTGCCGCCAGCGCATCGACGGCCGCTTTGGCATTCGCTTCCGCGGCCACTAACGCGGCCACCGCGACAGGGTCATCGATGCGGGCCTTTGCCACCAGACGAACGGTACCCGCCCAAGCCGGGGCATCTTCGGCCGACGTGAAGACGATCACCCCGCTGGAAGGTGCTGCTCCGATGCTGATGTCACGGCAGGTGACTCCTGGTGGCAATCCTTCTGCGGAAACTGTAATGGGTTCCGCAAAGCCATCGCGGCGGAAGGCAATCACATGCACGGGGAAATTGTCGCCACGGCGTAGATTGATGCCCGATGGCGCCGCCTGACGCGGGCCGGGTGGGGTTAATGCCGTCGCGATGGCAGCGACGCGAAAATCAGGCGATTCTTTGCGGATGATTAACCGATAGACACCCAACACCTGTTTGGAATTGCCGTAGCGTTCGCGCATCGTCACGCGAAAACTTCCATCTGCCGGCGCGACAAACTTCACCGTATTGTCGTCGTTCAAGGTATCGAACAGATTGGCCAGGGGATTATTGGTATCGTCGTCGAGCGTGCTGATCCGCGTCAGCGTTTCTTCACCCTTCTCATTGGTTTTCACCTGATCGATCACCAACACGGGATCGATCGCGGCGCCGGCCCGATGAGCAATCACTTCGATCCAGTAAGCCTCTTTGGCCTTCGCCTCAAATTGGAAGCAATCGACATCACCGCGTGTCTGGAATTGTCCGTCGATTTCGATCGGCACGACGACCTTTTGAGTCTGTGCGCCTTTGTCGTTGGGTTCCACTTCGATCACGGGAACGAATTTGCTTAACTGAATCATGACGACATTCGACGGTCCCACGGGCGAATTGATCGAGTAGGGAACGGCATCCAGCCCAGCCGAAAATGGTTCGAGCGCCACCTTGGGATCGAGCAGGTCGCTGATTGCCGGCAAGGAGATATTGACGGTCAGTTTTTCCAGTGGCCGACCGTGCGAGTCCATTCCTGCGGGCTGACTGCCGGGCAAATTGCGACCGTACAACGTGTACTGGGCGTTCGAGTCGGGAATGCCCGATGCGGGAAGGATGAAATCGATATACGGTCCGGTCGAGAACGTCAGCCGGTAGGGGTAGTCCTCGCCACCGGCATAGGTGAAGTCATACAGTTTCACAAAATACTCTCCGTCGGCAGGCAGCGTGACGTCCAGGAGCGGATCCTGGCTGACCAGATTGCGGCGGGCGAATTCGAGTCGTTTTCCCGTGGAATTGTGAAGTTCCAGGGCGGCATCGAGTTTCGAGTCCAGACGTTTGGCCACGCAATTCACCAACAGTCTCTGCCCGGTCTTTCCCGTGAACTTGAACCAATCAACATCCGTCGCGCCATTGATGCGACCATTGACGGTTTGATTGAATTCCACCGCGTTGGCTTGTTCTCGCGCATTATTCGGTTCGGTCTCGTTCAATTCCTTCTGAGTACCGACCACAAAGAATCGCGGATTACTGATGCCGAAAAAACCGATGGTGCGAACTTCGTACTGACCGGCCGGCACATCAGCTGCGACAGAAACAGTGAAGACGTTTGGCACGGGAGTCGGTTTGCCACCCACATCCTGCATCTTGGGCGACGCGGTGATTCCCGGATGATTGAAGAGCAGTTGAGAAAGTTCTTCCAACTCCAAACCGCTGGTAATTGTGACATCTACGGTCGTGCCGACTTGAGCCCCCGCGGGAAACATGGCCGAAAGCCGTGTGGCGGGAAGTTGGGCGTTAGTGACGGATGCAAACACAGCGATCAGGCTGATCGCCATGGCGATTTGTCGTAACAGAGAGACTGCGACTTTTCGCATGGCTCATCTTTCAAAAAACAGAGACGCAGGGAATCCGGGCGGCACACAGGGGCCTGTCGTCGTTCGCGATTTATGAATCGTCGACCACACCCCTTGCAGATTCAGCAAGTTGGGGAGAAACCTGCCAAACCGAGATCTTCACGATCGAACATTGACGCCAGCTTCCGCTCGACATCGTCAGTATTCAGCGACAGCCATCGCACCCCGATATTCGGAACGCAAGCTGATTTTTTCGGATCAATGATTGAACAGGAATTCCTTCGAGTTGATCAAAGCCCAAACGATGTCTTCAAAGGCGAATTTTGGATTGTCTTTATGCTTTTCCAAATGGGCCAAAGCGATTTTCATTTCTTCTTCGTCGGGTTCACGACTGTAAACCCAGCGATAAAGCTCCTTGATCTTGATCTCGCTGGAATGATCTTTGTCATTCGCGAATTTTGACGCACGACCGTTGCCGTCGGCGATCTTGGTCTGAACCTCGCTGCTATTCAGCAAATGCAGGCTTTGAGCGAGATTCGCTTCTTGAGACCGTTCGCACTCACAGGCGGTATCCGCCTGGGGCTGACCGAAGACCTTCAGGAAATACGGCCCCACACTCGCATCAGGAAGCTGAATCGCTCGTGTGCCCGCAGGAAGGCCGTTGTACGCCTGATTGGTCGAAGTGACCTGATGGAAGGCATCGTACAGAACCTCCGCTGTCAGTCGTTTCGGGTAGTAGCGAGAGAAGTTCTGCTTGTCTTTCAAATTGTATTCGTTGGGTAAGGAACTGAGTTGATACGTGGATGACGTACAGATCGTCCGGATCAGTTGTTTCAGATCGAACTTGCTGGCGATGAACGTTTCCGCCAGGTGATTCAACAGCTCGGGGTTGGTTGGCGGATTCGTCTCGCGCATGTCGTCTTCAGGTTCGACGATGCCACGGCTGAAGAAGTGCTTCCAGTAACGGTTGACGAGTGCTTTGGCGAAGAACGGATTTTGGGGATCCGAAAGCCAGTCGGCCAATAATGCGCGGGGATCTTCGTCGGCAGTGACCGTGAATGGTTTACTGCCCAGACCGGTAGGAGCCAGCATTTTGCCCGTTCGTTCGTTACGAGCCTGTGCGGGGCCTTGGTTGTCGATCGCGAAGATTCGTTTATCACGCAGCTGGTTGCTGCCACCAATGATGTTTTTACGACCGACACGGCTGAAGAACGCCGCCATGCCGAAGTAATCATCCTGGCTCCATTTTTCGAATGGATGGTGATGGCAGTGAGCGCACTGAATTCGGAGTCCCAGGAACAATTGTGACACGTCTTCAACCTGCTCGTTCGGTTGATCGACTTCGCGGTACCAGGCGACGGGAGGATTGTCGTCGGCGTCACCGGTTGCTGTCACAATTTCGCGAACAAATTGATCGTACGGCTTGTTGTCATACAGACTCGACCAGATCCATTTGTGAAAGCCATATGTCCCGGCGAGCGAGTCGTTGTTACGCTTTTTGTTTCTCAGGACCAGATTCCACTTATTCGCGAAGTAGTCAGCGTAGGCGGGCGAATCAAGCAACTGGTCGATGACCTTTTCTCGCTTCTGGCTGTCGGTATTCGCGAGGAACGCGGAAACTTCGCTTTCGCTCGGCAATGTGCCGGTAATATCGACCGATACGCGTCGCAAGAATGTCCCGTCATCGCTGAGGGGTGAAGGTGGAATGCCCAGCACATCAAGTTTTGCCAGCACGGCTTCGTCGACAAAGTTCTTGACAGGCGGCTTCGAGGCGATTTCGGCTCCCAGTGGAATCGTTGAACGGAACACGGCCACCTGGCCCTGATATCGAGCCATGACCGCCACTTCGCCGGCGAGGTCCAGTGTTTTCACTAAACCGGTGACCGTGACTTCGGCCATTTCCGAATCGTTGGCTTCATACAGCGCCATCCGCGTCACGTCTTCGGTCGAACCGTCACTATAGACGGCCATCACGGTAATTTGTTGATCGGATCCACGGTCCATCACGCGACCTTCGGGCAGGCATTTGATGCCGACCACGAAGGGATCGTTCGTGTTGCCATAGGGCATGCCCTGTTCGATCCAGCGTTGAATCAATCGATATTCATATCCATCGACTTCCATTCGCTTGCCGCCGCCGTGTGGAGACTTTCCGACAGGCTTCGTCAACAACAAGCTCATGCCGGGTGACGGTGCGAAGATGCGGCGACCACGGTCTTCTTTGACGAGAAATTCGTGATCGTCTTCTGGATAGAATCCGAGCAATGAAAGTCGGAAGCCATTCTGTCCGCCAGACTTTCCATGACAACCGCCGCTGTTACAGCCCAATTTCGTAAAGATGGGTGTGATTTGATTGGGAAAGTTCACGGGAATGTCGTTCGTCAGTCCTGTCACTTCCACGGCCAGATCGGCCGTGACGCCCGAACCGGTCGCGGTGACGATCGTCTTGCCATCTTTCAGCGGAATCATGTGTCCGGTCGGATCGATTTGCACGATATCCGCCGGTTCGCTCGCGTATTGAACTTTGCGTGTCAGATCGCGCAGTTGGCCAGTCGAGTAGATGCCTGTGGCGAACAATTGCTGCCGGCCATCACGACCACGCAGCAGAATTCCCTTGGCGTCGACATTCGGTTCCAGCCGAAGTCCCGTCAGTTGGCCAGGATCGCCCAATCCTTTGGGAGGAGCTGCGACTGACGAATTGATCGTCAGGCAGACAAGTGCGCCGAACGCCAGGGAACCAATAAGCCATTGGCTGAAAGGCAACGCTTGAGTTCTCATTAAGTCTCTCCCGGTGGGGATGTCGCTTCAATCCGGCCAGACCGTTAAGAAGCGGGATCAGACCAATCTTCGAGGCGTGGAAACAAAATGCAGGGCAAAGGCGGGGCAATAAGGCAGGACAACGACCCTCCAACATATCGACAACCGTTGGTTTGTCAAGCTGTTGGGATTGGGCGAACCCTTCAGTTTGATCAGGAAATGCAGGCAGGGTTTTGGGACTATTCTGATTATAGGGATCAAACAACTGTCAGTTACGGCGGAAGAATCGTCACGACTGGCTGTGCGGACGCACTCGATTCCAGACCGCTTCATTCAAGTCCCTCAAGGTCAGGACTTGGATGAATTCCCTTCCGGTTCCTCGGCGACGACGATTCGTCCTGACTTGGCGGCATTCTGCAGGGCTTCAAAATCGCGGTCGACCTGGTTGGCGTAAGCCATGCCGAACTCGCCGAGTGCTTCGTCAAATGGGGTTCCCGTTCCGAGATATCCCGTGATGGCAGAAGCATCTCCCGACTTGGCGTGGGCTCGGGCGAGAGCCCAACCGCACAATCGAGCATACTCATCCAGTTCCGTCAGCGACGAGCTTTCCACATTGACGGAAATCTTCATGTCTCGCAGTTGTCGAAAATAGAAGCTGCGTCCCTGAGAGTCGTTGGCCCAGCCCAGAAAGATATCGCTGGCCGCTTGCATCACGCGCTGGCCATGGACAATTCGGTGGCCGGAATGGGTTCGGTCGCTGCGACCCAGGAATTTTTCCAGCACACTGGCTCGGGCCTCCTTGATCTGCAAAACGAGTGGTGCATCGTCGGGATCGAGCATCAGCACAATTCCACACCGCAGGCCCACGCTGCCGACGCCGACCACCTTGTCGGCGACATCGACCAGTCGGTAACGATCCAGCAACACGCGCCGTTCGTCGGACAACGTGGCCCGATATTGCTGCATCAGCCCATGTACCTCGTTCAAGTAGCGATCGAAATCAGGAGGATGGGAAACCAGCGGCGGCCGGTCCTTGAATCGCAATTGACCGTCTTTGCGTTCCGTCATTTTGGGCAGCAGTTTTTCGATCGTGCGTTGGCGGGCCGCGTCAACAATCTGTTGTGATCGTTCATTGGATGCGATGTCGGTCGGGTTGTTCAACAAGGTGCTCGAGTCCAATCGGACGTACCACATTTCGAGCGGTGCCAGGGGTTCGTATTCGGCCAGATGTTGGCGATACTCGCGGGCGACGGCCTGCCCCAATGCCTGTTGATCCGATTTCGAGGCATTCAAGACTCGCGCGGCTACCACGACACTCGCCACCAGACGTTTGACGTCCCATTCCCAGGGACCATTCAGTGTTTCATCAAAATCATTGACGTCGAAAATCAGATTCCGTTCCGGCGAGGCGAACCAGCCAAAGTTTTGCAGATGGCAATCGCCGCAGATCTGCAGCCGCAGGTTGGTCTTGGGCAGTGTCGCCAGATCGGCGGCCATGGCGATGGCGGATCCGCGTAAGCAGGCCAAGGGCGATTGCAGCATCCGACGGTAACGCAGCGAAATCAGCTCCGGCACCCGATCGCGATTGGATTCTTCCAATAACGCGACGATGTCGGCGCGATCAGCGGGCGGCTTCCAGGCCGCGTGTGCCGATCGCGGCACCGATTCTCGCAGGGCTTTCCCTGCGGCTTGCCGTTCTGACCGTGTCGGCAGGGAGGACGGGAGATTCGTTCCAGAACTCATGGCGTGGGCTTATTCTCGACGACGACGATATGCGGTGCTTCGGGAGGCGGCGGAGGGGCGTATCGCAAGACGACGGCTTCTACCCAGCGACCTCCCTGCAAGATGATCCAAGCCAGGCCGAACGCACAAAGGCCCAGCGTCCATTGTCCCAGTCCGCAGATCATACCGAGGATGGCTGCCACCCAGATCGAGGCTGCCGTGGCCAGTCCGTGAACTTCGTCTTTCCCCTGGGCGCGCATGATCACGCCGGCACCTAGAAATCCAATGCCTGACAGTACCCCCTGCACTGTTCGCAGCACCCCGTCGACGACCGATTTTTTCTCGGCGGAGACGGCGACGACGCTGACCATTGTGATGGCTGCCGCGCCCATGCAGACCATTGACAACACGCGAACACCGGCTGGCTTACGATGGAGATCACGATCGATGCCAAGAATCCCTCCCAGCAGTGTGGCGATGCCCAGTCGAAGCAGCATTTCGCTGACGTCATCAAAGTCAGTGGGGTTCAAATCGACTCCTTAATCAGAAATCAGAGGGGATATTTTCACCTGAGCATACCACGTCCGATCGGTTTCTTCTCACGCGCCAAGCGGCTGCGATCACAAAATGGTCCATGCCGTCGTGCAGATCGCTTCGATCATTCGTTGGGCATCTGTCGGGGAATTTGTCTCCTCGAAGCGAGCCGGCGTGTTGAATTCGCGGCCTGCCCGATTGCATCCCTGCAGTTCCGTCGCCAAACTGCCGCAACGGTATCAAAATCAATACTCGATCATCTGACAGAGGCGAATCATGTCCGAACAATTGGCTCAACGGCTGTGCGGCGAACTGACCAAGTTGGTGCTCGTTGATCCCCATACTCATATTAATCCCCATTCACCCGCCTCCAAAACGCTGGCGGACATCATGGGTTACCACTACTACACGGAATTGGCTCATTCGGCCGGCATGCCCAAGTCGCACATCGAAGAACCAGGTCTCGACCCGAAAACGAAAGTCGGACGGCTGGTGGAATCGCTGACGAATCTGGACAACACGATTCAGGTCAGCTGGCTGGTGGAACTCTGCCGCAAGTTTTTCGGATTCACGGATGATCGAATTACGCCAGCCAACTGGGAATCGCTGTACGACAAAGCCGCGGCGAAGATGGCCGAACCGGATTGGGAAGATCAGTGCCTGAAACAATCGGGCATCGAACGCGTTTTTCTGACGAATGACTTTGACGATCCGCTGACGGGATTCGACTCGAGCCGCTATATCCCCTGCTTGAGAACGGATGATCTGGTTTTTCACTTTGCAAATCCGGCGGTGCGGGAACGGCTGACCCGCGCGACAGGCATCGAACCGACCAGCCCCGCGAAAATCAAACAGGCGATCGGCAAGTTGTTCGAACATTTCACGAAGCACGGAGCCAAAGCCTGCGCCATCAGTCTGCCGCCCAGCTTCTCGCCCCAGCCGCCGTCACATCTGACGGAACTCGAAAGTCGTTTCAATGCGGCATTCATTGACCAGGATCTTGCGACGACCGGATTGACTTCGATTCGCAGCCAGGGTCAGGAATTCATCTTCTGGACGATTGCCGAATTCTGTGCCGAATTCCAACTTCCGTTCGACCTGATGATCGGAGTGAACCGTCGCGTCTATCCCGGCGGCGTTTATCAGGGGCAGGATTTGTTTGATCAACGCGTGTCGCTGATTCAATACAAAGAGTTGTTTAACGCGTTTCCTCAAGTGACTTTTCCGATCTCGGTACTGGCTCAAGTCAGCAATCAAGAATTGGTCAGCTACAGCTGGATTTTCCCGAACGTCGTGACCAACGCCCATTGGTGGTATTCGAACATCCCGACCTATATCGAACTGGATACCAAAGCCCGTCTGCAAGCTGTCCCGCGCAACAAACAGATCGGCTATTACAGCGACATGTACAAGCTGGAATTCGCCTGGCCAAAATTCAGCATGTACCGTCAATGTCTGGCGCGAGCACTGGCTCAAGACTTTGTCGTGGCTCGCAAGTGGAGCGAAGACGAGGCGCTGGCATTGGGCCGGCAAGTCCTTCGCGGGAATGTCGAATCGATTTTCAAAGTCTGATCATCGTCGCAGACCAGCGTTCAGCTACAGCCGTATGTGGGATCGTGGCGCTGTCTCAAAGTCTCTCGGAGAAGCCGCGTTTCCGACCGAGGTACTGTGCTCTGCTTCTCAATAGACATCGAAGAAAAGAACACTGCTTGATCTCAGGCGATCAAGCAGTGGCATGCGTGTCGAGAGCACTACCGCGATTTCTTATCGATTTCGTTCCAAATCGCGATCAGCCACAGTAGCGCCGCGCGGCGTTGACCGATACCCGAAAAGTGACGACGGGAATTCGCGTCGCCCCGGTTCTCGTCAGCAAGCAGATCGGTATCGGGGCCCGGTGCAAAGTGAGGGCGCTTCCAAAGTTGTTGGATGGCCAGCCGGATTCGTTCTTCACCCTTGGCATCGTTATAGACGGTTGGGTGCAGCGTCGATTTGGCCAGCAGCCAGGTTGGTTCGGATTTCCAGGAACGGGCTGCCGATTCGCGGATCTTCTGCATGTTTTTGACATAAGTTTCCGTCGGCGTTTTTTCGATGACATCGGATTCACCCTGTTGCCAGAGAACCGCTCGGAACGTTCCGACGTCGTTTCCGACTGCGACGAGCCGCTTATGTAATTCGCCATTAGGCATCCACTGTTTGGTCGATGTTCCGCCGACCGCCACATTGACGAAACCGACCGGAACGCGCAACAGAGGCACCAGCAGATCACCCAATGCGGGCCAGATCGTTCCGCCGTCGCCGACCTGCGGTTGAGGGTCGTTGGCCAACTGCCAGGCTTTTTTCTGCCAATCGAACGCGGCGACTCGCCCTTGGGGCTCAGTCACTTTCAGCAATTCCTCGTTCGCTCCGGCGGCATACGATTGGCCGGCAACCATGAAGACTTCGCCGACACCGAATGGTTCCACCGCGCCTTCGGCGATGGTTTTGTCATTGGCCAGGCAGCGAATTTCCAGTCGATACCATCCTCCTGCATTGACCTCGGCCGGTCCACGGAATGTCTGTCCGTCGATTTCGGCGTCGAAGTGCAACCAGTCATTGCTGATACCATAAGCATTCTGCAGTGCGACGATGCGAAATTGCCACGATCCTGTGACGCCCTCGGGAATGGTCCCTTGAACATCGACGTCGGCATAGCCCATTGTCGGACCCGTGTCGTGGTGAACGTGCGACGTTTCGGCTTCGAATCCTTCGCGCTGCACGACCTGGTAGGGAGTCGGGCTGGTCAGAACCAGTTTGGCCACATCGGCTGCATGAACTGACGTGGCACTGATCGATGCCAAGAACACGAACGAGCAGACACCGTGTCGGAACATGCGAAGACCTTTTGCTTACTAAATGAGGTGACGCGTCGTCTGTGATGATCGTTCGTGAACCGGTCGTTGGGATCATTCCTTGAATGTGTCAAACGACTCCGACTCGGAAATCAGTTCGCCGCGATTTTCCACAGAGTCTTATCGCTACGAATATAGATCGCACCATTCGAAACAGCGGGCGTACAAAGGAACTCTTCGCCAGCCAGATCGCCAGTCGACACCAGTTCGCCCGCGGTCTCGCCCAGCTTGACGCAGTGTCCTTCTCCCTTTTCGTTGAACACGTACAGATGGCCTCCGGCGATGACGGGCGAACCACTGAAGGGGCCGGGGATTCGCAACTGCCATTTGGTTTCGCCCGTCGTCAAATCGGCCGCCAACAGCACACCCGCATTGTTGATGGAATACAGTCGACCTTGATAGACGACCGGACTGCCTGTGCCGGGGCCCAGTTTGGGGGCTCGCCAAAGCTGTTCGATATTCGCGCTGTCCGAAGGCGGCTTAAGGGCCGTGATCCCGTGCGAGACCGCGTACAAGATTCCGTCCGAGGCGACCGATGACGGGATGGTCGATGCCCCGTCCGAGTATTTCCAGGCCACTTCGCCCGTCAGCGGCTTGATCGCCGCGATCCCTTCCGACGACTGCAATAGCGCCAGATCTTCCGTGCCGCTGAACCGTTTGGGCCAGACCAGTGCGGACGACCAGTTGGCCTTTTTCGGTCGCTGCGTTGTCCATCGCGAAACACCTGTGGCGATATCGACACCGGTGGCGAGCGATTCGCTGTCGTTTTCGATCTGCGCGACCAGTGTGTTGCCGACGACGACGGGCGATGACGCCATCCCCAGGCTGTTCGACGCGTTCGGATGATCGTAAGTCAGCCCGCGGTACCAGTCCAGGTTGCCTTCAAAGTCCAGGCAGACCAGATCGTTGCTGGAATAAAGAGCGAAGACCTTATTGCCATCGCTGGCAGGTGTGGAGGCGGCGACCGGTGACTTGGGGTGATGTGTCGTGCGTCCTGTCGCGGCAAACTGTCGCTCCCACAATTTTGTTCCGTCTTTGACGGCGAAACAAAGCACATGGAGCCGGTCTTCACGGAAGCCGCTGGAGCAGGTCACGAAGACTCGGTCGCCGACCACGATCGGTGACGAAAGACCACGACCGGGAAGGGACGACTTCCAAGCGACGTTTTCCGTCGCGGCAAACTTGGTGGGTGGCAACACGTCGTCGCCCAGTCCGTTCGACTCACTGCCGCGAAATTGTCGCCAGTCACCCGCCTGGACCGCTGCGGTCCAGCCCAGCCACAGTCCCAGAAGAATCAGATTCCGCATGCGTGTTTCTCCTTGATACCGCCAGTTCGGTCGGGCTTATCTGGTTCGATAAAAATCGACCGTGCGACGAATTCCGTCAATGATCGAAGTGGGTTTCCAATCGGGCAGGATCTCGGTCAAGACTCGATGACGCGGAGAATCGTTGCGGGGAATTGTCGGGCCATCAATGCTGATTTTGGCCGACGCACCCGGAACGACGGTCTCGATCGCCTCGACAATTTGCTCCACGGTGGCTGGCTCGCTCGGCAGATCGACCACGACCGCGCCGGGTGGTGTTTCCAGCGCCGTTCTGATGAAGGCGTCGGCTACGTCCTCGATATAGTCGTACCCGACCAGTCCGCGATAGTTGATTTGGAACGGCTGACCCAGGGCCGCCGCGCGCGCCGCCTGCGATGGGCCGGCGGTCAGACCCTGATCGCGTTCGGGACCGTAAACGACATGCGGTCGAATGCCGACCGAGGAAAGTTTTGAGTGCAGCCAGTACTGTTCCGCAATCAGTTCGACAGCCTTCTTAAAGGCGCCATAAAAACTGGGCGAGCGATTTTCGGCCAGGGCTTTGGCGGACGTCGAGTGATCCGGTTCGGGCCCAAACACGGCCAGGGAACTGGCATAAGACAGTCCCTGCACCTGCGATTTGACCGCTTGTTCGAAGAGCGCGACGCTGCCCAGCACATTGACTTCGCAGCCCAGATAGGGATCTTGCTGACAAGCAGGCGTGAGCAATGCCGCCAGATGGATCACGTGAGTCACACGATGTTCTGCGAACACGCGGGCCAACAAATCGCGATCGATGAGACTGCCGGAAACGAACGGGACTTCTGCGGCGCGCGAACCGAGCAGGCATTGCCAACGAGCACGATTCTCGAATGCGTCCAGTGCGACGGCACGAATGTCTCGATTGAGCAGGGATCGCAGCACCCAGGTTCCGACAAACCCGCAACCACCCGTGACCAATACGGACGTGCTCACGTCTGAATTCTCCCTACGGTCGTTCCGTGTCCATTGCCTCTCGCACGGTGCGATGGGCGCTGCACACGATACGCGGAACCGTTAGATCATATCCAGCTTGCGGTGTGATCTTTGTGGCGGGCGTGAGCATTTGGCGCAAATCCCCTCGACTTCGAGGCGATGGCCCGACATGCGGAAACCATGTTCGGCGGCGATGCTTTCGAGGAACCCCGAAATCATTTCGTTGGGAAATTCGATCATGTCGCCGCATTTTTTGCAGATCAGATGATCGTGTTGCGGGTAACCGTAATCGTGTTCGTAGACCTCGCGATCATTTGCGCGAGCCACTTTCCGAATCAAACCCGCCTCTTCGAGCAGATTCAATGTCCGGTAAACAGTGCTGCGACTGGCGAGCATCGCTCCCTTGTAGCCCGCCAGGCTGTCGATCCATTGGTCCGCGTCGAAGTGATCGTGTGACGCGTAGATGGCCGTCACCACGGCTTCTCGCTCGGGAGTCAGCCGCATTTTTTTCGTCAATAAGAATTCACGAAACTTATCGACCGGAGCAACGGTCACGTTCATCGTGGCCAGTTCCGACAAAACACACTCTCCTCAAAAGTGATCTTTGCGGATCACTCTCACTTCGGGTCACTCGTTGTCGAGATCGAGCGAGTCGAACATCCGCGACAGAGCGGCTTCCAACTTCTCGTCCGTATCATAAGCGCCATTGTCGATGGCCTCTTTGATTTGGGCGAGTCGCTCGGCGCGGACTTCGGGTGATTCGCTGAGTCGATCCAGCATTTTACCTGCCGAGGAAATCTCGAGCTCGTCTCGCGGAGTGGAGACCGCAGGGGTCGCCGCCGCCGGAGGCGCTGTTGTTGGAGACACCGCACGAGCGGGTGTGGCTCCGGAAACCGATCCAATACCTGAGACGTCCATGTTTGTCTGTCCCTCCTTGCTGTGGTGGACGAAGTGGTCCCGCGAAGGGGGAAGCACCGCGACCAAGCCAGAGGGATCATAACCCACGCACGCCAAACGATTCAACCGGGACTGCAATTGACGACTCATCATGTTCCCCTAATCAACGTGTTCGGACAAAAAATGTCCGGACGAACGGGCTATTTGGGGGGAACGTCATCTTTCCCGGTGCTCAACGTCAATTTTACAAAATTGACGTTGGCGGCAAGGCGAAATCAAGCAGGGATCCGTCATTTGGATCATCATTGTCGGCCCGAAATCGTCCGACACCAACAATATCGGCTTCCTGACGTCAACAGTTGAACCCACCGGGTCATTTTGTCTCAGGAACCCTGACATTCCCCCGTCAACACCCGGGAAAGCCCTGAAAAATGGCTTTTCTCAGTTCAAACCGCCAGTCGGCAAGACGTTCTCGCGACGGTTTGGTAACATCAGACGACCGCACTGAATCAGTCAACTGAGAGTGTTTGGGGGAGTGAGAGTAAGGAAACACCATGCAAACGCAGGGCCTATTGACCGAAATCCGAGACGGCAACGTCGTGATCGTGGTGTTTGGAACCCCGTTGCAGCAAATTGAGGAAGTGAATGTCACTGAAGTCGGCCAAAAGCTGGTCGAGATTACTGATCGACTCACTCAGCCGCTGCTCGTACTCGATATGACGGCCACCGAATTCTTCGGTTCGTCATTCATTGAAGTGTTGTTTCGTGTCTGGAAGCAACTGAGTCTCAATCCGGCTGCCCAACTGGCCATTGTCGGTTTACAGCCTTATTGTCGCGAAGTGCTCAAGGTGACGCATCTCGACACGCTTTGGCAGATCTTCGACACGCAAGAAGAGGCCAGTAAAGCCCTCAATCAGGGGTTGGCGACTCGTTGATTTCCTGGCATCGTGTCCGCTTGACGGAAAGCGAGATCGACTGCACAACTGTGGCATCGTTTTTGGCCGACACACTTGGTGGTTTTGTATGATCGTTACGATTGATGGACCGGCAGGCACAGGCAAAAGCACGGTCGCCAGAACTCTGGCCGATCGACTGGGCTTTGAGTTTTTGAATACCGGGGCCATGTACCGGGCTGTGGCTTACGCGTGTCGTCAGCAAGATCTCGATCTGGCTGATGATCGAGCCGTGGCGGACGTCGCCAGTACGCTGGAAATTCTGTTCGTCCAAAACCGGTTGATATTGAACGGCGAGGACGTCACCGATGCCATTCGCTGCCAGCAAATCACGCAATCGGCTTCCATCGTCGCGGCCAATCCCGCCGTCCGCAGACGGCTGGTCGAATTACAACGTTTGGTTGGTCGAGATACGAATCTGGTGACGGAAGGACGCGACCAAGGCACGACCGTGTTTCCCAAGGCCGAATGCAAGTTCTTTTTGACCGCATCCGCCGAGGAACGCGCCCGTCGTCGACAACGCGAATTGGAAGAAAAGGGCGAGCTGATTTCGCTTGCCGAATTGATCGAACAACAGGAACTGCGCGACCGTCGTGACGAGAACCGCGCCTGCTCGCCCCTGCAACCGGCCTCCGATGCACTTCTGATCGACACCACTGAAATGTCGTTGGCCGAAGTGGCAAGTTACCTCGAACTGTTGGTTCAACGAGCCAGCCTGACCTTGAATCGACGGTAACGATTGCTGGGATCGTCCACGAGGTCAATTCATCTTACCTCCGGCTTTCGCACCGGACTTCATCGCGCTGCGATCCGTCGAGCAGCGATCAGCAGTACAGCGGCCCGTCAGACGCAGCCGGTTTTTGGCAAACATCACATAGCCAAGATCGAGCAGCTGCGAAATGATCGGCCACCGACTGAGCCAGACCAGCGGCCCGAATCCCACCGCCGCATACAACCGACGGAAGACTTCGACACCCTGGATCCACGTGCCGTCCGGCAGTCGACCGTGCATCTGAGCCATCAATTCGTCGTAGGTCTTGTCGATCGGGATCGAGAGGAAAGCGGGATCATCGAGATTGGTGAATTTGATTTTTCCCAAACGGTCCCAGCGCTTCAGCAGATTGATTTCCCGCAAGCACAACGGACACCCGCCATCGTAGAAGACTTCGATTTGGTACGGACCGAAGGGGACTTGTGTCACGGGAAGCCTCTTTTCTGCTTGACCTGCTCGGATATCGGTCTGTGCGATAAACGCTGCTCTGCTGGCAGAGAGATCGTCGCACCGTGCTCGAAGGTGATTCGTCGATGTTCAGCCGATCCGAGCGACCTTGCCTCAACACAGGATTCTATCACGCGCGGCGACCGACGACTTTTCCGGATCCGAGCGGCCAAGAATCGCTCGCGCGTTTTGGCGGTTGCATCGAGTTCTGTGGAGCACTTTCTGGTCGCAAGGATCGGGTTCGCGATCTCAAAAATATCCGAAACACGCTCGACCAGAATCGGTTACCGAACGGGATCGGTTGGCGTCGGCAGGGACAGGATCCATTCGCGGATCAGCGAGTTGGCCTGATGTTGGGCCAGATTACGGGCCAGGTTGGGCATGCGAGCCCCTGCTTCTTCGGTTTCCAGCCGAAACATCAGAATCGATTCGTCGGGCTGAGCCGGAATAATGTCGTACCGTCGGCCTCCCGATCCTTTTCCCGCTGCCACCGGTGATTTGAACACTCCGTATTTAGCCGGATCATGCTGAACGGCACGAAGATCCAGACCCGAAGTTCGCGCGGAACCGCGGGGGTTGTGGCAATGCGCACAGTTCACTTCCAACCAGGCTCGGGCCCGGTCATTCAAGGATCCTGTTGCGGGATTGTCGAACTCGGCCATTTTTTCTGTCTGTTGCGAAGGGGCCTCTTTCAGCAGGCCACGCAGTTTCCAATCGGTTAACTGATCCACTGTGTCGCCGCGGCGCAATGGCCGATTCAGATTGCGAGCGGTGGGGCCGAGCGGAACGAACTTGCCATCCTGGCTATGACAGACCAGGCATTGATTGGCGTTGGGGATCTGGTACTGATTTGTCTGATTGTGACCATCCGCATCCATCCAGGACGCATGAAGGCTGCCGCCTCCCAATCGCAGGTCGGCGTCCGTTTGTTCGTCATTCCATACGTACGCATAACCGTACCATCCCGACGTTTCGTGGAGTTCCAGTCGCGTTTCCAGAAAACGTTCGCCGGGCGTCTGATCGTTTTTCGAATCAGGATAGGCAAACGTCTTGGCGATGACGGTTCCTACTGGAAACTCGAGCACCTCGTCAGCCGTCCAGGTCATCTGTCCCCCTTCCGGGAGCCGAATCAATCGATGTTTGGTCGTATGGTCCGAGAACAATGCCGTGTTCAGCTCGTAGGGGATGAGTGACGGATCGGGAACGAACTTTCCCTGTTGTTCTCGAAACAGCTTCCAACTCGACAGTTTGATCGGCGCGGCTCGGTAGACGGCAACAGCAGGATTGCCATTTTTAAATTCGTGAGCATGTGGCTGAAGCGTGACCGGTTTCAGAGCAGACACATCAATATCGAAGGGCGCCAAACTGTGGTCGGCCTGATATCGACCGGCCGTCACGTTCGCCGGCGTGAATTGATCGAGATGGACGTTGGCGAACGTTGCCTGACCGTTCTCGCGAATCGCTGATCGCAGGTTCGCGGGAAGTTTGCCCTCGACCAGTTTTTTTTGATCAACCAGGCCGTCGTAAAAAATATCGGGGAACGGCACGCCGATGACCGCCGCCAGCAAGATTCCGACCTCTCCCGCCGGCTTCTGGCCGCCGCCCGACATTCGGTTGTGATGGATCGAAAACGCCTCGGGATAGGGGTCGAACTTCTGATCGTTCAGCTTGCGCTGGGTCACGAGATAGCTGAAGATCATCAAGTTACTGGTCTGATTGTTGGTGAGATCGTTATCAAAGATCTCCACTCGATCGGTGGCCATCACCATGACGCCCGTGCCGGGGGCGACGTCCGCCACGATCGTTCCGAGTGGAGCAAAGTTCGGGTGATTATTTTCGGTGACTTTATTGCGGAACAATCGGACATCACCGCCGTTCACCAGGTTAAGGCCCGGCAGATCGAACACCAGGATTCCTCCTGTGTTGTCGGTGGCTTCGTTTTCAAAAACGTCGGCATTCAGCGTGTTTTCAATCTCGATTCCGGCGACATTTTTCCGAGCGACGCAGCCTTTCACGATGACATTGCGGCACTGTCCGCAGTAGATCCCCGCGTCCGAGGCACCGATCGATTCTGAATTCTCAATCAGCACGTTCTGGCATTCCACCGGATAAATGCCGTACGCGCCGTTTGTCGATTTGGGTCCGCCCGTCCATTCCACGCGGACGCGGCGAAAGGTGACATCGCGAGCCCCCAGGACTTTGATGCCGTTTCCCACCGTATCTTGCACCGCCAGATCTTCGATTACGAACGAATTGCCCGTCGCGGTCAGGCCGCTGCTACCGGAATTTTGATGCTGGAAAGACAAGATGGTTTGGCGGCTGCCGGCTCCTCGAATGGTCAGGTTGTCGCAGACCACATTCAATTCCGAATCAAACTCATAGACTCCCGCTCCCAGTTCGATCACGTCGCCGGGTACCGAATTGATGAGTGCGGATTGGAATTGATACTGGGCCTCGGCACCGGCCACGATCCGAGTGACCGTTCCCGACTGATCCTTGTCCTGGTCGGCCCCGTCTGCGGACGCCGCGTGGAAGGTCAGACAACACAGACTCATCAAGCAGGTGAATGTTGATTGGGACATGTTGATGATCGATTTTGTTGAGGGAGCCTTAGAAATCTTGAAGGCGAAGTCTTGTTTCAACCCAGCAGCGCCGCGGCAAACAGCGGCGGCAATCGTGTGATGGAGGGGACGTCATAGAGTGCGAACAGGCGCTTGGCGACCTTCAGAGCATTTTTGTGATTCGGGAACCAGACCGGCTTGGGAAAGTTAATCAAGGGGCCTTGCAGCACCGTTTTTTCAAAGTGATCGAGCAGATAGATGTTATGGACGTCGCCAATTCCGCTATCGAGATTGGCCAGCGTCGCCCCCGGCCAGGCACCCCACGGCGGGCTGACCAAACCATAGGCCAGCCCCGACCACTGATTGACGCACACCGTTCCGTACCGAAGGTTTTGCAGACACCGCTCGGTGTCCGCCTGACGCTCGCGGCGAAACACCGTAGGAAATGTCACCGAAGCGCACAACGATCCAAAGACTCGATCGTTCAGAAACTCGGTCGCGCCTTCGAGAAAATTGACGGGCGATGATCCGTCCAAAGTTGTTTCGGCACAGACGCACACAAACGACTCTTCGCGAAACAGCTCGGGACGGTCGTCGATCGACTGATTCGTGAGCAGCGTCCAGGGAAACCGGTGCGAGTCATCAGCATGGACGCCATTGGCCGCAAACCGCTGATAGCGAGCCGCCGCGCCAGGATAGTAGGCCGGGCGTCGCGGAGTTTCCGCCAGGAAGCGGTTGATCAGTTCCAGAAACAACGTGCGCTGTTCCCAGTGCTTCCAGGTCACGATGACTTTTGTCGACAGACAATTGAACGAGACATTATTCGTGATCGACGCTGCGAGATGCTGGGCCTGGGAACGAAGTTGTCCCAGTGAATACCGGCCGGGAACAATAATCCAGGGGCTGACATTGCCCAATTCACTGGTCACCGGTTTTGTCAGCTGCGGGGCATTTGATTGCTTGCGTCGTTGCCGTTCTTCCGGCGAATCACCCCAGACAATGGCCTCATGCGTCGCGACCGATCCGGTGACGTGCACGTCGCTGATGCTGGGGTGGTGGACAAGTTGTCGGCCGACATCCGCCGATCCGGTGATAATTCGCAGCAGATTCGCCCGTATGAGTGGTTCCAAGGCACGGCGGAATATATCAAACAAATACTGATTGACCGGATTCATTTTCAAGACGACCTGACGTCGGTCAAACAAGATCCGATTCAGGCAGTCGCTGACGGGGATCGACGAAACATTGCCCGCCCCCAACACGGCCGTGATCCCTGTTGTTGTTTCGCCGCGAGCGATTTCGACCCGGCGGCCGTGGATTTCGTTTTCCGAGACATCGTTCCGCAGGCGAACGTGACCTCGCAAGCCGGAAAATGTCAGGCTGTCGAAGAAACCGCGAGTCGGGAAGACGGGAACCGTCAGTTGTCCGTTCGTTAACCGTTGAATCGAACCTGGTAGACGCGGATTCGATCCGGATTGGATGGCTCGTAAGGTTTGCATCGTTAGCTGCAGTTGGCGGGCGACGACGGCCGGACCACTGAGCAGTTCTTCGGCCAGAACCGAATCCTGACCGGGGCATTGTTTGGCGCGAGCCCCCGCGTAAATCCATTCCTCGGCGACTTCGAGCAGCCCATTCAGGCATTCTCGACAAAGACGAACCCGGCCCTCAACGGAAAGTTGTGACGCGGAAGGAGGTCGCGCCTGCAACTCGTTGATCGCCGTCGTGAGGGGATCGGGAGCAATCAAGATAGACTCGAATATTGATGGATCAAGAAAGAAATGGCGACCGGGTCAGTCACGCGACGAGCGAGCTCATCGGCCCACGTGAGGGCAATCAAGATCCGATCCGCGTCGCGTTCCGTCGGCCGTCGACAGGACGCGACGCGGATCACGTTGATGAATCTGGTCGCAGCTGGCAAGTCTGCAGCCACATGTCAACCAGAAATGGTTTTAGAACTCGCTGATCACTTCCCCGTTGCTGCGAGTGGCCAGGGCGTTGTAAGTGACGGCCGAAATGGTTTGGGAAATGAATCGAACCGTTCCATCGCCGAGCAGGAACTGGCCGCCGCCGGCATGGTCGCTGCGGAAGGTCGTGGTGTAGTGGCCGGGGGCCGCGCAATTGGCCAGGTTCGAATCATCATAGATCGATTCGGTCACCGGATTGAGATTCAAGCTGGCGTGATTCGCATTGACCAGGTTGACGGTCGAACCGAAATTGCTGCCCGTCGAAACCTGTCCATAGGGTGGCCCCATGCCCTGCAAGGTCAGCGCATTCGGTTGCGGGGCGATCCAGGCCTGTTGAGTGATCGGAGTAAAGTTGGGGTTATTCGCCGCGATCGCGACAGTCGGATTCGAACCCTGTGCCACTTGCCACTTGGGACTGGATGCTCCTTCGCCCACGCAGAGCGTATTGCTGGAACCGTCGGAGAGATTCGCGAACGTTGTCACCAGATTGAAGCCGAACATGCCCACGTTCGTATCGGAGGCGGGATTGAAGCACCAGGCCATCGTCGCACCTTTGCAAAGCAGGTAATTATTCACGGCCAGGTTGGGACCGATCGTATACCCGGCCAGCAGCGGATCGACCGCGATGCTTGGTCCAGAATTCGAGGGACAGATGTAAACCGGCAAGATCGACATCGCGACTTTTGGTTGTTGTCCCTGCCATTGTGTGGTGTCGACATACAGGTTCTTGAGGTTCGCCTGGTCGAGATAAGGCAGAATGGACGCCAGAGCCCCGCAGTAAATATCGATTCCCAAACCCGGCAGCCCGCCGGTCCCATCCGGTGTCACCGAAGCCCCCAGCGGAAACATCTGGTTGACGTCGTAGTAATTGTGCATGGCCAATCCCATCTGCTTGAGATTGTTCTTGCATTGGGTGCGGCGAGCCGCTTCGCGGGCTTGCTGAACCGCCGGCAGTAAGAGGGCGATCAACACCGCGATGATGGCAATCACCACGAGCAACTCGATCAAAGTGAACGCGGTGGATTTCGGTCGACGACGCCACGGCTGATTCGTTCTTCGCATTGTTGGGTTCCTGGAGAGGGACACGCGGACGAAGTGAAGTGGGAGAACTCCCATCGAGTACGCTATCGCTCCAGTTTTTTCAACGCAATGATCAAATATCAAACGTGTATCCGTAAGACAAAAATAGTTAAACGGTCTTTGATTCGATTAAAAAGACGACGCAGATGCGTCAAGACGTTTTGTATTTTGTTTGTCGATGTGGACGCGAGATCATACGAGGGAATAAGAGGTTCCGTCGTTCGAGCATACTCACGAGCCTGGACATGACAGGTGTCCGCCGCTGAGGAGTGTCGACAATCAGAGCAAAATCAATCATTCAGCGGCTGAGAACTTCGCAGATAGGCGAATAGGTTGCGTAATTGCTCATCCGTCAGTTCTTTTAACTGACCTTCGGGCATCAGCGACTTGCGTGATTTGTTAAGTTCTTCGAGGTCCGCGCGTTCAAGTGCGATCGTTTGTCCTTCCGGGCTGCGGAGCGTCACGGTTTGCGGATCTTGTTCGACGAGGAAGCCGGTCACGACGCGGCCATCCTTCAGCACGGCGACCTGGGTCTCGAAACCTTCGCGAATTTCGGCGCTCGGGTTCACGATATGGACCAGCATCTGACGCACGTCATCACGTTTGTAAGTCGTCAGGTCGGGACCGATCTTGCCGCCTAGTGAGTGCAGCGTGTGGCACTTGCCGCACATCTGCATAAACAGCTTTTTCCCAGGATACGGGTCGCCGGCACCCACCAGCGTCGTGGAATAACGTTCGATCAAGGACTGCATTTCGGCCGTGGTCGCGCCTTCGACTGGCCCCCAATGTTTCTGAATCAGGCGAGCCAGATGTTCGTCGCGATGGAGCGTCAGTCTGCGGACAGTGTCGAGCGGCAACGATGCGGCCGCAATCTCGCCGCGATCGACGGCGTCCACCAGCTGAATCGCCCAGGGCTTGCGGCTGATCAACAGCGATTGAGCAACGGCGCGAACGTCTTCGTTGAAGTTGCCGTATTGCGCCAACACGGACGTCGCGATCTGGACATCGCCGTACGCTTGAAGAGCTGTCAGAATCGCGGTCTTTAAACCATCGTCGGCCGTTTTGGTCAGTGTCTCGAGCAGAACCGGCACCGCTTTCTGTTGTTTGACTTCACCAAACAGACTGGCATATTCCGTCCGTTTGCCCGACGGAGCTTTCTCGTCCGCGATGACTTGCAGTGCTTCGTCGATGGCCGGCTGATCGCCTTGTCGAATCTTCAGCGACAGCGAACCACCCCCAGCGGCACTCAGCGCGGCCACCAGATCGGCGGGGACGTTGCTCAATGAACGACCCTGAAACGCTTCTTCAAACCCCTGCATCAGGGCTTTGGTGCATTCTGGCGAGGGAGATTGTTTCAGCAGTTTCGCACAAATCGCGAGATCGGACCGTTGACCGGTCGAAGCGAAGCGTCGCATCAGTCGCGGCAGAATTTCTTTTTGCACCAAGGGGCGTGACCAGAGCGTCAGATCATCGAACAGATGCAAGCCGGGTGATTGATCGAGCGACCGATTAGCCGACCGCTTCGATTCGCGTTGGGGTGTCGGCGCGAGAGAATTGGAATCGTTGCCTGACGCGGGATCGATGCTGGCTTCCAAGCCCCACCAGATCATCAAGGGCTGGCGCGGATCGGACAAATCTTCGTCATGTAACATCAGGCTGCGCAGGATGGACAGTGACTGTTCCGGCGGCAGACGTTTGGCCGACGCGGCCATTTGACTGCGCACTTCGACGTCGGGTTCGTTCACCGCCAGGCTGGCCACTCGACCTGCAAAATCGGACGGTAGCCGGCGTTCATCGGCCAATAGCCGCACGGCCCACAGTCGGACTTGTGGCTCGGAATGGTCAAGGGCCTTCAGTGCGGTGGCGCCGTCGAGTCCCCCGGACAAATACAGCGCCCACAGCATTTCCAAAGCCGTTTGACCGCTCGCGGCAAACAAACGTGTTCGCAGCTCGGGAATCATCGCGGCCTCTTTCCGATCGGCCAGCAGTCGTCGTGCGGCTTCGCGGTGCCAACGGTCTCGACTTTCGAGCACCCCGATCAACTGGGCAGAGGTCATCTGGCCGAGTGATGTTTGAGGCGAGTGGATCGATTTGCCTGCGGCCTGTTTTGCTCGGATGCGGTAGATGCGACCATGATCGCGGTCGAGTCCCCCCTGGTAGTTGGCGGTATGGGCCAACTGGCCGTCGTACCAGTCCGCAATATAGATCGCTCCATCGGGGCCGTCCTTTGCATCGACCGGTCGAAACCAGGTGTCCGAGGAATCGATGGCATAACCGATATCCTTCGTCTTGAAGGTTGAGCCGACTCGTTCAACGTCACTGATAACGACATGATTCAAAATCGCGGCCACACCGAACAGTTTGCCACGATACTTTTCGGGCAGCGCAAAGGGTCCGTCGGCCCCTTCATAGATGATGAATTCGTGCGTGAAGCGGGGAACGTTGTGATGTTCCATCGCCGGGAAATACCCGAAGGCGTAGGGATTTGACAGCGGGCCATGTTTGGTGAAACCCTTTTGCAGATAGGCTCCCTGCATGTAGTGGAAGCCGCGAGTATTACCACCGTTATGACCGGAAAATGCGCGACCGGCGGAATCGAGTTCCAGTCCGAACGCATTACCACCCCCTTCGGAGAAGATCTCGTACCGTTTGGTTTCCGGGTGGTAGCGCCAGATGTTCTGGCCTTGGGAATGAACGATGGCGGTCGGTCGTTTTCCATCGGATGTGGTCGGTGGTCCCAGGTGAACGGCTCCCGATACGGTGCTGCCCTGCGAGGCATACAGCCAGCCATCGGGGCCCCAACGCAAACTGCTGACGACCGAATGCGTATCTTCGATGCCAAAGCCTGACAGATGCACTTCAGGATCACCATCGGGGATGTCATCGCCATTCTTGTCAGGGTAGAACAACAGGTACGGCGGGTTCAGTACCCACAGGCCGCCACGTCCCTGGACGAATGCCGTGGCGATATTGAGTCCGTCGAGAAACGTCTTGTGTTTGTCGTAGACGCCGTCTCCGTCGGTGTCTTCGTGAATCGTGATCTTGTCTTTCCCGCGTGCGCCCAGTGGCGGTGGTTCGGGAACCTTGTCATAGACCGCTCGCCACCATTGGTCTTTACTCAACAGTGTCAGTCCTGCCGGTTCGGGGTATTGCAGGTATTGCATGACCCACAATCGACCGCGTTCGTCGAAATTCATGAATAGCGGCTGCGACACGATCGGCTCGGCCAGTACCAGATCGACCTGCAGATCGTCCGGGACTTTGAAGTGGTCCAGTGATTCTTGCGGCGAGAGGGCCGTTTGCTGAGCTTCACGTCGAATGACAGTCGCGAATGGACTGACCGCTGCGGCTGGCCCGACTTTTGAAAAGGCGGTCAGCCCGTGATCGGCGAATTGACCCACGGGCAGGCTGGCCCAATCGGGATTGTCACCCGTGCGGAATAACCACGGTCCTTCTAAAGTGATCGCTTCGTTTCCGGCGATCAGTTGCGGTGCGCCGCCGGTGAAGCCGCCCGCGCCGCCTTCGTCGAAGACGCGGATCGCGATCGTGTTCACTTCGCCCGGTTTCAGGATCTTGTCCGGGATGGCGTAGCGATGCAGATTTTCAACGCCGTTGACGTACTTAGGCGGCAACGCACCGCTGATCCCGACCTTGGTTCCATTGAGGAAGCTTTCGCAAACATTGTCGACTTTTTCGACATACAAAAACACGCCGCGTCCCTGCCATTTCTCGGGGACATTGACTTCGCAGCGGTACCAGGCGAATCCATCGACGTTCTGAAACGGCGTGTGCTGCTCCCACGTCCCCGGCACCGGCAGTACTGTCCAATCGTTCTTGGCTTTCTCTTGAACAACCGCCGCTTCTAGACCCAACGGAGCATCGGCGGCAGGGACATCGCGACCCGCGGCCCAATACAGGGCATTCAGCAACAATCGTTTGAAAACCGGCATTTGAAAGTCATCAGGATGGCCCAGCGACGTATAGAACGTCCGGCCGCCATCTTGCCGCGGAAACGTCCATGCCACCGGTTCCGATTGATTGTTGCCTTCAACACGGCCGCGCAGGAGTTCGGTCGCCCGAGGATCCAGTGGCGTGGTTAAGTAGAGCGTGCCGCCGCTCAAAAACTCATTCGTCGGAATGCCGGTCAGCATCGGATGCGTGACGCCGGGCAGCGAATGGATCAAGCCTTTCGTCTGATTGCCGGTATGGCCCTTGTAGTTGCCCCCGATGACATCGTGATCAATCGTCGGCCAGTCGGCCCGTCCTTCCGGGGCACTCTCGTTTCTCAGTGAGAAGGCGTGATTGGCCGTCCGGATCCCGACGACAGGCTTGCCCGCGGCAATATATTTCCTGACAAACTCCAGTTCTGCCGTCGGAAGGATTCGCCGGCGTACGCTGATCAGCAGGACGTCGGCTTCGTTCACCACATCGATGCCGGGCATGTCATGTTTGTTTTTTTCCCCTGTGGGCGATTCGAAGACAAAACTGGTTTTGAAATCCTGGCCGAGATGCCTGGCGGCGAAATCGGGTAACGTCATTTCGGTCTGGTACTCGTCTTCGGCGGACAAGATGACGACATGCGGTCGTTTGTCTTCGCGGAATCGAAACGGTGAACCACCCAGGAAGTCGTTGCTGGTCAGCGTCGGACACCAGTATTTTTCGAGATGTTCGACGACCAGGTCGTTGCCGGTGAAATGACTGACAAACGGTCGCATTGCCGGGTTGTACATGGTGTCGGTCAGGTCGCGCATCAGTGCGACGTTCAGGCCCTGATAGACCAGCTGGCGAATGGAAAACGGTCGCCCCAACACGCACATATTGGTATGCACGCCCATCACGATCACATTCGTGATCCCGCGACTTTTCATCAGCCGGAAGGCTTCGTCCGAATCGGTGATGGCGTCGTCCGCATGGATCTCAAGCGTGGCAATCTGTCGTGACCAGGCGCGATGGTTCTTGGTCGGTTCGGTGCAATCGCAACCGTCGTCCGAATCGTCGATCGGCAACGGCGGCTCTTTCGCCGGATCGATCTTGCACCATCGCTCAAGCGGTCGTGTTGTTTCCACTGCGGGAGCCGACTGAGCTCGTTTCCGCTGTGGCGTGTCTTTGTAGAATTCCATCGTGTCGCTGGGACAGTGAATGATGAACACGCCCCGTGATCGAGCGGCTTTGACGACCTCATTCATGCGCGGGGCTATTTCCGCCACGCGGGCGGTCGCGGTGGGACACCAGTGCTTGTCCCACATGTCACAGATCACAATCGCCGTCTGTGCGGGATTCCATTCCGTCGGCGTCGTGACGGCATTCCAGCGTTTCACCTCGGGAGAGACGGCGATTCGTCGGCGAAGCTGCAGTGCCAGCGGTGTGGGGTCGGCGGCCTGAACAGGCCAGAAGTCGGCCGCCGTCAAAAAGCTGCAGCAGCCACAAACGATCGCGAACAAACTCCGCCGCATGGCGATCTCCGATATTCCGAGAGCGTAACACACTCGGAAGTTTGATCGGGACCGTGCCGAATTGCTAGCGTGGTTCGCATGACCACTGTTCAGGCGGCTACTGCAACAGGACTTTCACATTCGATCCGATCGCCAGCTTCGGCCAGAGTTTTCCGGCCGGTTCGATCGTGATCGGCAGAGCCGATTCTGCGGCTCCGGCGACCGGCACCATCTGGGGCGAGATCGACGCTACCACGCCCGTGCGACGTTCATTCATCGGGAAGAGCAACGTGACTTTGGAACCCTGATGCACTTTCGCCGCGGAACTCGAAGGAATCTGTGCAATGACGTGCCGGTGCTGATCATCCAGGATTTCGACCAGCGTACTGCCCTCGGGGACCCGGTCTCCGGAATGCAGTTTCACATCGCCGATCATTCCGTAGGTGGGGCTGACCATCGTCAATTCTTGGACATCCCCTTCGAGGGCCGTCAGTTCCTGCTTCGCTCGGCTGCACCGCGCTTCGGCGATGTCGACACCCGACGAGGCTCGGATTTTTCCTTCTAACTCTTTGTCGAGCGATTCCAGGCTTTTCAGCCGCTGTTCGCACAGGGCAATTTGAGTGGCCAGGGCTTCAGTGGAGGCATCGGCGGCATCTTCACGCAACATGGCCTGCACCCGGCGATCATCGGCGGCGGGAACGTCGAGCGAAACGGCGCGAAATGACGTGCTGGTTTCCGTCAGCAAGGAATAGATCTTGCCATCCGAGCCATTCAGATGTTCTTTCCAGGCAATCCGTTCGACCTGTTTATTCAGCTTCTCTTGTGAGAGTGTGGCGATCTTCAGCCGCATTTCGAAGATCTCGGTTTGCAGTTCGCGTCGTCGCCAAGCGAGTTCCACTTCGGCGACAGCCTTGGCGCGAACGACTTCGGCTTCGAATTCGGCGATCTCATGGCGTTTATTGACCAATCGATCTTCCAGGTCCGCGTCAATCAACTGAAACAAAGGATCGCCGGAAACAACCGTCTGCCCCGTTTTGACGGACACCCGATGCAGGTGCGCCGCACAGTTCGTCGTGACGACTGTCTTGTGGGCTTCGAGTGACCCGGAAAACGACTGCTGACCGGTCCGTTCCAGAATCAGGGCGAGTCCCGTTCCGGCGGAAATGGCCAGACAAATCGCCAGTCCGACTCGACGGCGTGAGAAGGTTGGCGAAGTGGCCAGGGAGCAGTCGGTGTCACTCGGCATCATGCGTCACGCCCCGAGGGAGATAATTTATCTCGCCGTCACGAATTATCAATTATCGAATGGCCGCATGTGCGTCGCATTCGCGAGAAGTCGTTTCCACATGGCCCGTTGGTCGATCGCTCGACATCTCACAGGCACGCAGAGACGTATTTCTGAAATCGGCATTATTGTCTGGTTTTGATTGGGCAGACTGTCCCGACGCCTGCAGAACGCGGCAGCTGCCTGTTAGAGGCGCGCCAAGCCTCAAAGTTTCCCGCATTTTTTCGGGAAATCTGTCACAACCGGCCAAGTCTCTTTTGGCGGACAATCCCGGACGCGGGTCGATGAGATCTTCGTTAGGATTCCGGCGATGACGCGGACGATTTTCCTCGTTCACAATGGATCGAGGGACTGTGTGATAACCGTGGCCAATGCGTGACAGGGCCCGGGAAATCATTTTGTCCGCGAAATCATCGATGCGAAAACAGGTGTCACCACCGGGCAGAATCTCAGGGTTGTTCGGTGGTGGCCGTGGTTTCCTTGATCAGGCCGTGATAGACACCCAGCCAGTAGGGAAGTAAGAACGAGGTTCCGTCGGCCAGTTCCTTGCCGGTGGCGTTGCTGTCGAGTCGCCACGGGTTCAGGTTCCAGTGGTTCACGAATCGTTCGTCGATCGGAATCACTTTGCCGTTTCGCAGATGGCCGTTGGCCCCGAACGCCAAGATGTGCTTGCCCATGGGGACGATGTCCAGGCGATGACTGTTTGTGTAGCCCCAGTGAACTCGGTCGAGCGGATACCGCTGCAGCGATTCCAGTGAATCCTCCACGATGCTGACGGGAACCGTTCGCGCGTGATGGCGAACGGGTTCGTAGAACGCGGCGAAAATGAGGTTGAACAGCGGACAACATTCGGGTTCTTCCTGGGCGAAATAGCGGGCCAGCGAACGCTGATATTGTCGACGTAGTTTCGGATTCGTCTCGTATTTGAGCAGGCTGTAATAGCACATGAAGGCCATTTCATCGTCCGACTGATTACCCGAGCCGGGGCCGTTCTGATGTTTGGGGTTCAGCACGTTCGTGAAGTAGTTGTGCTTGAACAACAGGTCTTCGTACTCCCGCCGATACTTCTCGTCGCCGGTGACATGTTCGGCCACCAGCAAGTACGACAGAATGCTGATCGCATTCAGCCCGCGAAGATCGGTCAGTATGTCGGTGTTGAGCACGGCGGGACTGAACTGTCCCCAGCGAGTCGGCTTGCCGTCGTGATCGACCAGCGCATAGTCATGCTCAATCAGATGGGTAGTGACGCGATCGACAACCGCTCGCACCTGCCGTTTTTCCTCGTCGGTGTCCGCGACGAGATCGTAGTACAACGCATAGAAGAAATAGTGACCATCCAATTCGTCGGAACTGGTGTCGGTTTTCCAATACCATTGTTGATCGGCGCTGATCGGCCAGCGAGGAGTGATCACTTTCCAAAGCGGGTCGTTGTCCTGCTTGCGTTGATCAATGGCGGGATTGTCGTGATCGTTGGGATTGGGGCCGGACACCGGCAGAATCGAGCGGGCCGGAAAACCGATGGGCGGACTTTGTTTGCCCCCTTGAGGCACTTCGCTGAGAAAGGCGACCGCGCGGAAGGCGTTGTCGGCGCGTTTCTTTGATTCGGCGGTTTTCGTGACGGCATATTCAAAGCATTCTCCTGCGCCGTACATGCTGGTCCACAGACCATCGTTATCGCTGTCGTACTGGGTTCCCGTCGATTTGTCTCCGGGTATTTCCAGCTGGGTTGCATCGACATAGCCATACGGAGTCCGACGGTGGTATTGATCGATTTCCGCGTTGAAGAAATCCGACTTTTCTTTCATCGAGATCAGACGCGATTCGATGCGCGTCACACCGGCGGGCGTGGCGAACCAGGCGTCGCCCGATTTCATCACCACGACGTCATTGACGACGTCGTCGGCCAGCCAGCGTTTTCCCTGTCGGTATTCCCATTCCTGTCCCGTAAATCGGATCGCACCCAGTTGTGTTCCGAACCAGACATCGGCAGAGGGGCCGGTGGCCAGACCCGTGAAGTCGTTGTAAGGCAAGCCATCGTGACCCGTGTAAAGATTCCAGCCCTTACTCGTGCGGTGACCAACCCCTTGGAGTGCGGCAAACCAGAGGTCTCCCTGCGAATCAAAACCGACACCTCGGACATCGTGTGGTGCCCATCCCACATGTTTGTTGCGGGGGTGAAGTACCTTGGCCTGTTTGGTCACCACATCGTACGAGACCAATCCTCCCGCCGCCGCCAGCGCGATTTCGTGATCATATGCGGCCATTTGGCGGATTTCCGTCTCGTCCCCGAGTAATTGATTCACAGCCTGAACAGGAACTAGCGCGCCCGAGTTGACGACGAACAGGCCCGTTGTCGTGCCGACGTAGAGCAAATCCTGGCTCGACAGCAATGACGTCGGTTTCACCTCCGCCAGTGCGGGAGCCACCAGATTCACTTTGCCGGCATCGGTCAGTGCGAACAGTTGCCGATCTTGAATGAACCAGAGCTTGTCTCCCAGGGCCGTCAGTCCGGTGACCGGTAACGCGGTCGGCAGTATCAACTGCCATTGACTGCCGTCGAATCGCGCGATGCCTTTGTCAGTGGCTGCGTACAGTTTTGTTCCAACGGCCAAGCGATGAATGGTTCCGTCCGGTAAACCGTCGGCGACTGTGTAATTGGTGCGAACCTGCTGGCGAAACGGTCCGCTGTCGACGCTTTGAACTGGTTCCCGCGGTGTGACCTTGTGGCCAGGCGCGTCCACGGCGATCACACGATCGGCCAACACGAATAACGTGGAGCAGAACGCAGAGATCACAAAAAAAGCATTCGGGAGGGATCGTTTCACGAAAGGTCTTCCTAACAAGGCATGGCTGCCATCAGTGCGGGCGGGAACGGGGCGGGCGGACTTTCGCCATCCAGCGAGGCGCGGAACAAATCGTCGTTCCGCGCGAGCAAAAATCTCGACACCAGTGTGCACTGTTGGAGTGCGGTTTGCCAGTTTGATCGTCCGAGAAAACGGAGTGTTTCGGGATCCGGCAAATCTCCACTGTGCTTGACAGTTTATGACACCACTCGTAAACTTCGACGCGAGTTTATGACAATGGACGTAAAGGGCGGCGATGAAGAAGCGAGCGAAAGAGTTGCGATTGGCGGCGGGCGAGATCGAGATTCTGGAACTGCTATGGCGGCATACGACGCTGACCATTTCTCAGGCTCATGAAGCGATGGAACGGAAAGTGGGTTACACGACCGTTCAGACACGTCTGAATCGACTGGTGGAAAAAGGTCTGGTCCGACGCACCGGTTTGCATCCGGCCAGTTATGAGGCAGTGATCCGGCCGGAAGCGGTCAGTCGCGGCGACCTGGATTCGCTCGTCCGGCATGTCACGTTTGGTCAGGTCGTGCCGCTGGTGGCCCATCTGGTGAAAGACCGGAAACTGTCGGAAGATGAAATCCGCGAGTTGAAGCAATTGATCGACGAGGCGGAGCTGGCCCAGCGTCCGAAGAAATCCAAAGGAGGCGCAACATGAGCGAGTTTTGTGTCGGTCTGCTCGGCGCCTTGGTACGCAGCGGACTGGTGCTGACCTTCTCGGCGGCGTTGGTGCTGTTCTTGCGGCGCGTCTTTCCGATTGCGTCACCCCGCCTGCGGCGGGTCCTTTGTTTTGCCGTGGTCGTGCAGGGTTGCCTGCTGATTCGCATTTCACTCACGATTCCCGGGATTCCCGGGATTCCCGGGATTTCAGCGTCCGCGGCGCCTCCTGCCGCTGGACAACTCGATTCCCCAGCTGCCGACGATGCGTTGTCATTGATGTCGGCCATGGCCAGGTCACTGCTCACAAGCGATCACGCGAATCACCCGCCGATGAAGGCCGGGGTGACCTGGATGTCGCGATTTCCGTGGGCTGTCAGTCTGGTTGCTGTCTGGGCCATCGGCATCGTGATCCTGCTGTTCCGATCGGTCTGGAATTATGTGCGATTTATTCAACGAATCCCCGCGGGCAACGAAGTCCCCGCAGACTGGGGGGACGAATGCGAGCGGTTAAGACGCCAGGCCGGGTTGCGTCACGCCGTGACATTGCGCCCGACAACCAATCTGGGGCCGTTGCTCTGCTGGCATCCTCGGGGCTATCAACTGCTCGTCCCGTTCGACATCTGGCGGCTGCTCGAACCGCAACAACGGATCATGATTCTGCGTCACGAACTGGCGCACCTGCAGCGAGGCGATCTCTGGAAATCTCTGGTCCTGCGTTTGTTGGCGCTGCCGCACTGGTTTAATCCTCTGGCGTGGTGGATGGTCAATCAGTTCGATGATGATGCGGAATGTGCCTGTGACGATGCCGTCCGTCAGGCCGGCCCGACTCAGACGATCGACTATGCACGAACGTTGTTGCTGTTGGGGGGATCCCCTCGGGCCACGTTTTTGACTTCTCCGGCCGCCAGCGGCCACGGCTTGGCGGACCGCATTCGCCGATTGATTGTTCCCCATCCAAGGAAGGATTCGAACATGAAGAAAATGGCTCTTGTGACACTCGTTATAGGTATCTCGACCTTGCACCTCTTGCGATTTCAATCGCAGGCGGAAGATCAGCCCGTCCCACCTCCAGCGGCTGATGTCCAGGGGCAAGGTATCAGGTTGAATGCCACCACCGACGGCAACCTCTTGTTTGTCACGTTGGCGAACGAAGTACCCCAGTCGGGATCTTCCAAACGCACGGAAGCGGTCGTCGATCTGGGATCGCTGTTGAAAGATCTGACGGAATTCCAGCAAGCTCGCGAAAAGTTGGTGCCGTACTATTTACGGCTGGAACAAACGGGACAGAAGGCGTTGACCGAACTTGTGCAATTGAATCAGGAACTGAAATCGGCGTCGCCAGATGCAATCGAAGCCAAGCGTCAACAAGTGCAGGAGAAAACGGAGGCGTTTCACGCCCTGCGGAAGATTCTGCAAAACATGCGGGAACGCAAAGAGTCCGAAATGTTTCTGGGTCTTTACCAGAAGATTACTGCCGAAGTGGCGCTCTACGCCAAAGAACAGGGAATTAGGGTGGTCAGGAAAGTGGAACGATCCAGTCCACGAGTGGAAACGTCGCTTCTCATGAATTCCTCGAGCGGGACGTTGACGTTCATGGCGGCGCCGACAACAGATGTGCAGGTGCCGTCCACGTCTGTTGGAGACGCGACGCTCCTGCCGAATACGAAAGTGATATTAACGGACTTCGGCGGCGGAACTTCGGAGAATCTTGCGGTTCCCACCCCGTCGTCCGGCATCTATTTATCTCAAGCGAACCTCAACATCGCGGCGGTGGCCAATCCTTCGCGTCTTGAGACGATGGACTCCGTGGTAACCAACTCTGAGACTGGGGTCGCAGTCACGTTGGCCAAAGCGCCAAATGTGAGGAACGTCACTGTCTTCGTCGATCACGATCAGCGGAGCATCATTAATCGCTCCCAGCCGAGCGAGGTTCTGAAATGGTTGAATCAGAAGGAAGTGCTTTATGTCGAACCGGGCGATGATTTTGATATCACGCCGGAAATCCTCAAGCGAATGAATACTAAGTTCGACCAAAAACAAACCGGCACATCGTCGTCCGAGCAAACCGGTACCTCGTCAAAATGACACGGTTCAGGTTGCAGAGAGGTCAGAGGCGGTGAGATACAATCTGGACCGGCAAAACGGAAACGATTCCGACGAGGGACAGTGCTCGCAACGAGTTTGTCTCCCGTCGGATTGCCGTCGCGGTTCCGCCCTCACGATGAAAAATGTTCATGTGGACAACGGACCGCGCGGGCTTCCCGCAGAGCAACAAATTGTTCCCGGTTGCGTTGAAGTTCAGATCCGCGGCTTCAGGCCACACGCGGCGCGAACCCGAGCCAGTACTTCTTGTCCTTTCGCCCGGGCCTTCTTCGCACCGGCCTGCAGGATCTCTTCCACCAGTCCGAGATTAGCGACGAATTCCTGCCGTTTGGTTCTTGCGTCCGCGAAATAGGCGAGCGACGCTTCGAAGACTGCTTGTTTCGCTTCGCCATATCCCATGCCGCCGGCTCGATATCGTTCGGCGAGCGCTGCTTGCTGCTCGGGCGTCGTGAAGAGTTGATACAGGGCGAATACCGAACAGGTCTCGGGATCTTTGGGCGCTTCCATCGGCAGTGAATCGGTCTTGATCGACATGATCTTTTTGCGGATTGACTTTTCCGTTTCGAAGATCTCGATCGTATTGCCGTAGCTCTTCGACATTTTCTCGCCGTCGGTTCCCGGAACCTTGGCTCCTTCTTTCAGCACGCGTGCGGTGGGCAAATGCAGAATTTCGCCGCCGTAGGTGCTATTGAATCGCTGAGCCACGTCGCGCGTGATTTCCAGATGTTGAATCTGGTCGGCGCCCACCGGAACCACATCGCTGTCGTATAGCAAAATGTCAGCCGCCATCAGCACGGGATAGGTGAACAGCCCCGCGTCGGGCGAGATCCCCTTGGCGACTTTGTCTTTGTACGAAGTGGCTTTCTCAAGCAGGCTGAACTGCGTCACCGTCAGCAGCATCCACATCAATTCGGTCACTTCAGGAACATCCGACTGACGGAATAGCGTGGCGCGCTCGGGATCCAGTCCCAGGGCCAACAGGTCAATCGCGGCATCCCAGTTGTTCTGCTCTAACTGCTTGGCATCGCGAACGGTCGTCAGCGCGTGCAGGTCGGCAATGAAATAAAAGGACTGTTCGTTGCCCTGCAACGCGATGTATTGCTGGATCGCTCCGAAATAATTGCCCCAGTGAAATCGACCCGTGGGCTGGATGCCGGAAAGAACTCGCATGACTCACCAAAATAGGGAAATGACAAAAACCAAAAGTTATTCGGATCTGCTCGCAATCAACGCCAAACCTGTCTGATCCACCCAGCTTGGGGATGCTCTTTTCGTCGCCTCGGCAGCAGGAATCCCGAACGGAATTTTCTGAGCCAACAGCGACCGCTGCGACAGGCCGATAACGCTCCAATGCACCCTGCCGGATTGAGCGGCGAGTATAGTCGCGGGCGGTGTTTTTACACCACCGGGATCGTCCACAAGGTCCCCTGCTCTCTGTGACCGCAGGAAATGCTTAACGCCAGCGTCCGCACCCCTCGTCGTCGCGGATTCGCGGACCCCGATCTGATCTCCGTCCAAAACACGGAAACGGGCCGGCGTCAGGCCCGCTGGTGGCGTTTTTGAGCGATTTCGGCGGTTGCTTTAGTCCTTGCTGCGTCATGTCTTGTGCCTCTCTTACGGTTCACGGGCCGGTTTTTCGGAAAAATTTCTCATAAAAATCCAAATGGGTGTAAGACCTGGCGTTCTGGTCCGTATCCCCTATGGAGTGATGAGCCCCGTCGTTGGTTGAACTTCCGGATCGAACGTCGGTTCCGGACAGGTCGCCGGGCTCAACCCGGTCAGTCGCAGCAGGAAACCGAGCTATGACCCAGACGATTCGCAGCTACACGGAGGACCCGAAATCAGTCGCCAAGGTTCGGCAGGGTTTTGATTTGCCGTTTCGCTGGGATCCCAACCACAGTTCACTGGCCGAAGCTTTGGAAGAGTCGCGTCAGTTCTGGCAGAACCCCCATGATGGGGCGATGCCGCCTGGTTTCGTCGAGGCGCTCAATCGATCATTGACTGAATTGGTTCAGGCGGGGTTGGAAAAGAAGTCGTTGCGAGTGGGCGAGTGGTTCCCTGATTTCTCGCTGCCGAATCAGCAGGGGCAGATGATCCAGTCGGATGAACTGATTGCGGCCGGACCACTGGTCGTGACCGTCTATCGCGGCGGCTGGTGTCCCTATTGCAATCTGGCCTTGCGAGGTCTGCAGCGAATTCTTCCGGAGATCGAGCAACTGAGCGCCCGGCTCGTTGCCATCACACCCGAACAACCCGACGATTCGCTGTCGACGGCGGAGAAAGATGAATTAACGTTCGACGTGCTGACCGACGACGGTCTCGATTACGCCCGCGAACTGGGCATCGTTTGGAAGATCCCCGAATACGCTTTGGAGTGGCACGAGAAGCATTTCAATCTGTATCTGGAAGAACACAACGGTGCCGGTCATCGAAACGAACTGCCCGTACCGGCGACCTATGTCGTGAATCGCGAAGGTGTCGTCACCTGGCGGTACATTGAAGCGGCTTATTGGAAACGTGCCGAGCCAGATGATGTACTGGAAGCACTTCGCGACGCGATTTGGACGCAGGATTGACCCCTGACGATCGAATTCATCGATTCACACGGCGGTCACTTTGATACGAGCGCTTTTTGCCCTGGACGTTTTCGAGGGTCGACCCGAATCAGGGTGTGAGTCCATTTTTTGATCACGCGGTGCGTCGCGGGGATCGAAACGCGCCGGAAACATGCCCAAAACGCGGCAATGTGCTACTCTACGAACCCCGTTTCGACGACCGAACCGGGACTCGTGACGGCAACATTGAAGCGGTTGAACAATTCATGCGGCAAATCGGCTTGATTTCCAACTTGGACCTGGCAGAGCGTTTCGCGGACCACCTGCGTGCGGAAGGGATCGCCTGCACCATCGATCAGGCGCCCGGTGGGTTTCGTGTCTGGGTTCACGATGACGATCGTGTTGTCGAAGCGAAGGAGGAATTGCCCCGGTTTCTTTCTGAGCCCTACCACGATCGCTATCGGGACGCGGCGGATCGAGCGATGGCTCGCGTTCGCGAAGCGACGGCTCGATTGAAGTCCGCTCGCGCACGGACGGTCGTCATGACCGATAAGTGGTCTCGACCGGCGTCACAGACCTGTCCGGCCACGTTCATCCTGATCGGTCTGTCGCTGCTGGTCGCGTTTTTTACCAGCCTGAATCCGCAGCGGAATGATCCGTTCGTCGATCGTCTATGGTTCTCGAATGACGGCACGCTTCAGCCGATCTTTCGGGGCGAAGTGTGGCGGATCATCACGCCAATTTTTCTGCACTTTGGTCTGATGCATCTCGTATTCAATATGCTCTGGCTGCGTCAGTTTGGCCTGCAAATGGAGACCTTGCTGGGAACGGCCAAATTTCTGGGAATCGTGCTGACAATCGCCGTGTTTTCGAATTTCGCCGAATTCTGGTTTCACTCGCAGTGGTTCGGGGGCATGTCAGGGGTCGACTATGGTCTATTTGGCTATCTCTGGGTGAAAGGCCGAATGGAACCCGAAAGTGGATTGGGCGTCCCGCAACAAACCGTGACGGTGATGCTGATCTGGTACGCCTTGTGTGTCGTCGGCGTGATTCCCAACGTCGCCAATTGGGCTCACGGTGTGGGATTGGTGACCGGAGTGACGATTGCTTTTGGCGGGGTGATTCTCAAGCCCTTGATGCGACGCCAATGATGCGACGAAGGTGAGTGAGAGTCTCAGATGTCCGAGCATTCGATGATTTCCGTAGAACGGGCGGCTGAAGTCCTGCTGCAGGGTGGCCTGGTGGCGCTGCCAACGGAGACGGTTTACGGATTGGGCGCCAATGCCTTGAACCCGGTGGCCGTAGCCAGGATTTTTGCGGCCAAAGAACGGCCGTTCTTCGATCCGCTGATTGTGCATCTGGCGGACATCGATTGGTGGCCGCGGGTTGCCAGTGAGTTCCCGCCGGCCGCGCGTCGTCTGGCCGAACGGTTCTGGCCCGGGCCGCTCACGTTGATTTTGCCCAAGGTCGACGGGGTTCCCGATCTTGTGACGTCGGGGTTGCCGAGTGTGGCCGTTCGCGTTCCCGATCACCCGCTCACACGGCAGGTCTTGCGGCTGGCAAATGTGCCTGTCGCGGCGCCCAGCGCGAATCCTTTCGGACGTCTCAGCCCGACCACGGCCGAACATGTGCGGCAACAACTGGGTGATCGCGTCGACGCCATTCTGGACGGCGGCCCCTGCCGGGTCGGAGTGGAATCGACCATCCTGAGGGTGGAGGGAGATCAAGTTACGCAATTGCGGCCCGGCGGCATCCCCTTGGAAGAAATCGAATCATTGGTGGGGCCTGTCGAACATGGTGCAGGTCAGTTGTCGGAAAAGCCAGCCGCGCCGGGAATGCTGGCCAGCCACTATGCACCGCGAACGCCGCTGGTTGTCGTTCGCGAAATCCCGACCGTTCTTCCCTGGCGACGGACGGGGTTACTGGTGCTGAGTGTCGACAAAATGCCCCCAGGATTCGCCGCGGTTGAAGTTTTGTCGGGCACTGGCGACCTGGTTGTTGCCGCGGCGAATTTCTTCCAGGCCCTGCATCGATTGGATGCGGCCGGGTTGGACGGAATCGTGGCGGTACGGTTTCCAGATCAGGGTCTGGGACGAGCATTAAATGACCGTTTACAACGCGCCGCTTTTCGCGAAACCGAAGTTGAGTAATCCCGTTCCGGGACGAAAACCGACGGTCCAGTTTTCAGATCGACACGTCTGAAAAGTGACGAAAAGCCTTAAGAGATCGACATGATCCCAAGTTCGTTGGCGTGGCGATCCGACGAGTTTTCTACAATCCGACCGAGATTTCGGAGAGACACCTTGTCCTGTATGGCGGTCGCCCCTATCGTGTGTCATTGGTGCACGGTCGGGCGTGAATGGCCATTCGGCACGGGCGAACGAGATGAAAAACGACTACAAGCCGGGTGATCCGGTCATCTTTCGCGTGACAAAACAAAGTACCGATCCCGGACCGCGCGCACTTGACGTGCATCCCGCTCAAAGCGGCGAGACCTATTCTTATCAAGTTGACAAGTTCTGGACGGTCCGTGTGGCGCTGGAAGATATGGTGCAACTGGTAACCCGCCGGGGCAAGCAACGCTCGGTCTCAAAACGCGACATCCGTCTGCGCCACGCCCGCTGGTGGGAACGATGGCTCTATGCCGATCGTTTTCCCAAACTGTCTCAAATCAATGACATGACGACGACCACCACCTCGTCCACCGATTGATTCCCTGTCGCTCGCCAGAGTGCGGATCAACCATTAAAGTCTTGTCGCGCGGCATTCGTGTCTCGACCCCGGTCATTTTTCGCGGATGCGAACGGGTTGTCGCCGTGCGTTGTGGGGCAGACTGGCGAATTAGCCTGAAAGGGCATGCTCATGAATTTAAGCGATCTCACCTGGCCCGAAGTGGCGGCGCTGTCGCGCGATCTACCCGTTGTGATCCCTGTCGCCGCGCTCGAACAGCACGGTCGGCACCTGCCGGTATTTACCGACAGCATGTTGCTGGGCGAGGTGGTTCGTCGGGTCAGCGAAACGATGCACGATCGCGTGCTGTTCACTCCGCTGATGTGGTTGGGCAATTCCCATCACCACATGGATTTCCCCGGCACGATGTCTGCCAGCCCACGCGTCTATCTCGATCTGCTGAATGATCTGATCGAAAATATGCTGATGCATGGCTTTCGTCGCATCGTGCTGCTGAACGGCCACGGCGGAAATTCCACTCCCGGGAAGCAGGCGATCTTCGAAGTTCGGCAACGACATCGCGATCGGCACGATCTATTGCTGCTGTTCGCCACGTATTGGGAGCATGGTCAACCGAACCAAACACGGACGGATCTTGTCCAACAGCAAATGGGACATGCCTGCGAATGGGAAACGTCGATGATTTTGCGGATCGCCCCGAAATTGGTGAAAGAGATCCGGCAGATCGATGCGGTCGAACCGGGGACGGCCTTTGATCCGGCCAATCGAGCGTGGACCACGAAAGATCGCAGTGTTCCCGGCCATATCGGTCAACCACGCGAGGCCTCGGTCGAAAAGGGAGAAGTTTTGTTTCAATCATTTTCGGGCGGCGTAGTTCGGTTGCTGGACGAGGTCATCGCGTGGGACGGCAAAAGTTGGAATAAGCCACAGTAATGTTTCCCTGGCCACAATCGGCAAATTAGTGTCGGACGTCGTTCCTGAGAAAGACGCCGGATCAACGGTGATGCGCGGCCAGGCGACGAATACGGATGTTCGAATCCCGCTTCCCCGGCGGCTGCAAGTAAAATCGGCCTGGTGAGAAATGCCTTACTTTTGGTTCGTGGTGATCTGCCTGATCTGGGGCAGCAGTTTCATGCTGATGAAGCGCGCCATGGAATGTCTTTCGCCGATCGGCGTTGGAGCCGGCCGTGCGATCGGTGGCACTCTGGTGCTGGCGATTCTGTTTGTGATTTTGAAGCAACGACGAACGGTGCTGCGGCGCGATCTGGTGCCGTTGCTGGCCGTGGTCGTGCTGGGATTTGTCTGGCCCCATTCGCTGCAACCCGAACTGGTAGCCAAGCACGGCGGTGCCTTTGTCGGGATGACGGTCGGATTCACGCCCCTGCTGACGATTCTCGTCTCGATTCCCATCCTGGGGATCTGGCCGACCTACCGGCAGACCGTCGGTGTCGTTGGTGCGCTCGCTTGCATGGTTCTGCTGTTGCTGGATTTGGGGCGTCATTCCATTCCGTTGATCGACATCCTGCTGGCCTTCAGTGTGCCCTTCAGTTACTCGATTGCCAACGGCATCATTCGTCGCTCGTTGAAGCATCTTCCACCGCTGGAATTGACGTTATTGTGCCTGGCGGCGGCCGGCGCGGTGCTGCTTCCGCTGTCGCTGGTGATCGGCAATCATCGTCCGGCCAACATCGATCAGCTGGGGACTGCGCTGCTGTCTCTGGCGGTGCTGGGAGTCGTGGGGACGGGCATTGCGACGTTCCTGTTCAACCGGCTGGTTCAAGACCAGGGACCGTTGTTTGCGGCGATGACGACGAATCTGGTCCCGATTGGGGCCGTCCTGTGGGGCCGCGCCGACGGCGAGCAGATCAGTCTGGCCCAGGTGGTGGCGCTCGTGGGCATTCTCGCCATGGTGACCTATGTTCAATTCGGGGCGGCGAAACCGGTGGAGATGGAGCTGGTTCCCGGCGAATAGTGTCGCTGTTTACCGCCGGGAAATGAGCGCCGGGCGGTTGATGTAATCCTTTAAGTTACCTTACGTCGCAAAATCTGCGGCAACTGTCCGCAGAATGGGAAGGGAATGGCATTTTCCCTCAAGCGGCACACCTCAAACGACTCAAGTCGGTTCTGGCGTCGGACGATAGAAGCACAGAGCGATCCTGTCATGGTTCGTCGGTATTCGTTTGGATCGAACGAGAATCGGTGAAAATGGCCGTTGGTCTCCCGCGGAATCCCCAATTGCGAGAACAAGGAACTCCGATGAGAGAGCCCCATGAGGCGACGATTCCGATTCGTCTGGCGCAATCCGACGTGGTGGATCACAAGCCGGAGCCGCTGCCCAAGAAGAAGTTGGGGTGGAAGATGCGTCGCACATCGATCATCGTCATTTGCAGTGTTTTGACCTTCGCCGTCGGTTGGGGTGGCTGGACCTATTTCGGCTCGCCGACCAAAGTCGAAGATGATGACTTCATCACCGACGTGGATGGATTCAACTCGGCCCCGCCCGTTTTAGGGGCTCCTGCGGGCAAGGTGGCCGCTGGCCCCAGTTTGGGCAGCCCAGGGGCTCATGCTTCATTAAGCGAGACAGGGGCGTTGCTGCCGGCCCCCCCGATGGAGAGCCTGGCGTCGGCCCCCAGCCCGGCGATGAAATCGATGTCGATCGATGGACCGATCCGTTCCGCCGAAGTCTGGTTAACCGGAACGATCGAAGATGCGGAAACAATGGAATTGCCACAACGGATCTCGGGTGGCGCACCGGAATCGTCGATTGTGCGATGATGGGCGGAAATCGCCCCGTCGTGCCCATGCAGATCGCCGCGAAGAATTGACTCGACAGGGATGTTGAAATGTACGAACGCTATTGGAAATTCGAACGAGCCCCATTTGATCAAGACCGCCGTCCCGAGGCCTTCTTTCAAAGCCGATTGCATGGCGAATCGCTCGTCAAACTGAAGTATCTGATCGAGCACGAAAAGGGTGCCGCAGCCCTGGTGGGTGCCAGCGGGACCGGTAAGACGCATGTCCTCGAAATGGTCCGTCAGGCGTCATCGCGTGGGCCTGTTGTGCATCTGGTCTATCCACAACTGTCACCCCATGAACTGGTGGCCTTCATCACTCATTCGCTGGGCGAGGCACTTCCCGAATCCAGTGCGACGATTCCGGGATTGGATGTACTGCTTCAGATGTTTGAAGCGCGATTGATCGAATTGACGCGGACGGGGCGTTCCCCCGTGATCATGCTGGACGACGCGCATCTGATCGAAGATCGTCGGGTCTTTCAGACGCTGCATCAATTGATGAACTTCCAAAGACCCGGCCGATCAAACTTCGCGCTGATCCTTTCCGGTCAACCGGAACTGGTCGGCACATTGCAGCGGATCGATCAAATGTCAGATCGAATCGCCTTTTATTGTTTGCTGCAATCGCTGACGAACGCGGAATCGGACGAGTACATTCGTTACCGTTTGAAAGCCGCTGGTCGTCGCGAGCCGATATTTGATGACTCGGCCTTGAAAGCCATTTTTGAACTGTCCGCGGGGATTCCGCGACGAATCAATCGGCTGTGCGACTTTGCGTTGCTGGTGGGCTATGCCAATCAACTCACGTGCGTCTCCGCAGATCAGATTGAAGGAGTTCACGCCGAGATTACTCGTTCGCTGTCCGCCGCGTGATCATGATCACATTCGATCGCGCCCGAATCGGACACGGATCAAGTACAATCGTGATCCGGTGAACTTTTGACGGCCGTGCGTGTCCGACAGAATTTGCGGATCATCATGTTTCCAGACGCTTCCGAGATGCTGGATGTCTCGCCGCGAATTCGTGTCTCTTGTCGCGAGTTTTCGTGGTCGGCTGCGCGCAGTTCAGGACCCGGCGGCCAAAACGTCAACAAGGTCAATTCCAAGGTCATTCTCCGTTGGAGTGTCGTCCAGTCCGCATCGTTGCCGGATGATGTGCGAGCCCGATTTGTGGCGACCTATCCGCGACGAATCACAATCGAAGGCGATTTGATTCTCAGCAGCGAACGCTATCGAGATCAATTGAAGAACGTCACTGATTGTCTCGATAAACTGCGCGAGCTGTTGCTGGCGGTGGCGATCGCACCCAAAGCTCGCCGTGCGGTCAAACCCACCAAAGCGTCCAAACGACGACGCCTGGCGAACAAGCGGGAACGAACCGAGACCAAAGCCCGTCGCCGTCCGCCTCGCCTGGACGATTGAGTCGTTCGTTGCGAGCCGTGTGCTAAGCGGGCGCGTCAGGCGACGTGAGATCGGAGAGAGCGAGAGCCTGGGTCTCCGCACCTTCGCGGCGACGCTGCAGGCATGCGCGACCCCCGAGTTCGTAGTCACGACAAACCTGTGGCCGAAACTCGTAGTGGCGACAGGCTCGTGCTTGAGTGTCGAACCACAAACATCGCTCTTGTGATTCTTGTCCGCGAGTCAGCCCTGCAAAATGAGCGTCGATTTCTTCGGCCAGTTCTTTGGGTAGTTGCGCGGGACGGAAGGGATGCGGTTCTGGTAAACCGGGCCGCGCTGCGTACAGCAGCACGGGAGAGCCGATTCCTTCACAGCAAAGGCCGCAGCCGTCGCACGATTCGGGTGGTAACACGGCGAGCGATATCATGGCTTTCTCTGGCGGTCTGCCTCGGTCGTTGTGGATGCCGATCGTCAATTGATGTCGCGATGGAATGGGGATTCAACGAAGAGCATCGCGACATTGCTTCCTATTTCCGTCGGTCAACCTATCCTACCGAGATGTCTGCAGAAGTCGCGTCGTGGTCAGGTTTGACCGTGGCATCTGGTCGTTCCGGAAGAATAACTTCTCGACAGTCGCTTGACCTAAGATGTCCGCCATTGAATAATCCGCCCACGGATGGAGCCGTGACGATTGGCATGGAGGCCGTTGTATGCAACAGGCAGATTTGCAAGAAGTCGGTTATCGCTGGACAAGACCAACTTGGGAGCGAGCCGGAGATCGGACTTGGGTGTTGATCGTGCCAAGTCCATTTGCAGGAATGGACGAAGGGGGCGGAACAACAGATCCGCGCTTCGACCAGTCTCAACGAATGTACGAAGTGTTCGAGTTCGACGGAACCTGGTTCGACCAGCTTCACGAATTGCAAATCGAGCGAATTCTCGTCAGCCCTCAGTGGCGTCGAGCTTTGCGAATGCCTTGATTCGATAGATCCCCAGTGGCCCGTTCCGAGTGAACGGGCTGCTGGTGTGTTCATCGGTGCAAGGGGTTTGTTCTCGCTTCGACTGCAGCGACCGTTTCTCGGAGCCGTAGATTACGGACTGATCTCGATGCAGGCCGTTATTCTTTCCTTCGATTCGCTGGCCGCCAATTCGCTGGGTTGTTACGGCAACGTCTGGATCGAGACGCCCCATTGGGATCGTCTGGCCACGGCGGGTGTCGTCTTCGATCGGCATTTTGCGGATACCGTCGGCCCCCATTCAGGAATGGCCTGGGCGAACGGACAACACGCATTAACGCCCGCGAATCCGAGCACGCCAACGTCGGTGGGTCATGGCCTGCGCTCAAGTGGTGTCGCCACCAAGCTGATTGTCGCGGGCGAGCTTCAAACCTGGCAGCGTCACGCGGAATTCGACGAAATCCGCACGGTCGAAGGAAAAAACGAACCGGGTGCCAAGCCGGACGAAGTGCCGGTTGCGAAGTTGGTGCAGGCCGGCTTGTCGGCCTGGAATGAAGATTCGTTTGCGAAAGTTCCTCGACTCTTGTGGTTGCACGCACCACCACCCGGTCATCCCCCGGAAGGATTTGATTCGCTGTATTTCGAAGATTTTGAAGAACGCGGCCAACAGATCTCGGAATTGTCTGATGAGGCGCGGGCCGAGCACCCGGCGGTTTATGCAGGCAGTGTTTCGCTGCTCGATCACTGGCTGGGCGAGCTGTTGGCGGGGATCGAAGCCGTGGGCAGCGATCAGCCGACGTTGATCATTGTGATGGCCGCGAAGGGTTATTTGTGGCATCCGACCACCGGTTCGGCGAAGTCCGATCTGCAAAACCCGCGACTGTCGCTTAGCGATCAATGCATCCGCGCGCCATTGGTGCTGAAAATCGACCGTGATGATCGGTATCGGGATTTCAGTTGTCTGCGGACAAACCGTCTGGTCCAAACCTGTGACCTGGTCCCCACGCTGCTTGACTGGTTTGGTGTCGCGCCTATCATTCCTCAGCCGTTGCTCGCTGGCCAAAGTTGGCTGCGGGAACTGACGGAAGAGGTGGCCCCTCGTTCACGGCTGCAAATCGTTGACGAGGGTTGTCTTGACGCGGTGCGTACCGCGGATTGGCTTTGTGTGCGAGATCGTTTCCTGGAATCGGTGCCTGATCTGTCGACGTCGAATCCGGCGTCTCGGGTTTCACTGTTTGTGAAGCCGGAAGATATCTGGGACGTCAACGATGTCGCCTCTCAGCAGCCCGAAGTCATCAGCGAATTGCTGGAACACGAGACATCGGAAAACCGCAGTTGAAGCTTCGCGTTTCCGAATGTACGCTAATGGACCCGTTTGGCACCGAATAATACCGTTGGTGCAAACGCGATCATTTGGAGTTTTGCGATGTTGAAGAACCGCGCATATTTCGGGTGGCAAGCATTGGCAGTTCTGGTGGCGTTAGGGGTGTTGGGCATCGCCTATTCTCGAGCCACAGGTACACCTCCCAAGGAGGATTCTGAGAAGCCTCCGGCGAAAGACGTTCAAGCCGACAAGGAACAGGACATGCCCGACAAACCGAAGGACGACAAGTCTGACGACGCGACCAAGAAAGACGAGAAGGCCGATACCTCCGCCAGTTCAAAGCCCAAGCCTCTGCATCGCAAATACAATCCGCTGACGCTCGACGAAGAATATGTGATCCTGCACAAAGGGACCGAGCGGGCCTTCACCGGCGAATACACCGATCTGAAAGATCCAGGAACCTTTGTCTGTCGTCGCTGCAATTCCCCGCTCTATCTGTCGAAACACAAGTTCCAAAGCCATTGTGGCTGGCCCAGTTTCGATGACGAAATCAAGGGGGCGGTCAAACGCGTGCCTGATGCCGACGGCTCGCGAATTGAAATCGTCTGTAAGCACTGCGGTGGGCACTTGGGTCATGTCTTTATCGGAGAACAGCTCACCGAGAAGAATACACGCCACTGCGTGAATTCGGTCTCCATGAAGTTCTATCCCGAAGGAAAGACACTTCCGGCCGTCGTGAAATGATCCGGGTGAAATGAACTGAGCGAGCACCGCGGGCGACAATCAAGTGACCCGAGTCGCTGTTACAGTTCATGGATCAACACGATCCCAACGAAGACATCGTAGGTGGCGTGCGCGCCCACGGTGATCCCGAACCCGCGAAGAAAATAGAGCGTGGCGAAGAACATGCCCGCGAGTGTGCGGAACACAAAGCTGAACCACAGTTCGCGATTTGATTGCACTCGGGCCACGGCGTCCGTCAGCAGTGACAACGCATGATCGTTGCTGGCGGGGCTCAGGTAATGGGCCAGGGAAAAGACGAGACTGGTCGTGATCACCGTTCCGGCGATGGCCCAACTTTTGGGGGCCAGCAGCGCGCGAAACGCCGCGTACGTCAGTGGCAGCAGACAAAGTCGGAACAGGAATTCTTCATAGATGCCTGCGCCCATGAACGTGACCAGGCGAACCAGAAATCCGGAATAGACAACGGGTGTTTCGACGTCGAGCGTCATCGACGGTGCGTGCCGAAATCCGTAGTCGGTCAGTTGTCCGAGCATGATCAACACGAAGGCGTATAACAAACTTTCCGCCACCATGCCGCCGAGCGTATCCCAGGTCATTTTCCATGGCTGACGAGTCGTCATATGCCACGCCACCAGTGTAGCCAGCAGTAGCGCCGGAGGCAGCCAGACGAGTTCGAATCCGGCTTGATGCAGCCAGACTCGCAGCCATGCGTCAGCACCATTGCGAAGCGATTGACCTTGCGAACTGCCGACAAAACGGACGCCAAATTCGTAGACGAACAGCAGCGGCATCAAGAAAATCAGATTGCAAAACGGACGCTGGGTTTCTCGCCAATACGGGAGCGGCGGCCCATTTTCCAGGGGAATCAGTTCCGGCGAATTGGCCAGACTCATGCGGGCATCCCCAATGGACGCAGTGCGACGAAACCTTCGGCTCACGTTGTCATCGTCGTCGCCGATTGTCCTGGTCGAGAATTCCGCCGCCCGCCCGCAAAGTTTCACTTTTTCAAAACTGCTATAATCCGTAAGGCAGGAAAGATATTCCGGTCGTCGGGGGGATGGCGTTCCTGCAGACGTTTCGTTCGCTGCCGACGATTGGTTTCTGTGCACCAATGCCGAATCTTCCGCCGATTCCAGTCAACGTAGATCGCCGCGTCTCGCTCGCAAAAAGGAATGGCTCATGGCCACCGACATTCGCCTGAAGGAACGTCTTCCTGAATTGACGGACCGCATTGTCGATACGTATCAAGAGATTGAGACGATCAATCATTTGGGGCACTGTCCCCTGCCCAGCGTCGAGATCGTGGTCGAAATTGCCGAAGACCTGAAAGAGATTCTGTACCCGGGTTATCGGAAGCGGCAGAATCTGCACCTGGGCAATGTGACCTATCATATCGGCGACCTGGTCGACAGCTTGCACGATCGGCTGACCCAGCAGATCGCCCGAGCCCTGCGTCACGACTACCGTCGCAAGCATCAACTGACGTGCAGCGATATTCAGCCCGACTTTGAATCGATCGGCCAGGAAAAGGCGATCGAATTTCTGTCGACCCTGCCCATGATTCGGCGGCTACTGGCCACCGATGTGCAGGCGGCATTCGATGGAGACCCCGCTGCCGGTGGCCTCGACGAAATTATTTTCTGCTATCCCGGTTTGGAAGCCGTCACGATTTATCGACTGGCTCACGAACTTCATCGCCTGCAGGTGCCGTTGGTTCCGCGAATGATCTCTGAATGGGCGCACAGCCGAACCGGGATCGATATTCACCCTGGTGCCGTGATTGGTCCGTCGTTCTTCATCGACCACGGGACGGGTGTCGTCATCGGTGCGACGTGCGAGATCGCCAGCCACGTGAAGCTTTATCAGGGCGTGACTTTGGGAGCATTGAGCTTCGCGACGGACGATCAGGGGAACCTGATTCGCAATTCGAAGCGCCATCCCACGATCGAAGATCACGTGGTGGTCTATGCGAACGCGACGGTTCTCGGCGGAGCGACCACGATCGGCCGCCATTCGGTGATCGGCGCGGGGGCCTCGGTTTACGAGAGCGTTCCAGCCAACACCGTCGTGACGCTGGAAAAGCCCACGCTCCGCATGCGTCAGGCCTCTTGATCGGCCGCCAGTTCATTTGGGGGCGCGTTCTCGATTCGAAATCCATCAACGAAAAAAAGCCGTCATTGCGAGTGAACGCAATGACGGCTTTTCGTATGAACAGGCTGGAGAGGCGAGAATCAGGGATGCCAATTGATGCGGACTGTTTGTTATTGATTTGAGTCACAGGATTGATGACTGATCGGCC
>CAIQIR010000060.1 GCA_903871875.1 uncultured Schlesneria sp.
ACGAATCGTATCCAGAAATCGTATCCGGAACGTCTCGACGCAAGTCATTAATTCACAATAGTTTAGAATGGGCGATACTGGATTCGAACCAGTGACTTCCACCGTGTGAAGATGGCACTCTAGCCGCTGAGTTAATCGCCCTGAGGCCGCAATTGCGACGTAAGGATGCTATTTGTACCCGTTGCTGAGGGTGTGGGCAAGGATGCGTTCCCTCCAACAATGACCTCTGTTTCGCAACTTTCCAGGCTAAGCATTCCCCGTCAGAATTTCACGCGCTGACACCACTGTTCCTGGTGGCGTTCGGTTGATTTATTGATCGCCTCACAGGTGGATTGTGAGGCTGATCGGCGGTCCGTTCGTTAATTCATGACACCCTCCGACGAGCCTTTGACGAGGATGTCGGGCAGTGTCAGATCGGATGATCCGCGGAAAATTTGACGGGCGTGTTCACGATGAGCTTCGATGGCCCCGCCTGCGAAAACATCAAGTGGCTCTTGCAGTTGCAACATTTCACGAAGAATTTGATTCGTCTCGGCGGGATTCTGCAGCGATTTCTCGACCAAGGATTCGACGCGTTGTTCGTCGATTTGTAATTCTCCTTCGGCATCGCGATAGGTCGAGTTCCGCCAATGGAAAATCGACAAGCATTTGGTTGTCAGACTATAGAACTGGCCAGGTCGCCAGAAATCGGCGAATTGACCGTTGCCGAGATAGAAGGTCCAACTGCCTTCGTACCCGGTCACTTCCGACGAGATTCGGTCGGGATTTCGAAACCAGGTTCGATCACCGGGAATGAAGAACTTGACCGGCAATGGATTGTGTAACGATCCAATCGGTCGCAGAAAAACGCTCTCGAATTCTCGTCCTTTGATGGCCCGCGTTTCCGCTTGACGTTGCAAATCATGGAACAGATCGGGATTACAGGTCATGGCTTCACTGGCCATGGCCAGCAGCATGATGTATTCCGCGGCTCGGCGACAGGAAAAAGTATAGCGCTGTCCAGACAGTTCTGGCTGCGTAGCCTGCTTTAAGGCGGCAATCAGGGATTTTCCCGGGTGCAGCACGAAGCCGCGATCCTCGTCGTAGTGCCAGTATTCAGCCGGTCGTTCTGCCTCGTAGGTCGCGAACGACAGCGACGTTTTGCGAGCCGCTTCGACGATATTTCGGCGAATGTGAACGGCCGTGATCAGTTCGTCGTAACTGGGAAACTGGAAAGGAACCGGACACAGCAGCATGGCCACCAGGATCTCGCGTTCCAGATCGCCGGAACGATTGAAGGTATCCAGCTGAAGTTTCTGGCAGAGCTGTGACGTATCCCCCTCAGGCGTCAGTTGATCGGTGGCGATTTCCTTCCATTGGAAGCCGAGAAAATTCTTCAGATCGGAGCGGTCGTCGATGGTCTTCACAAACGGATCAAGACCAAGGCCCTTTAAGTGATCGCGAAATTTCCGTTTGGTGGAGGCGATGCAGCGGGAAGTTCTTCCATGAATCTGAATTCCTCCCTCTCGTGAATTGTGACCATTGATGGCGCGCTGCATCAGGTTGTTGTTCCTTCCACAGCCATGGTTTAAGTCATTTCGGGAAACCCCGCCACTGCGTCATCGGCACTCTTTGACCGAGGTAACGGATGGGCAATTAGGGATTTCTTGATGACTCATTGATGGCCGCTCTGGTTGTACTTCTCGATGATGTGCGATCGTCCTGAACGCAACAGTGGAAGTTTATGTCTTTTCAAGGTGAATTCCAACTGGAGTTTATGAGATTCGTTCGAGAATTCTTAACGCAGATCCGGTCACGCCGGATTCGACGGCCAGGTAAGAGCGGCAGTTGTTCGGGGCTAGACCTCGGTTGAACAGCCGCTTGCTCGTAACACCGTTTCCTGAACGGCCAGGTCATGCATAATGGACCAGTTCGGCTCTTTTTCTGCACGAATAATTTTGGCGAAATCGTCGGCGTCGGCGACGTAGCGTTTGTAGGGTTCCATCGGGATTTCTTGGTAGCCCTGGCGGTATTTGCTGCGTTCTTTGGCCAGCGTCAGGCGGACGATTTTGGGTGAGTCGATCGGTTCAATGTGCAAGGTACCTTCGCTGCCGCACAGGACCAGATGTCGTCGTGAAAAACCATCGACTTCCAGTCCGGACGATTTGACGGAGGCCAGAGCTTTGGGATAGGTAAATACGGTGAGCATATTATCCTGCAGCGTGTCGGCTTGCGGGCCGACATGTTGACGGTGGCACGTCACGGTCTCGGGTTGGCCCAGTAGGTCGACGACAATGTCGATCATGTGGCAACCGAGTTCAAACATCATGCCGCCAGGGTATTCGGCATGTTTCTGTCGAGCGGCGTTGCCGAGCAGCTTGCCGATGACGCAGTGCATTTCAAACGGCTCGCCGAGGATCCCTTTTTTCAGCAGGTCTTTCAGCAATACGACGGCAGGGTTGTAGCGGAACATGTAGCCCATCTGAACGCACAGATGCTTGCGGGCCGCGGCATCCAGAATCCGACGAAACTGGACAAGTGATTCCCCTGCCGGTTTGTCGAGGTGAATGTGCTTTCCGGCTTCGATACAGGTCTCGGCGTGGCCTAACAAATGGCGTGGTTCGGTCTCAACGGCGACGGCCTGCAAGCCGGGAAGGGCCAGCAATTGTTCGACGGTCATCCACGGAAGATCGCCAAACGCCGCTTGGGCCTCCGCTTTTTGCCGAAGTCTTGGATCGGGTTCTACGATCCCGACGACTTCGAATTCGGGCGAGTTTCGATAACTTTCGAGTTTACCTGCGGCATGACCGTGTCCCGTTCCGATTTGACCAATTCGAATTTTTGACATCATTTACTCACACAAAGATGGTTCGTCCGGCTGACCGGTCTCAGGCGTTCAAGTGTCCACTAGGTCTGTCTTTGTTGGTCTTTTTTCAGAGCCAGACCGTGGATTCCTCGCGTCGATGAAACAGGATTTTGTCCCATGTTCGGCGATGTGAAGTATAAACAGATTGACAGGAGTTTGCCGGTCCTGTCGGGAGCCGTGTCTTGAATCCCGCTCTATAATCGCCGAACATGTCCCCGATTGATCGAGCATTCGACGCGGTATGACGTCATCGATTGTGATCAGACTCTCGTGCGATCAGCTGCGCGGCGGATTCGCGTGGTCTCGTGAGTTGTGTCGGGGATCGCAATGGAAATGGTAGCGTTGACCGGAACCATGGAAAATCGTCAGCGGTTTGTCATTGGCGACATTCATGGGTGCACACGCGCTTTGGAAGTGCTCGTCGATCGGATGAACTTGACCCCGAATGATCTGGTGGTCGTTTTAGGCGATGCGGTCGATCGAGGACCGGACACTCGGAAAGTGCTTGAGCAGCTGATCGAGATTGGTAAGACCTGCGAGCTGGTCTATATCCTCGGCAATCACGAGGAAATGATGCTCGAGGCGATCAGCGGGCGCAACGTCGATGAATGGTTGCACTACGGTGGATCGGCGACGCTTGCGTCTTATCACGGGGATTTGAACAACATCCCTGACGAGCATCTCGCTCTGATGAACTCAGCCGTGAAATACTACGAGGGTCCAACAGAAATCTGCATTCACGCCAATCTGGAACCTGGCGTGGAACTCCATCGTCAGCGCTCTCGTTGGCTCCGCTGGAAGAAGTTGACCGGTCGTGAGTTCCCTCATCCATCCGGCAAACGGGTGATCTGTGGGCACAGCGGCGTCGGCTACGGCGCACCCGCGGTGGGGAACGGTTGGATTTGTCTGGACACGATGGCTTACGGCGGCGGCCTGCTATCGTGCATGAACCTTGAATCAGGAGAGATCATGCAAGCCCGCCAGACCGGCGAATTCCGCGGCGGCGTCTTCGTGCACGAGCTTGAGGCGTAGCCGCCCGGCGGTTCGCTCTCACCTTGAGGTGCTCGTGATTGTCCATGCAGCATGGGCCGATCGTCGGTCGCGCGACGCAATATGGGCTGATCCCGCACGCCGAAAGAATGCCTGCTCGAAAGAGTCAAAGACTTCCCGAGAGGAAGTCTTTGGTGGTCCAGCGGACTTGATTACGACGATTGTGGCGATTTCCGTCTACGACGGCTGTGCCAATTCCCGTCGGTAGTATTCCACGGTCTTCCCCAACCCCGTTCGCAGGTCGATCGTGGGTGACCAGCCGAGGGTCGCTTTCGCCTTGGTGATGTCAGGACAACGCTGCTTGGGATCATCCTTGGGCAAGGGAACGTGTTTGATCGTCGACTTGGATTCCGGAATGGCTCGGAGAACCTCTTGCGCCAGCTCCAGCATCGTATATTCGCCGGGGTTGCCGATATTGACCGGACCGGTTTCGTGATCCTGTTCCATCATCAGCATCATGCCGCGAATCAGATCGTCACAATAGCAGAACGAACGAGTCTGCGTTCCTTCGCCGTAGATGGTCAGCGGTTCGCCGCGCAAGGCCTGCGTGATGAAATTGGAAATCACCCGACCGTCATTCGGATCCATGCGTGGTCCGTACGTATTGAAGATCCGAATAATCCGCACTTGCAGGTTGTGTTCCTGATGGTAGTTCACGCACAACGATTCGGCGACGCGTTTGCCTTCGTCATAACAACTGCGGGGACCGATCGGATTGACGTGACCCCAATAGTCTTCTCGCTGGGGATGAACGTTGGGATCGCCATAGACTTCTGACGTCGAACAATGCAGGACTCGGGCCTTGCAGCGTTTGGCCAATCCCAGCACATTCACGACCCCGACGGTCGATGTCTTGATCGTCTTGATGGGATTGAACTGGTAAGCCACCGGCGAGGCGGGACAAGCCAGGTTATAAATCTGGTCGACTTCCAGCACGATCGGTTCGACGATGTCGTGACGCAGCAACTCGAACCGCGAATTCCCGATCAGATGCAGAATGTTCTGTTTTCGTCCGGTGAAGAAATTATCGAGGCAGATCACATTATCGCCTCGCTCGAGCAGTCGCTCGCAAAGATGACTGCCGAGAAATCCTGCACCACCTGTGACTAGAATCGATCGCAAGGGATGTCTCTCTTTTATTAATGGAAGATAGGAGTTTTGCTCTCGCGTCGCGTCGAGCTTTCTGAAGCAGACCGCGACGAGAAGTGGCTGAAAAAAATCATGTATTCGAGCGCCGCGACGGTCGATCAAGCCCGTGGTTTTTCGGACGTGTCGCGGCCCACATTTGACCTCAGGCCTGGTCTGCCAGCGGATGAGCTTCTAATCCGATGCCAGAATAGTGGAATCCCATGCGCCGCATTTTCTCGGGATCGAAAAGATTTCTGCCGTCGAAAATGACCGGTGCACGCAGTTTCTGACGGATGATGTCGAAATCGGGATTTCTGAATTCGTTCCATTCCGTCACGATCGCGAGTGCCTCGGCCCCGTCCAGTGTCTCGTAGGGCGTTGCGCAATAAGTGATCTTGTCTCCATACAACTTGCGGACATTGTCGATTGCCACCGGATCGTGAGCTCGCACTTTGGCTCCTGCGTCGAGCAGCCGGTCGATGAGTACCAGAGCGGGGGCTTCCCGAATGTCATCTGTTCGTGGCTTGAACGCAAGTCCCCAGATGGCCACTGTACGACCCGCCAGATTGCCGTGGAAGTGGGCATTCAGTTTTTGGAACAGCACTTCTTTCTGGGCCACATTGACATCGTCGACCGATTGCAGAATTCGCGGCGCGATGTTGTTTCGCTGGGCCACACTGATCAGGGCTCGCACGTCTTTCGGGAAGCACGAGCCGCCGTAACCCACGCCGGGGAACAAGAACGCGAAACCGATCCGCTGATCGTGGCCGATTCCTTTTCTGACATGATTGATGTCGGCGCCGACTTTCTCGCAGACATTGGCCATTTCATTGATGAAACTGATCTTCGTGGCTAACAGGCAATTGGCGACGTACTTGGTCATTTCCGCGCTTTCCAGGTTCATCACCAGGAACGGATGCTCGGTTCGCAGAAACGGTCGATAGAGCTCATGCAGCACTGTGGCGACTTCGGCGCGAGACACGCCCACGACGACGCGGTCCGGTTTCGTGAAATCTTCGATCGCACAGCCTTCTTTGAGAAATTCGGGGTTCGAAGCGACGTCAACGTCGCGGCCGGTCAGATCTCGCAGTCGGCGGGCAGCTTCGGAATTGGTTCCGACCGGGACGGTGCTCTTAATGACCACGACCGAGTCTTTCGAGAGATGCGGTGCGATCGATTCCAGCGCACTCCAAAGGATGCGCAAGTCGGCCGAACCGTCATCGCGCTGTGGTGTGCCGACCGCCAGAAAGATGCATTTGGCATCTGGTACGACGGCCGAAGCCTGTGAGGTAAATTTTAATCGGCCCGAATGTGCATTACGAACCACCAGTTCGACCAAACCAGGTTCGTAGATCGGAATCTCGCCCTTGTTTAAACGATTGATCTTTTCGACGTCGACGTCGACACAGGTGACCTCATTTCCGCTTTCGGCGAAACAGGTACCCGTCACCAAACCGACATAGCCCGTTCCGATCATGACTAACTTCAACGCTGCATCCTTTGGCAATTCGAAGGAAAATTTTCCGAGGCTGTCATTTAACGTAGGTCGTACCGAGTTCAATTTTGAGGATGACGCGGCCGAGTACAAAGAAGTGTCAACGGTTGCTGGCTGTCGAGGGATTCCCATACCAAATCACTCGCCGCTGCCGGGATGACCGTTGTCGCTCCTTTGATAAATTCGTGTCGATAATCCGTGACGGGGTCGCTGAGCCGTGCTTTGCCGTCGAGCACCATCCAGATGGTCATTTCGCCATGATGCGGTGACGGGAATGACTGACGCACCTGATATCGTTCCATCCGAAACGATGGGCTGTCCACCAGGTGTTCCGCCCGAACGCCACCACATTCTGAGTGAATTTCGCGAGGAATGACAGGCGAAATGGGACCTTGATCCCAATTGACGGCTTCTAAAGCTCGCTCGACCTGCAATGCACGGGGAACACCGTCGAGTCCCAGACGGTTCCAATCGAACAATCGGAAAGTTGCGTCGCTGGACTGCTGCACTTCGGCCACCAGCATTCCTCCTCCGGCGGCATGAATTGTTCCGGCGGGAATCGAAATGCAATCACCGGCGGCGGGGACGAACGAATGCAGGCATTCGACGAGCGTTCCGGCATTGATGTGAGCCACGACATCCGCTCGAGTGATACCGGGTTTCAAGCCGGCAAAAATGCGCGCCGTGGGTTCGACGGATACGACGACCCAGGCTTCGGACTTGCCAAACGGTTCGCCGAGAACGCGTTGGGCCATTTGATCGTCTGGATGTACCTGCAGCGACAGAAGCTCGTGACACTCTAGCCACTTGATCAGCAAGGGAAAATTGTCCGGCCCGGTGTTGCCGGACAACATTGGACGACAATTCGTCCAGAGATCGTTCAAGTCATGTCCTGCGTAGGATCCTTCCGTTACGCGACTGACGTGTAACTTCTGAGGGCTGAGTTCCCAGGCCTCGCCGTAGGGGCCGGCTTCCGGCAGTCGGCGACCCAATTGCGTTTGCAGCCCGCGACCACCCCAGACCTGGGGCCGATAAAACGGTTCGAAGATCAGCGGTTCGATCGTTTTTCGTTTGGATTTGACGTGCGGCCGTTTGGCGTCTTGCAGTTGTATGTTCATCGCGAGCGCTCTCGATGGTCCAAGATAAACAGGGTGATTCCAATTCAAATCAAGCAGTTCATTTTTTCGAGCGATTAGATCTTCGGCAGACAAGGCATATCGTGGGCTGATTTCAATGATTGCCCCCACGGGAACTGCCATACCCGCTTGTTTGAGCCAATTCGCTGCGACTTGAGTCATTTGGTTTCGAACGTACTCGGGCGAAAAATCGCCAGTACTGTTTTTGAGGGGAGCGAACTCTTCGGCGCGCTTTGTTTCCACAATCAAAGCGGTTTTGGCGAGAGGTAACGTGTCGAAAAGAAATCGCTCAAACTTAATACCATTTTCTTTTTCCGGCTGAACCAACCGTCCTTGTCGGTCGACATAGGGGATCTTTTTCACGGCCCGATGCCAGGGCAAACTGTTCGTCGAAGTCGCAACGTATTCGAGAAACGATCGGCAGAAAAGATGAATTGCGGTACTGCCCGCCCAAAATCGCAGTTCGCCATTGATCTCGCGTTCGTTCGCGAACGAACTGGGCAGATCACTGTATTCGATAATCGCCGTGCGTCCATCGACATCGACGGCCACGCCAACCTTTTCCTCGGGCCCCGTCTTGGTCACGACTTTGGTGGAAACATCCGCACCGTGCTGAATATGCAACCCGATAAACTCGGGGTCACACGCCTTGACGAGCGGGTTGTCGACTTGATGCGAAAACAGATATTCGACACCGCGTCGACGAAGTTCTTCGAACAGTCCTGCTTTGCGAAGAGCGGTCAACAGGCCGCCATGTCCGTCGGGGCTCATGCTGAGTACCCCTTTTTCGGACAGCAGCAATTTCCCGGTTTGCGAATCGAGCGACGGCGCATATCCCTGTTGGAAGAAAAAGAGATTGCTGCGGTCCAGACCAAAGCAATCATGCTGTTCAAAATAGGCGACGGTGTCGTCGTGTGTGCCGTCGCTGGTCATGAGCAGATACGGAATCGCATGTCCGTAACGATCAGACAACGCCACGATCTGTTCGGCCAGAATTTCGAACAGCGATTTTTGGGACACGGGCCCGATGGGGAACATTCCCTTGGGTTGAGCCGAGCCCAGCCGCGACCCTTGGCCACCCGCGAGCAAAACGGCCCCCACTTTCCCTTGCCGCAATGCGAGTTCACCCAACTGACGGGCCTGCTGCCATTTCGCGAATTCGGCTTCGTTTTGGGGTTTGCGAACCACGTGGGTCGGCGGAGCAATCGTTCCCACGCTTCCGGCAGAACCCGGTGTGGATTGAGCGGAATTCGGCGAGAACGAATCGACCAGATTCCAATCGATCTGCGCCAGCTGACGTACGAACGCATCTTGCCGGGCAGCCGTCAGTTCGCTCCAGAACTGTAAGACGTGCTGCTGCCCGTGGTGTTCGAGCTGCGACGAAAGAGTCAGATCCATCATTTTTGGGTATCAATTGATTAACTGGGCGATTGCGCGGAGCCCCCGGCGACGAGGCCCTGAATTCTACAGGCTGCCTCAGATCGCGGGAGTTAGAAACCGGTTGAATTCATCAAAGCTTCACTGACTCGATCGAGTTGAGCCCAATGAATAAATCAGTCGGATCGTGGCGATGATTCCACGATGTTGCCTTTGCGATTCACTCCTTGATTCTCTGTGCAAACCAATTCACCGTTTCACGAATTCCGTCGGTCAATTGCACGGTAGGTTTCCATTTGATGATTTGTTCGGCCAGACTGGGACTGATCAGGTTCGATCGCAGATCGCCGGCTCGGGCAGGTCCGAAACGGCAATCGGGAACTTGCAGGGGACTGTGAATGCTCTTTAAGTAGGCCTGGGCGTCGGCCGAAATCTGTGAGGCGATCTGAACGACGTCGACGCCGATGCTCGTCCCAATATTCAGCGCCGTGAAGGGAGAATCCAATGCGGTCTCCAATGCGGCGACGTTGGCAAGGGCGACATCCGGGCCATAAACGTAATCGCGGATATACCGTCCGTCGCCATTGATGGTCGCCACCCCGCCGGCCAGCATCAGTTTGCAGAAAATGGCCACCACGCCCGCTTCGCCGTGTGGATTTTGCCTTGGGCCGTAAACGTTGGAATAACGCAAGGCGATCCCCTGCAGCTTTCGTTCGCGCGAGTAAAACTCAAGGTACTGCTCGCCAACCCATTTACTGATGCCGTAGGCCGAAACCGGACGCTTGGGCGAATCTTCTGACGCGGGTGTAGAGACTTCTCCATAAAGTACGCCGCCTGACGAGGCAAACACGATTCGCCTGACACCCACTCGAGCCGCGCTGTCAAAGACATTCAATAGCCCCGTGACGTTGACGTCGGCATCAAACACCGGATCACGCATCGAGAGACTGACCGACATTTGAGCCGCCTGATGACTGACCCAATCGGGGCGAACCTCATCGAAAACGGCTGACAAGCGGGCGCGATCGCAGATATCCACTTCAAAAAAAGGAACGTCGGGTGGCAGATTCTGCCGACTGCCTGACGCCAGGTTATCCACCACGTAAGGAGCATGACCTTTCGCAATCAGGGCATCGACAATATGGCTGCCAATGAATCCGGCTCCGCCGGTGACGAGGACTTTCATGGTTGTTCTTTAAAGGAGGTTTAAGTCAGGTGATCCATCAATAATAGTCGTCTGATATGAACTGCAAAGTTTACGTCAAAAGTCGTTGTTTCCGCAGGCGAAAATCGTATCTCAGCCGCGATTTGGTCTATTGCTACGGTCAATCTTCGACTGTGATCTTGGTGCGGCCTGGTGGACTGCGGGTATTTGGGTGACTTTTCTGATTAGGGGTTCTGTTCCTTGTTTGAGGCATGGATCGCCCGTGCAATCCACAATTTCGGCAAACTTGATTGGGTGGACGCTCCGCCCTTCGTCGATTTGTGATGTGAACTTAATTTGATTCCGTAAAGGCTTCGGCTTGATTCTCGGGGTCATTTGGTCTGCAGAAAAATCGATGAGCACGGAGGCTCAAATGTCAAAGGTCAGGAATTGGATCGGAGTCGTTTCAGCACCGATTCTGTTTGCTTCGGCAGGCTGTTCGATGGGCCAACGTTCTTACCCGACCGCCAACCGGGGGCTTTCTGCTGAACGAATGATGTCTCTGGCCCAGACGTTCGAACGCCAAGGACACCTTCCCCAGGCGAAGTATGCCTATTTTCAGGTTCTGGCGGCTCAACCAGGAAATCCCGAAGCCCAGCAATCACTCAACAATCTCATCGCGAAAGAAACTCAACAACAGCGGTTCGGCGCTCCAGGCCAGCAACCGAATCCGCTGATGAATCAATCGACTCAATCTTATGCCATCAACGGGCGTCCTGTCATGCCGGTGCAACAGCCCTCGGCTGTTGCACCGATCGGCCCCAAGTTGCCAACGGCAGGACCCGCAGTGTATTTACCGACGACCGAGATCCCCCGCGTCAGCGAGATCCCGATGCCGGTACCGATTGTCCCCTCGCTTTCTTCGCTACCGACGGCACCGCTCGTGCCTGTGACGTTGTTACTAGACGCTCAACCGCCGGCAGCACCCGAGCAATCGCCAGTCGTCACGGAAACACTATTGGTTGAGCAGTCCTCCGTGATGACACCGGCACCGGTCGCGATCAGTCAACTGCCAGTCCCTGAGACACTGACCGTTGTTGAATCAACGTTGGTCGTCGAGACGATTCGCATCGAACAGCAACCGCCAGCAGTCATTTCCGAGCCGGTCGCTCCAACGGAATCCGTCGGCTCGGCAATATTGTCGGAGGCGAAGGTCCAACTCGACGAACCACAACCCCTCTCGGTGTCGGCGTCGACACCGGCACCGGCGGCGGCAGCAACACCTTCCAAAAGGATCGATCCGAGCCTGAACGCTGTCGAAACAGAACTGGAATTCCTGCCGCCCATCAAATCCCGCGACGGTGCCTTGGGGGCGGATGACAAAGAGATCGAGTCTGCGTTGTCAGAACACGCCGGGATCGATTTGAATCTGGTCGCCGATCGAGAACTTCATCCGTTCTTCGGGACCTTCCATGCGGGACTGGTTGAAATTCTGAAGGTTCATCGCGTCGGATTGCAAAGTCAACTGGCCGAGTTGGTTGTGAATCAGGCGATGGGAAATGAAATCCGTTCACGGGCGATTTTCCTGCTGGGAACGCTGGGGCCTGATGCGATTGATGTTGCTCCGAAACTGCGTCGTGTGATGCACGACGATCTGGATATGTATCTGCGAGTGGATCTTGCGGAAGCGATTCTGAAGATTCAGCCTGAGGATGTCGACGCGATCAATATGCTTGTCATCTGCCTCAAGCAACCAAATAAAAATCTCAAGTGGGTCGCCGCGTTTGCGCTTCGGAATGCGGTGTCGCCCCGAACGACATTCGTCATCGACAGTCTGCGACAATTGCTGCCGACGGATGATCTGAAACTCCAACGAATGGTGTTCTTGACACTGGCGGAGTTTGGTCCTGCCGCTGCGAAGGCCATTCCCGAACTGGAAGCTGCACTCAACAGCCCCGATCCCGCAACGCGTGAGGTCGCCAAGGCTTCACTGGCGTGCATCATCGCTCCACCGCGAACGACGGACGAGGATGTAACCACCACATCATTACAGACAGAGTGAATTCTGACGGACTAATGGCTGCGACCATTCGTTACTGACTCCGCTTCAAACAAAAGTTTTTCCCAGTAAGGGTGATACGCCATGCGACGAGACGTTGTTATCCCCGGCCTGTTGCTACTGACGCTGGTGTCGGGATGCCTTTCCGAAATTCGTGACGAAATGACCGAATTCCGAATCGGTTGGGGCAATAAGTTCGCGGCACGAGCCGCCTGGAAAAATGCACAAGGAGCATGTCAGGGAATCGGTTGCCCCCATAGCTTCCGAGAAGGCTTCACATCCGGTTATATCGCCGTGGCCAACGGGGCCACCGGATGTCCTCCTGCTGTTCCGATCATCAGCTGCCACAATCACATGTGGATGGATCGCTGCAGCGAAAACGACAAGATGGCCGCCTGGTATGACGGATACGAAGTGGGAGTGATGGCGGCCAAAGCCGACGGAATGGTCGACGCGAATCGAATGACAACGCGAATCCCGCAGCCGACTCCGGTGGATTATTCGGGCGCGAGCCAGATCAACGCGACAGGTGGAACCGCGGGAGCGTCGGTTGATCCGGCAATTCCTCCCTCGCCGATTGCAGAACCCACTGAGCTTGGCGGTTCACAAACCAGCCGTCTGCTCCAAGAAGCCCTGCAATAGATTTGAACGATCATAGAGTACTTGATTGCAAACAACCGTCCTGACGAATTCGGAAGAGCGAAACATGATGTTAGCTGAATCCATCCCATCCCGACCGAACACAATGAGTGGTCAAAATATGGTCAATAACATTCCTGCTGATTTCCGCCGACATCCCCGTCTCGTGGCAATCATGACACAATTGGTTTATCTAGTTGTACTCGTTTCTTTCTGCGGGTGCAGCACGTTGGATTGTCTGAAAGGAGTTCCGTCCGTTGCTGTGAAACGGCTTCCACGGAGTTTCTTCGGACGCCCTCGATCAGAAATGGTCGAAATCTCGCTGTCGCGGTTGCGACAAGTACCACCCAAGGTCTACCAGTTGGGCCCCAATGACACGCTTGGTATCTACATCGAGAACGTTTTGGGACAGCCCGACCAAGCCCCTCCGGTGAACTTCCCCGAGGATGGCAGCAAGCCCCCGTCAATCGGCTTCCCGATCCCGATTCGTGAAGACGGTACCGTGGCCTTGCCGCTGGTCGAACCGATTGAAGTCGCCGGGCTGACTCTGGCCCAAGCGACAGACGAGATCCGTGCTGCCTACACGATTAACAAGAAAATCCTGCCCGAAGGCAAGGATCGAATCATCGTCACCCTGCAGCGTCCACGCATGGAACGAATCATGGTGGTTCGCGAAGAAGGCGGCCCCACCAACGGTGCGCAAAATATGTTGAGTGGTGCCAATTTCGGCGGACTCACCAAACGCGGTACGGGTAAGACCGTGGACTTGCCGGCCTATGAGAATGACCTGCTGCATGCCTTGAACGAAACCGGCGGTCTGCCAGGTCTGGATGCCGAAAATGAGGTTTTGATCGTCCGCGGCGGCTTCCAGGACGCCCGTCAACGTGAACTCTTGATGGCTCAGATGGCTGCTTGCCGGAACCCATGCGAATGCCCGGCCCAAATTCCGGATGATCCGAACGTCACGCGAATTCCGATCCGCTACTATCCTGAGCAACCCCCGTCATTCAATACCGAAGACATCATACTGAAGACTGGTGACATCGTGTTTGTTCAATCACGCGATCGTGAGCAGTTCTATACCGGTGGTGCAGTCGGCGGTGGTGCTCACCTGATCCCTCGTGACTACGACATCGATATCCTGCAGGCGGTGGCAATTGCCGGCGGTTCGTTCGGTGCGGGAGGATCCGGTTTGGCTCGAGCAGGTATGCTCAACGGGGGGGCCGGAAGCATGTCAACACCGATTCCTCCATCACGTGCCATCGTGATCCGCAAGACGTGCAATGGCCAAACCGTGGCCATTCGAGTCGACCTGCGAAAAGCGATTTCGGATACGAGCCAGAGAATCCTGATTCAACCCGAAGACCTGATTCTGGTGCAGTTCACCTGTCCCGAAGAAATCGCGAACTTCTTGTTGCGATCCTTCCAGATCAATGCCCTGTTGGGATCGGGAACTCGGTTGTAATCCTGTCGCCAAGCGGGGGGCAGCGATCCTTCCGGATCGGAGCCCCCTGGTTGCTGGCTGGTCAAGATCACGACAGTCTTCTCAGGCGATTTTCCTTGCCCCCGAGTTTGAGTCTCTCACTCGAACCTGGGGGTCGCCTCTTTGTTGACGAAGAAAATCGGAGGATGTCGATCGTGCAGACTCGGTTGACTGTTTGTCAGCCTCGCAGTTCAACCGTTTTTGCGAAGAACAATGGCACCGGTGCGGACAAAAAAGGTCGGTCCGTGCAAGGGGTGCGAGAGGCAGGTAAATCCATTGCTTTCAAACCACAGAATCGCATCATGAGGGTCGATGCTGTTGCACGCGTCCGAGTCTGACGTCCAATAGATTTCGTAGTTCGGCTTGATTTTGCGATACTTCAGTTGAGTGTGTCTGTTTCCACACAAAAATAACAATTGCCGGAAGGCTCGTTTTGGAAACACATACAAACTGCGATAGATGACGCTGTTGCGGATCGGGATCGACAGTTTGACCAACTTGCCCCACAGCCCAAAATCGCGGAACGGCCTGACGGTATAACCATCCGCAGCCCACGGCCGGCATTGCCAGGCTGGACCGAACAGAATGACCCCACCGGGTTTCAGCAAGCGATGCAGTTCATGCATCGCCGATTGCAGATCGGGAATATGCTCAAAGACGGCGTGTGTCCAGATCGCATCAAAGTACTGGTCGTCAAACGGATATTTCGTGCCCTCGGCGACGCGGTAGGGTTTGTGATAGTTGGTGGCAACTTCGGGGGAAATGTCGGTCCCATAGTAGTCGTCGACCATGTCCTGAAATCCGCCGCCGGACGAGCCGATTTCCAGGCAACGCTTGTTTTCCAATTTGTAGTCGGCGATGAAATTTTTTAGAACTGGATAAAACGAATGCTCTTCCGCCTTCCGGTTCGTGAAGTCTCGTCCGTAGGTTTCGTCGCGGCGTTCCGCGTAGAAGCTCTTGTACTGGTTGTCGGTCGCCCTGTGCCCTGACACCATGGAAGTTGCTTTCAAAGTGAGAACGAATTGACGTGAGCGATGTCGGATTGATCAGATGAAGTGAATGCGAAAAAGGTTGTCGAGCTGCCGACCAAGGGCGTCAGAATTCGGAATAGTTTATCAACTCGATCGGGCATGGCATTTGTGACAGCCAATCGCTCCAAAGTAATCGGGTTTCGTCGACGGCGTACGGCTGACCGGGGTGAACCATCAATTCCGCGACACCCGAGCGTCGAATCTCACCTTCCATCATGTTCTTAACGAACCAGCTGAACGAGGTAAAATGATCGGTCGTTTTCGTGGAAGGCCAATGTCTTAAGGCGGAATTCCATAGCCGTTTTTTTAGTAAATGAACCGTCGACGGACGACACTCCGAACGCAGGTACCAATTCATCGAACTGCGCACCCGGCCAACGCCAAATTTCGTTTGCAGGCGTTTGACCGTTCCGAGTAACCAAGGAATGGTGTGCACGTGATGATGGGAATCGAAGTGACTGATCTGAACGCCCTGCTCGACCACCCGCTGCACCTGGCTTGACCATTCGGAGAAGATCGCTTCCTTCAGTCGCCCTGACGGTCGAATGGAACGGATGGCATCGTTGAATCGCCCATTTTCGTCGAGTAACCCTGCTTCGCGAAAAACGTTGGCAGAGCTGATGGGCGACATTTCGGTCAATGCCAGATGCACACCGAATGAACAGCGGGGAAAGGTTGCCGCCAACCGAACTGCTTCGGCGAGACGCTCGCCATCCGCCATCAACGTCGCGGACGTAATTCGGTCGGCCGCCATCAGCGAAGCGACTGCGTCATTCACGTCCGTCGAATAGCCGAAGTCGTCGGCATTGATGATTACCTTCATAAGAACTTCCTGCACTCCCAATGCTCGCTTCGCAACCTGCGTCGCGGCCAGGAAAGGACAAATCCGCGGACCTCGCCCTGGCGAAACGACCAGGACGTCACGAGGTCGCCGGTTGCGAAATCAATTCGGGATCGCGGCGGACTTGCGCCAACGGTCTGTTCAAAAACGGACGCTCACAGAAGTACCAGAATATCGTGGCGACCCCCAGATGCGCACCGATCGTTGCCAGCAGCCTCAACCAGGCGAGATCTCCCCCCACGATTGACCCGATATAGGCGGCCGATCGAACATTGAATTGATGAACCAGATACAGGCTGTACGAGATCGTGCCCAACCAAAACAACGGTCGGAGAATTGTGATTCGAGATAAGTCAGCATCCCACCGGCGAAGAAAAATCAACAGGCCGGCAAATGCCGAACACACGATCAACTCATGGCTGACAAACGGACTGTAGAGGCCGCTGAAGCCGATCAGCAAGACGGCGCATAAGGTCAAATCGATCGAGACGCGCACGGCTCGCGAGGTGCCATGAACCAGTCGATAAAAGACGAGGCAACCCAAGCTGAAATGCAGCCAATAGTCCAAAAAAAATCCTGTCCGTAACGAGTCAAATAACCAGTTCCACAACACACTCAACAGCAATGTTACGGCTGCGGGAATGATCCAGGCACCCAGTCTTCGACTGACGAATAACAGGCAGAGTCCCATGAACAAATAAAACTGTTCTTCGTAGTTCAGTGACCAGTACGCGGCGACAAATAACGTTCCATTGTCCGCCGCGTTGGGACGAGGGTGTTTTGTCAGCACCAGCCACTGCGTCAGCGTGAGGTTTTGCAGAAACTCCCATGTCGTAAATCGAGCGAGGCCCGAGGGGCCTACCATCCATGATTTGGCAAAGCGAGTTGTCAGGAAGAACATCACCGATAGGAAGTAAGGGGGATAAATCCGTCGCAGTCGGCGCGCAATAAATGCTCCGAATGTCAGTTGATGTCGTTGGGCCGAGTCGGCCGCGGCGGCTATGCAGTAACCGCTGATGACGAAAAATAGCATCACTGCTTCGTGCCCGGAGCCGAGTAGCTCCAAGTGAAATAGCAACACCAGAAACGACGCCAAGCCGCGCCATCCGTCCAGCAACTGGTACCGCGCAGGCCAGCAACCGGGCAACGGATTCGCGGAGCGTTCGGCAGCGGTGTCCAAGCGGAAATCTCCTACAATCAAAATCGTCTGCCGTACCGCATCTTTCGTGTTGGTCAGCGGCGATACGGTGTGCGTGGGCCGAGGAAGGTGATCGATGGATCTGTTGTTTTATTTCCGTGATGACTCACGGCATTTCGGAAATCAGCGAATCTTGCAGAAACGGTACAAGTACCTGCCTGGCACCTTTGACCGTCAGATGTCCGCCGTCGCGATAGAGCACGACGCCTTCGGACTGAACGAGGTAACGCTGTCCAGATGGATCAAGAAATCGAGGTTTGGGATCTAGAATGCGGCCACCCGCCGCTTCGATTTGATCAATGATCCGCTGATCAATCCCATCAAGAACATTGGTCGGCGAAGGTTTCGTCGAGAGAGTCGCGATGTCACCGGCGGAGATGGCTCTGTTGGTCAGTGCTTTGGGAATATCGAAGCGATGAATGGGAACATCCATTAAAATCCACGGGCACGACCCCGCCTCGACCAACCGCCGAACCGTGGCAACCAAGGCGTGATTGAAGTCCTCAGAATAGTGGCCACGAGCGTCGCCATAACTCAACCAATATCCCACCAGAATCACATGGGGAATGTGATTCTGTTCGATATATGTCATGACGGAATCGTTGTATTCGATGGTTTCGGTTCTGGATCCTGCAGTGGATTTGTGCCAATTGATGATCGGTGCAGTTCCTTGGTGCGTGGCCGCTCGCCCGGCAATGCCCTTTTTCTTCAGCAATTGATCGAACGCAGGCAAAGCCGACATGGCATGGCTGTCGCCCCAGACCAGGATCTGTGGGCTGAGCGATGGGTCGGTGGCTCCCAATTTGATCAGCTTGCCGGCGGCGATGTCTTTGGCGTTCAGATTGATGAGATAGCCTTTGTCCTCCCGCGCGCTGGCCATTTCGCGAATGTGCGCATCAAACCGATGTGGGAATCCGTGCGCTACGAGACAGACCAGCCCGCTGACAAACACGGTGGCCAGCCCCGTGCCGGCATAAGCGAACATCGCTTTTCGAGAGGTACCCAGTTGCCGCGTGCGAAATGGGGTCTCGATGAATCGCCAGGAAAGGATGGCAAAAACGAACCCCAATGCCAAAGCGATCGCTCGATCCGTGTATGACAATGGCAACAACGCCAGATAGCGTGCATATGCCAAAAACGGCCAGTGCCAGAGGTAGAGTGAATACGAGATCGTCCCAATGAACACGATCGGGCGTAGCGACAGTGTCCGACCGATCAAGGTATACGGTTTGCCATCTGGGCTTCCATTCGCCCAGATCAGAAGTGCGGTGCCGCCGCACGGTGGAAGCGCGGACAATCCAGGAAAGGGAGTCAGCTTGGTGTAAGCGAAGGCTGGCACAAGAATCAGGGTCAAGCCGACTAAGGAGGCGATCTCGCAGAGGCTACGGCGTTTGGTGATCAAAAAATTCGTTGGAATAAACGCGATCAGCGATCCGAGCAAGAGTTCCCATGCACGGGTGGGCAGCAAATAAAAGGCGGCCCACGGATGGTGTTCGACTCCGTAGATACTGGCCCCTAAACTGATTGCTAATGCGAGTATCAGGGTCCAGCAAAGCGTCGTTCGGCGGCGAAAGAACGGAAGTTGAAAAATCGCCCAAAAGAAAAACGGTGCGATCAGATAAAACTGCTCTTCGACCGCCAGGGACCAGGTTTGCAACAGCGGTTTCTCGTCAGCCGCGCCGGTGAAATAACCCGAATTGCGCCAGTAGTGAAAATTGGCGGCAAAGACCGCCTGCGAGGCTGTGGCCTGACCCAGATTTTCAAAATCGGTCGGCAACAACAGAAACCAGCCGGCGATCACCGTTGCGAGCGTGAGAACGATCAACGCGGGTGCGATACGGCGCATCCGCCGTTCCCAGAAATTTGCGAACGTGAACCGTCCACTTTCCAGATCTCGCCAGATCAACGAAGTGATCAAAAATCCGGAAATGACAAAAAAGACATCCACCCCGATATAGCCGCCGGAGCAGCCGAAATCGGCGTGAAACAACAGGACAAGTCCCACAGCAATCGCGCGCAGTCCGTCGATGTCGTGGCGATAACGCAGGTCGTCGATCAGATTTTGTGACATGATGAATTCAGGGAATCAGAGGTAGTCTATGCTGGTCAGACGCCGCTGCTGATTCGTTTTCGATATTGCTCCGGAAAGTCTGTCCGGTGGCGATTGATAAGATGAGAACCCAGGACCAGCACATCCATGTCAGTCCGCAGGAAGCAACTGATTGCTTCCGCCGGAGTCCGAACGATCGGTTCGTTTTCATTCAATGACGTATTGAGGACGATCGGAACGCCTGTCTTTTCATGAAACCGGGAAATCAACGCGTGATAACGCGGGTTTGTGCGTTTGGAAACGGTTTGCAATCGGCCGCTGCCATCGACGTGGGTGACGGCGGGAATCTGGGCGTGTCGATCCGGCCGAATCGGGAAGACTTTTTCCATATACGGAGTGGCTTCGTTGATCTCGAACCAATCGCTGACATGCTCTTCCAAAATACTGGGGGCGAACGGTCGAAACTTTTCTCGGAACTTAATCCTCAAGTTGATGATGTCACGCATATCCGTCCGCCGAGGATCGGCCAGCAGCGTGCGATTGCCCAACGCGCGAGCCCCGAATTCCATTCGGCCCTGGAACCATCCGATCACTTTTCCATCGATCATCAGGTCGGTCGTCTGGTTGAACAGAGCTTCGTCATCCAGAGTGTCCCAGGGCAATCCCGCTGCACGAATGGCGGTGACACAATCGTCCTCGGTACTTTCGCAGCCCCAATAAGCATGGTCTTGAATGAACGTCCGCGGATTTCCCAGTACTCGATTCCAAACGTAAAACGCTGCACCAAATGAAGTGCCGTTGTCGGCGGCGCCAGCAGGGACGTAGACATTTTTGAAATCGGTTAGAGAGGTAATCTTTCCATTGGCGACGGAATTCATCGCCACACCGCCGGTCATGCAAACATTTTGACTACCAGTGGCGCGCTGCAAGCGATTCAGCAGATGCAGAATGATCTCTTCGACGACGACCTGTAGCGACTTCGCGATATTGTCATGACGCGAGGTCATTGGACTTTTCTTGTCGCGGGCCGGTCCCAGGTCTTGTTCCAGCTTTTGGCTGTAGAACGGCGTCACCATGGGGGCTCCGTCGTTCCACACCATCTGAATGCCTTTTTTATGGTGGGTAAAGTAGTCCAGATTGAGCTCGAACGTATCGCCTTTGGGGTAAATCATCTTTCGAAAGAAGTCGGCGAATTCCGGTTGACCATAGGGAGCCAGTCCCATGACTTTGTATTCGTCGCCGTAGTGCGGGAATCCCAGGTACATGGTCAGGGCGGTGTAGAGAAACCCGATCGAATGCGGGTAATAAACCCGATTCAATTCCTGCCAATTCAACCCCTTGGCATGTGCGGTTAACGTACTGGTGAAATCGCCCATACCGTCGACAGAAAGCACGGACGCTTCTTCAAACGGAGAGATCAAAAACCCCGCTGCGACGTGTGTCTGGTGGTGTTCGATGCGATGGAATTGGGCACGGACAGCCGATCTGTTCAGTCCGACCGCATTGGCATATTGCTCTTCGAGGCCAAGTGTCTTTCCTTGACGCTTTAAGCGATCGAGAATTGCTGACGGTGCGGGCCAGTGCGTCGCCACGAAACCAATCCGTTTCCAAATGTTCGCTTTGGGGTTGAACGAAATTGCCACGTGGTCGACATCGGAGGGCGACAACCCCGCGTCCTGCAGGCACCATCGGATCGATTCCGCGGGGAACCCGGCCCAGTGCTTGACGCGATTGAAGCGTTCTTCTTCCACTGCGGAAACGAGTTTTCCGTCGACGACCAATGCGGCCGATGCGTCACCGTGAAAGGCATTGATACCAAGTATGACTGTCATATTTTGATGTTGTTTCAAGTCGTAAGTAAAAAAGGGCATCCATGGCCATCAAATGATTCCGCCGAACTAGTTCGGTAGGGAAACCAGAGATGTTCGTTCCATGACTTTCCTGTACAAAGAGGAAAAATCGGTAGCGACGTCTTTCCAACTGAAGGCATTCCTCGCCATTTCCAGGCCGCGAGCTCCCATCTCCTGCAGGGTCGTGCTGTTTAAGCTGGTCGCTTCACGCAAGGCATGGGCAATGGCAGTCGAATCGACATCAACCCACCAGCCACATTGATGGTCAATCAGTGATGACCAGGGTGTGCCTTTGGTCGTTAAGACCGGAACTCCATATGACAACGCTTCACCGATCGCCATACCAAAGTTTTCGGTGTGACTTGGCAGGATAAACAGGTCGGCTTCGCGATATGCGGCCGCTTTCGATTCGCCTTCCAGCGGGCCCTCGAAAGCGATTATGTTGGCCAATCCCTGTTCGTGAATCAAACGTTCCACTTGGGCCTGGTGCCCTGCTTCGTCGGGGCCTACTAGCCGCAACTTCCAACCACTGGGACGAACTTTTGCCCAGGCTTCCACCAGCAGCGGCAATCCCTTTACCGGGTAGATCCTTCCTACAAACAAGGCGGTCCGAATCGAGTTGGCAGGTCGGATGGTGGGAGATTGTTCGACCGCATGAGGAATATCCAGCCCATTGGGAATAACGACAATCGGCACTCGCAGTCGCTGCCGCTGGATGCTTTGTTCCTCGGTGGTCGACGTCGCATGGTGCCAAGCGGCACGGATCAGGTCTTGTCGCTGGTAGACGTACCACGCAACACGTTTTTTCAACCATTTGTGCCGAAGAGCCCACGGCTCCAGCATGCCTCGCAGACTCAGGATTCGTGGGACAGACCGTTGCAGGCAAACGGTAGCAATTTGATGGTTGTGAGGTAGCCAAATTCCATTGTCATGAACGACGTCGAACTTTCCGAAATCGTCGAAAACTCGATTCAGTGGGCCGGCCGATCGTTCGACAGAGGAACCTGTCGGCAAAAATGGAGTGGTTTCCGCCGACCCGTCGGGTGCCCAAATGACGACATCGACCCCTTGTTCCGTCAGCTTTTGCGCCAACCCACTGACAGACCGTGCCGGCCCCCCGTAAGCGGGCAGCAAACTGGCGACGGTTAACAGGACTTTCATCGAGACACAACTTCGTGACGGGCCGGGATTGATTGCAGGCGATTCATGACAGTGGCGACGGCCCAGCGCCGATACCAGGTCACAAGTGGGATCTCGGACGATTTTTCGGCGGTCGACAGCAAGTCGCCAAATCCGTCATTCATCCATTTTTGAAACGGGAATCGAAATCCTCGTTTCGGTTGCTCGCGAACCCAGATTGGGATTTCGGGGACGGATTCCAATAATAACTGCTTGCCCTGTCGCAAACGAATCGCTGCCGGAATTGTGGCGACTGCGTCAAACAGGCGAGTATCGACGAAGGGGACTCGCAGTTCCAGTCCTTGAGCCATGCTGAAGACATCGCTGTCTCTGAGCAACTGATTGCGCATGTAGCGAGTCATCTCCAGGAAGCTGACGACATTCGTGCGATTAACGTCTGGTTCATTCCAGTTCGGGGCAGACGGCAACTGGCCGACCAGTTGCTTTACCAGCCGTTTGGCCTCGGTCGGAGTGAAATACCCTCGTAATGCGTGGTAGGCGGAAATTGTTTTTCCGTTTCCTTCGAGAAACGCCGCTAGTCGACCAAATCGAGGGCTGTGGGTGACTTTTCTCAGGCATCCTCCGAGCAGTCGACCAGTACCCAGCGTCGCCTGATGCGCCCATTTCAGCCGAGCCAACTGTCGAAAGCTGTCGTATCCCGCGAACAGTTCGTCGCCGCCCAGTCCCGACAAGACCACTTTCACGCCGGCGCGTCGCGCCAATTTACTCACGCACCACGTATTGAAGCCGTCGGTGGTGGGTTGGTCCATCGCCGCCAGATACGGTCCTACCTCTGCCGCGCCTTCTACCGACGTCATTTTCCACTGCGTATGATTCGTTTGAAAACGCTCAACGGTTCGGGAAATCACTGGCGATTCGTCGAATTCCGCCTCGTCAAACGAGATGGAAAAGGTTCGCAGGTCTGCGTTGTTTCCGAGAAGTTCCCGCGACAGTGCGACAATTGCCGTCGAGTCAATGCCGCCGCTCAGAAAGATCCCAATCGGAACGTCGCTGACCAGATGACGATTTACCGATTCCAGCAGCGCAGTTCGCGTGAAGGCCACCGGGTCTTTTGTGAAAGCGAGGCTCTCGAATCGAGGTGTATACCATTGACGGATTGCGGCCTGCCCGTCTTGCCATTCCAAATACGATCCAGCAGGCAACTGACGAATCTCGTGAACCAGCGTTGCGGGTTCTTGAAAGCTACCCCATAACAAGAAGTCTTGTATGGCATCTGGATCGGGCCGTTGTTCGGCAACAACGGATTGAATCGCACGAAATTCCGAGGCAAACAGCAGTCGATTGGATTGAATAGCGTAATAAAGTGGTTTGATTCCCAAGCCGTCACGACACAGGATCGCTTGCCCCGTGCAAGGGTTCCAGAAGGCGAAGGCAAACATGCCCGCCAGTTTGGGCAAGGCGGCCGTGCCCTCGCGAACAAGCAGTCGTAGCAGCACTTCCGTGTCAGAGTGACTGGAAAAGGTTTCTCCTTTTCCTTCGAGTTCGGCTCGCAACTCGCGAAAGTTATAGATCTCTCCATTAAAAACTAAACGATATTGCGTTGGTTCGGTTCCGACGGTGTCCGTGACCGAATAGACCATCGGCTGTGTCCCGGCTGCGGAGAGGTCCAGAATTGACAGGCGCGTATGCACCATTCCGGCCTGACCGTTGGGATCTTCCCACTGGCCAAAGCCGTCGGGGCCGCGATGAGCGAGTGATTGTCCCAGCCCTTCCAGGCTGATGGCATCGCCCTCACCAAACCATCCGCCGATTCCGCACATGATGCCGTACCTGGTCCCAACTGAAGAGCATGAAGACTATTTGGTTTTTTCCGCGACTCAATCTGGTTTCGAGGTCGCTCCGACCTGTCCAGCGCGGCGAGGGCGTGTCAACACCCGCGAAATAACCAGCGTGACGAACAGGGCCTTGATCGTGTAGTTCGAGATTTCGAACAATCCCGATTCGCTCATCACGGCCCAGTGCAGGACGTAGGGAATAAAGGCTGCCAAGAGGTAGTTCTTTTCTGTCCGGGAAGTCAGCCAGTGAAAAATCCATCCCAGTAGAAGCCCATACACGCCGCAACCAACGATCCCGTAGGTATAGCCAAAATTCGCGTACATCTCGCCGACAAACCCGAGATTCATACTGGTGCGGTCATTCAGTTTGATCCCCGTGTATTTCGGGAAATTGTGCTTCCCACCGGCCATCGTTTTATTTGGGAACAAGGCGCGTGGAATCAGGGAATCGACAATTGCCCGCTCGACGGTCTCGCCAGCGGCGTAGGGCACACGCGCGGGAACGGTTGCCATGACCCGTTCCACGATCCAGGATTGGTTGTAGCGAACCACAGTATCACGATAGAAAGTGGGCTCGACATTGAACGTGATCACGTTCACAAGACTTTCCCCGATCATCAGTGGCAGAATGATCGGTTTTGTATAACGTGAAACGCTGATGTTGAACCCGAAAACGTTGACATTTTCGTTGCCGCCGGCCCAGGCAATGTCTCGGAATTTCCATTTGGCATGTTGTGCGCAAGGAAGTAGCAACATGCCAACTGTGGCCATCAGGAGGATTCGTTGACGTGAGACGCGGAATCGTTGAAACACGAGCGCGACGATGGCGACGGCCCACAGGATCAGGTCGAGCAAAAATCCGGTCATCGATGAGGAAATGATTTCGAGTGCGGCCAGTACGAACAGTCGCCACTTCCAGCCCGGTTTCGCTGCCAGCACCCATCCCATAATGCCGACAAATCGCAAATGTGCGATCAACAGCAGGATGAAGGCGACACTGTCGGGTGGCTTTAGAAACAGCAGGCCGAACGAAATCAATACCCCCATGACGATGAACCCATCCAGGATGGGTTGGATTTTTGCGTGTTCGCGCGGGTCGACATCAGGGGCCGTCATCGGCTTCAAATTCCACAGACCTGCCATCCAACCGCAACTGGTAGCGAGGACCGCCGGTACCGCAAAATCGAAGTACAATGCCGGGTCTTGTTTCAGGTTATACAAGTCGAATTGCGAGGGATAATACAACGCGATCAATGGGCCGAAGACGTAGAAAATCGTCGAGGAAAATACGGCCATCTGAGGTAAAGGCAAGCAATAACGGCTGGTGTTTGCCATGTGGATAAACGCGAAGGTTGCGATAAAGAAACCGCCGCCAATCCAGAGCGAAATCTCCCTGTAATAAGGCAGAAACACGATGGCGACGGCCAGCGAACCGATGCACGCGAACATCCACTGTTCGGGGTCCAGAAACAGCGTTCGCTGCACGGTTCGCGGGGCGGGTCGCATGGTTTTTCCAACCGTTAATTCGCGATGGTCGCGCGAATCGCGAAAACGGCTGTCATTTGATGGTCGTGAATTGGCCAAAGAAAAATCCATGCTGCCACAAACGAAATGACTCGTCTATGACAAAAAGGCGATGCGGAATGAATAGTTCGTTTTATCGATGACGCTCTGATTGAACGCAAGGATCCCACCGCAATCGGTTTCAGCCAATTGCGGCCAATATTAAGGCTGTGCTTCTCGGTTCAAAGTGCTTTTCAACAGCCCAGAAATTCTCTTAACACGGGGACGATCCGTTTACGAAAAGCGGAAAAGCGAAAATGGTCGCTCCAACGTTGTCGTCCATTTTCACCCAACGCGGCCGACTGATCACGATTCCGAAGAAGTTGAATCAGTCGATCCGGTAATTCGTCCGCTCGATTCAGATTGACATTGTATCCGGTAACGCCATCGACGTTGATTTCGGAGCCAGCATCATGGACGGATGCGAGGACGGGAATGCCATATCGCATCGCTTCGATGTAGGTCAGTCCGAATCCTTCTCCCCGCCCGGGCATGGCAAATGCCGTCGTTCGTTGCCAGAGTTGTGGCAACTCGTCTTCCGACACAAATCCCCGAAATTCGATTTGTGCATCGGCGCCCGAATCGGCTGCCAGCTTGCGAAATTCATCCAGACGAGGACCTCGTCCCACAATCGTTAACACGGCGTCGGGCACCGCCGATAGGACTTTTGGCCAACACGCCATTAATTCCTGATGTCCCTTTAACCCCTCTTCCAGTCGCCCCAGAATCAGCACTCGGGGCGGCCCATTGTTAATCGGCAGTAGGTCCGGAGCATCGTCAGTTTCCGTCGCCAACCAGCAGCACTTGGCCCGTGCAAACGTCGGATCCCATTCTGACGCCCTGGCGATGGTAAACTGCGAATTCGCGATCAGCATCGTGGCCCTTTGCGCGGCTCGCAATCGGTCTGGCCGGGCCCAAGGGCCCGGCCACGCCTCGATCCCATGTACAAAGCAGGTGTACGGTCGATGCATCAGTCGCGGTAGACCACCGTGGGCGCGAGCCATTCCAAGGAAGTCATAAAAAAAATGTGAGTGATCAAGGCCTGCGCGATTAACGGCGAGCAGATATCGCCATTTAGACAACCCGGCGCAGGACACCCGCCCGCTCCCAATGCCATGATGCGTTTGATCCCGATAAACGGCAGCATCTGTTTCGATCGACAAACCGGTCGGAGGATCGGCGAGTGTGCGATAGATCAATCGACCGACACGAGCAATTCCCCCCTGCGAAAGATCCAACGAATCGAAACCGCAAAAAAGTCGTTTGGCGTTGATTTTGTCTGTTGTCCCTGAGTCTGTTTGGAGTATCTGATTGGCGATGTTGTGACGGATCGACCCGATGTGACGAAGTATTCGAACGATCACTCGTGACAATCAGGATTGACTATCGACAGTTAATCGCTTTCGGCGAATCGTCGCGACCTGGGCGACGGCCGCCGCAATCGCATCCACTTGTCGCTCATTCGTCCAGTCATCGATGATCTGGCGGGACCGAAATCCCATTTCGGCCAGACCGTCACGTCCCTTCGATGCCGCAGCTTTGAGGCAATCGATCAGGCTTGCAAGATCGTTGACTTTGCAGATCCATCCGTTGTGATTTTCTTCAATCAGATCGACGGCCGCTCCAACTCGGTCACTGGCCATCACAGCACATCCACAGGCCATCGCTTCGTTTAGCACCAGGCCCCATGTCTCGCTTTTCGATGGCAAGATGATGAGATCTGCGGCGGCATACATGTCCGGTAACGCTTGCTGATTTTGAAAACCAAGAAAATGAACTCGCGGAACGAGTTGTTCGACGAGCGATTGTTGTAACGGACCGCTGCCGACGAATACGAGGTGCGTCTGCGGTTGATCTAATTGTGCGAACGCTTGTACCAGCAACAAAGGATTCTTGATCGGCTCAAGCTTCCCGACAAACATGAAGAGGACATGATCATGGGGAATGGATAGTTGCTTTCGGACGTCGATCCGCGTCATCGAATTTTGGTGATCATCGTGTCTGAGACTGGCGAACCGCCGGTTGTCGACTGAATGGGGGGCGAAGACCAATTGATCGGTACGCAGCCCGTGGGCTTCAAAATACTTTCTGCTGTTGGTACCGACATAGAGGGCCAGGTCGACGTACCGATACACCCAGCGCAACGCCACCCGTCGAGCCCATCGCCGCCAACCGGAGGATTCGTTAAGTAACGTCGAATCCCCGCGGAACAGAACGGGAATTCGGCCATGAAAGTGTCGCATCGTTTTCAAATGCGATTTGTAACACCAACCGTAAATTAGAATCGCGTCGGGCTTCCACCGTTCCAGAGTTTGATTCAAATTCGGCAGGTCGATACCCCGGAAGTGGTGGCTACCTGGATCCTGGGCAACGTTTTCCACAAATTCATAGTCATACCCTTCGAGCAGCGGAATGTCCCAGGAAATTTTTTGACCAAAACCAGGATCCATTGCCTGTTCGGTGGCGCCGCGCCAGCCGTAAAAGACCCGCACCGTCAGATCGGCTCGGCTGGCGAGTTGCGAAAAGACGGGAGCAAAATATTGAATCGGATGCGTGCATACGATCGCAAGTCGTAACATGTCGAATTAATTTTCCGAGAGTGAGTCGCTGAGGACCAGACTGATGCGGTTTCGCCGAGGTGAACGTTAGGGGAGACAATCGTTCCCGAAAGCGGCGAAATCTTTCGCCTTCCTCTTCAGCCGGACAGCATCGGCAGAATGATTTCTTGCAATCGTGTCGCGTAGGTATGTTTCCCGCTGCCAACGATTCGCTGGAACAACTCCTTGGTCAATTGTTCTCGCAACTCCTTCTGTTCCACCAAACGGCGAGTGACATTGACCAGGCTCGCTTCATCGTTCCAATACAAGACCGCCTCGCCGTCATCGCCGTATAAGTCTCGATGTTCCGACGTGTCTTCGGTCACGAGGCAGGCTCCCATCGCGGGAAACTCGAGGCTTCGCATGGCATGTCCGTCGCGATTCGCTTTCCGCCCCATACAGACGTGACAATTGGCTAATTGCACCGCGAGTCGCAAGTCTCGCCCATGCGCGTACCCTCGGTGATATTTTCGCAGCCGGGGATATTTGTCCCAATAGATGCCATACAGAGCGACATTCAGTCCCGCGTCGACCAAGGATAAAGCGAGCGGAACACGATCGTCATCGGCACCGCCAAGAATCGATGCGTCACAAGTAAACCGTGCTCGCTCCGCTGGTGTCGGATCAGTCTCGATGAAGTGATACGATGGGTTATAGCCGAAGGGGACGTATTGAACTTGCCGACATCCCAGGTTCTTCAATTGCTCGATGTTCGCTCGGCGCGGATTGGCGATGACATCGTATTCCTTCAGACTTTGAAAAAAGAACGCAGCTCGATTACTGCGGCTCCAAGGATCGTCAGTCAGATAGTTGACCCGGACGATCCCCTTCCGGCCTATCTCTTTGAGCACGTCAGCCGACAGCGGGGCGATTCCAGTTGAGATCACGACGTGCGGCTGAAATTGCTGGCAGGTCGCGATCACGCTCTGGCCGAACGCGGCCAGTTTCGAAGGCCGACGTCCCAGCAAATGATGATGTACACGGTTGATCCACCGATTCGAACTCCACGAATCGCGAACGTCGGCGATGCGCGCACTCCAACCCAAGGATTCTGCCGCGGCCTGCAAGTGGGATCCCAGGTGATATTCAACGGGGTTGCCGACGATCAACAGTCTCAATGGACGTGAAGAATCTATTTCACCAATTTCGAACATAGAAAAACTGTTCCGACAAGATTCTTACCGTGCTTCATCAATCCGAACACTGATGTATGAACGGTGCTTGGGCGTGATTGGCAATGCCACTGACTCTACCCCGCTAGATGGCCACCCATTCTTTGTCTTTGACAGCAGGTAAGCGTTCTTGCATGCCAAACTGAGCTCGCGGATGTCCAAAACAGGTGGCCGGATCGACTTCGGGCAGCCAATCACACTCAATCTCGTTACGAACGAAGAACGCGTTCGTGGCGACTTCATTCGTGCCGACGAACCGATAGCCTTTTCGTTTTCCCAGCTTAATGAAAGCGGCGAGTGATGCGCCGGCATAATCAGAGCCGTATTTCGTGAATTCGCCCACGAAATCATCTCGATAGGGAGTAGTAACGGAAACCTCGGGGCCCCAAAGATGATTGAACTCCAGGACAACGACTCGTGGTGACACACCGGAGATTTCCTCCCAAATCCAGTAATCAACCCCGTCGATGTCGAGCGACAGCAGATCAATATCACCTTCGAATCCGCCGTCGCGAATGATCTTGTTGATATTGTTTTTGGTGATCCAGGCCTGGACGATCACCGGTGGCCAATATTTTGTATCGAGATTATTGGCATAGAACTCTTTGGCTTTGGCGATGTGCCGTTCATTGCCATCACAAAGCAGCCCTCGCCACCGATGATTGAGAATCAGATTGGCCGTATTGCATTCCAAACCGTCACTGGCACACACCTCGACACATTTCTTATTCGTGGTGCCAATCAGCGAAAAGATAAACAGCAGAATCCCATCCTCTTCGAATTGCGAATGAACCCGAAATCCAACATCGGCAAATGACAACCGCGGCATTTTTGCATGGTACTGCTGTCGGTATTGATTGCTCAAAATGTTTTGGCCGAGGCCCGGTGTGGAGGAGAGCGTGGGATGTTGTAATTGCTGCTGAACCGGCGCAAGCAGGTAAGTGCGCAGTTTTGAGGCCAGCTTTCGAAGCATGCTTTGTCCTTGTTGTCGAACGATGTCTGATTTTGAGAGGTCGATCGCCTGTTCGCGGCTAATTCAATGACCTCGTGATTTAAGTCTGTCAAAACTTGACTGGAACACATTGCCGTGTCATCGGGCGTTTCGCTCAAAGAACCGACCAATTGCTACACTAGCCGGGGCTGGGTTATCGCGACCGCATTTCTGTCTGAACGGCTTGTTGGATCTGTGCCATTAAGTCACGACATTGCTTTTCGAGACAGTACTGGGTCAAGTGAGCTTGCCGCGCATTGATTGACATGGCCTGCAGTAAAATTCTGTCTTTGAGCAGTCGCGCGATCGTTTGGCCAATATCGGAAGGATCGGTGGGGTTCACCAGTGCTCCTGCACCGGTTTGTTCGATGATTTCCTGCATCCCGGGGCCCTGATTGGCCACTTGTGGAACGCCAACCGACATGTATTCAAATCGTTTGTTCGTCGACCCTGCACTGAATTTCCAGCTCAGATCCTTTTCGACGGCATCCGATAGAATTGAGAGTCCCAGTGTGGCGCCTACTGTCAGTCCAGCCAAATCCTTGTAGGGTACGGCAGCGATGAAAATCACGCGACTTTTCACGCCGATGGTATTCGCGAGTGACTGCAGTTGATCGCGATATTCGCTGGCCACTGGACCCACCAGCACCAATACCGCATCGGCTGGCCAATGAGGCATGCTTTGGATGATCGCTTCAAAGCAGCGGCTCGGGCCGATCCATCCCTGAAAATAGATGATCGGTGCTTGCGGTGACACACCGAACTGAGTCATGTGTTGGGGCAACGTGTTTTCCGGCAGGATGTCTAACCGTGGCGGACAGTTCATAACAATCAGGGGTTTAGACTTAGTGCGATTCTCGTTGCAAAAAAAGTCGGCTCGATGGCGATCTGGGAACACAATCGTATCTGCCTGATTCGCCTGCTCAGAGGAGAAACGAATCGCTCGGCGCGTAAAAAATCCCGTCGCCTTGCTATTGAGAAATAGTTCGTGGAAGTGCCAGATCAATATCGGAGGTCGTGTGCAGTTCCAGATTCGCCCCACCGCTTCCATTCCATTGGGGTCATAAGCAATCACGACCTTTGGTTTCAGACGACGAATCAACGACTGGGTGCGTCGGTGAAACAATTGGCCACGGATCATTCTGACCAGCAGGTTGGGCGATCGTTCCTTAAACAGTTGAACATGGGGTCCGACATGAAACCGAAGGACGTTTTCCTGGTACGGAAAGGGATATTCGGAATAGTCCGAATGCTGTGTGTCCACGACAGCGACGCGAAGTCCGGCCTGGGCCAACAGCTTCACTTGATTTAGTGACGGTGGGTACTGTTCGAGCGGCGCACGGATGACCGCGAGGACATCGGCCCCCTGTATTGTCGACCGCTTTCCCGTATGAAGATCCAATTTGGTCATCAGTTGATTATCGTAGCTAGTCATGTCTCGTGCGAATTTGCCGATTAAAAGTCACGAAAGAAATCCACTTCGCCGACTCATTCCAGATTTTGCGGAATCCCGCGGCCAACGCATCAACGCTCATGTTGTGAAGCAATTGAGTTGCAGTCAGTTTTTCAGTGCCAGGGCGTCTCGCAGGAACGGCAAGAGGACCAGTCGAGCGCCTTTTGTCGTCAAATGGTCTTTGTCGAAATACAGTACGACTCCGTTTGATTGAACGATATAGTGATCGCCGGAAGGGGCGAGGAACAATGGCTTCGGATCAAGAAACCGTCCGCCAACCGCTCGGATCTGGGCGATGGTGGCGGGTTCGAATCCGTCATGGGGCGTCATTGTTGAGGGGGCGGCGGACATTGGTGCAATGTCGTCAAACAGGGCGCCACCTCGCGGGACATTGAACGAATGGTTGGGAACGTCAAACAGAATCCAGGAGCGAGCGCCTGATTCAACGATCCGTTTTACCGTCTTGAGCAACCCCTCTGTAAACACAGGATCAAACTGCTTGTTTGCATTTCTGTAGTAACCCCAGCGAGCGACCAGAAAAACATCGGCAATCTGGTTGGCTTCGATGTACTTGACGACGCTTTCGTTGTAGTCGACGGAGTCTTGTCCCAACTTCCCCTTTTCAGCCCGATACCAATCCAGGACCGGCGGTAACGCCGAGAAAATCGCGGCTCGTCCTGCGATGCCTTTCTCCTTCAATAGCTCATCAAACGCGGGCAACGCGGATCGAGCATGGCTGTCTCCCCAGACGACCACCGACGGTGGCGCCGACGCGGTCGGCTCACCGATTTTGGAAAGTTGGCCTTTGCGGACCTCATTCAGCGGGACGTCATTGAACGCCGGGCGATCGGTTTCCGCATCTGCAAACGACAGCGATTGCAATTCAAAACGCTGGGGGATTCCCTGAAACGCGATGAACAAGATTCCAATGCCGACAAATGAGCCCAGTCCGAGTCCCGCAACGGTCAAGATTGATCCCGTTGACGCCAGGAGTTTTCGCTGCCGGAACGGAGTCTCCACATATTTCCAAGACAAAATCGCCAGCGCGATTCCCGCGGCGACTGCCAGCAATCGCGTGCTGAATGGAAGTAACTTCGGAGAATAATACGTGGCGAATGCCAGCAACGGCCAATGCCATAAATACAGCGAATACGAGATCAGTCCTACAAAGACGATTGGGTTCAATGACAGCAGACGGGCGATGAATGTCGGTGCAGTGCCCTCGGTTCGACCGTTCGCCCAAATCAGGAGTGCAGTTCCTAAGCAAGGGGCCAGAGCCGCCACACCGGGGAACGGCGTTTCTTTCGTATAGAGAAAAGCCGGAACAAGGATCGAGGCAAAACCTGTGGTGGCAGCGAAATCTCGAACCGTTCGACGATTGAGTGGCGACGGGATGGGTGGCAATGTCGCAACCAGAGAACCCAATAACAATTCCCAGGCACGTGTCGGCAGCAGATAAAAGGCCGCGACAGGATGTCGGGCGACACCGTACACACTGACCAGGAAACTACTGACGATTCCCAGTGTCATCAGAACCAGGAGAGACGTTCTGCCTCGCAACGGTTTGACATGATATAGAGCCCACAACAGGACAGGCGCGATGAAATAGAATTGCTCCTCAACGGCCAGCGACCAGGTGTGCAGTAGTGGCTTCTCGTCAGAAGCGGCAGAAAAATAGCCGGAATCCAACCAGTAAAAGACATTGGCTGCAAACACGGCCTGTGAAGCGGTGGCGCGGCCCAGGTTGATCAGATCCACGGGCAACAACAAGAGCCACCCGGCCACTAGCGTCGCGGCCGACACCACAAACAAAGCCGGCGCGATGCGGCGTGTGCGACGTTCCCAAAATCCCACGAACGTGAATGTGCCGCGGTCCAAGTCTTTCAAGAGCAACGATGTGATCAAAAAGCCTGAAATGACAAAAAACACGTCGACACCGATGTAACCTCCAGAGCAACAAATTCCGGCGTGGAACAACACCACCGTTCCGACCGCAATCGCACGCAGGCCGTCGATGTCGGGCCGATATTGGTAGTTGGTGCTGGTGGGAGACATGATAAAAAACTCTGTTCAAGTAAGCCCGAGCACGTGCAGTCTTGGGACTCTTGATCGATCGAATCCCTGAGTTGAAACGCCAAGGTTCGTCGGCAAGGACTCGTGCTTAGCTCTTCTTCCACCTGATGCGGTGCGTGACCCACTTCTTTAATTGAGCGGATCGTTCGGCCGATGCGAATCCAGTCAAATTGAAGATCAAATCGTAAAGATAGGACTGTTTCGGCAAAAAGGAAGAATCCAGGGACTTGCAGCGCTGAACCAGACATTGGGCGAGACTGGGATTCGTCGGGAAAATATTTCTGGCAATGTGGAAATAACTGCTGGCGATCGCACGCTGATATTTGTCGGTAAGTCTTCCTTCGGCGGTCAACTGGGATTCGGCCTTTTTCACCACGGTCAAATGGCTTTGAAAATAGCGTTCGCTGTTGCTCGTCGAAACCGTCACGTTTCCATATCGACGATAGATCGAATGGCATCCTGGTTGGTAGACAATTCGTTTCGTTCGCATGGCGACGCGCAGGAAGAAGTCACGATCTTGTGCGGCAGGAAGTGACTGATCCCAACCGTTTACGACGTCGACGACACCACGTCGAAACAGGAGTGCTGCCGGTGAAACCCACCAATCTTGCAACAGCGAATAAAGCACATCCTCTTGTGTGCCAGAAACGGCCGGTTCCTCCAGCCACGCCGCTTGATCGGGAGGATGATGCTGATGCCTCCAATCACCGTAAACGACGTCGGCGCCGGTCGCAATCAGACAATTCCGTTGACGCTCAAGCTTTTCCGGCAATAGATAGTCATCAGCGTCGAGAAACTGGATGAACTCGCCTTTTGATCGTTGATATCCGGTATTTCGAGCCGTACAGCCACCCGAGTTTGTTTGACAGATCAGGTTGATTCGATCGCCGTATTGTTGAAGCACTTGGCGACTGTTGTCCGTCGAACCATCATCGACAACGATCAATTCGACCCCTGAGGCCGTCTGATTAAGACAACTTTCGATGCATTCGGCGATCCATTTTTCCGCGTTATAGCAGGGAATGACAACGCTGACTGATGGAACGTTACTCACTGAGGGGTCCGTCATGGCTGGCGAATACGTGTCTGGCTGGGGGGCGCGTCGACGAGACGCCGTGGTTTTTGTGGAGAGGTGAGACCTCAGCCGACAGTCAGTCACGATGACCCGGACGACAACAAATGTCGCGTCAACTCACGGTTGCGGCGATTTCTTTCCGGAATCGGCCTGAATCAATTGTCGCGAGGCGTAGACGCAGTTGCATCGTCTCAAATGGGGCTCGTCCGTCAGCCACTCGCGCGTCTACTCGTAGATGCCGAACAGGAAGTATTGGTGACCTTCCAGAAATGTTTGGATCTGATGAAATGGCACGTGCCGCGTATTGTGAGGATTCATTCCCACTTCGACTTCGATGAGGCCGATCTGCTGATTGACCAGCATGGACTTCGCACCTTCGAGCACCGCCAGATCGTGTCCTTCTGTATCGATTTTCAGGTAATCGATCCGCTCAATCTTCTTCTCAGCGCAATAGTCATCGACGGTGTCGACCATTACGTCGGTTGTTGTGGGCAATTGGCCGTTCGTGTCAGCTACTTGAAGTTGTGACATCGTACCACGCTGAGCCGACATTCGTCCCATTCCCTTGGATCGGCCTAATGCGACCTGCGAACAAAGAACGTTGGACAAGTGGCGAGTATTTGCTGTGAGAAGTTGAAAGTTTTCTGTAACCGGTTCGAAGCAATAAATCGTGCTGTGCGGGAAGTTTTGTCGAAACAGCAGTGCCGATTGGCCAACGTTGGCGCCAACATCCAAGACGAGACTGCATCGGTAGGATGGCAGGTGCAACTGAAGGTCACTAAACACATTCACGCCTTGCGGCAGCATGCGAAAGATGTGAGTGTTCGTAAGCCGTTCAACAACTCGTGCCAGTCTCTGTTTTAGGCTCATGAGAAATTACCAACATCAAAAATGGCAAGCGGGTCAGATCGAGACTGGAAATGGCCTGTCAGCCGACGACGCGAACAAATGACGACAACAGCCCCTGTCAGATGTCTCAACACCGAGTGGCCACAGCCCATCAGGAAAAAGCGAGTCCCAGGTCTGACAATCGAAACTGGCATCGCTTGCCGACCCGCAGGCTTTGGACCGGTTTTCCACGCAGGGCTAAGCGGATCAAACTGCGGGCCTGTCGTTTTTTCAGCGATTTTAATGCCTGCAGAGATTCCGATTTCGGCAACGGGCAATTGGGTGATTCAAGTGCGTCACGTGCCAGACAATAATTGAGCTCAAGATAAGAGAGATCTCGAATCCCCTGGACATATTCCTGACCACTATGTTCTCGCCACCAGATCAGGTCGCGAGGAAGCAGGACGACAGGGAATTTTGCGGACAGTTTGAGCCAGGTCGTTGTGTCTCCCGAGTAGCGGACTTCGGCGAATCCGCCGCATTGCAGAAAACGCTCGCGGTGAAGAATCGTCCCTCCGGGACCGCAATCGAGAAGGCCGGCACCGAAGAAATGTTCGCGATAGGCTTCCAGCGGGTGCACTTCACAAGGGTAGGGTTTGTCGAGGCGTTTAGGCCGGCTTAATGCGAAAGCCGCTTGAGGATGTGCCTCCATCGCAGCGTGCATGAAATCCAGCGAGTAAGGATAGATGACGTCATCAGAATCGACGAATTTGACGTATTTCCCCGTCGCCAACGAGACGGCTCGATTGCGATTTGGATAGTCGCCCAAGTTCTGTGGATTCAAATGAACTTTCACGCGAGCATCGGTCTTCTCGTATTGGCGTGCAATCTCGACGGTGCCATCCGACGATCGATCATCGACGATAATCAATTCGAAATCCTGAAAGTGTGAATGAAGTACGCTTTCAATCGCTTCCGCGATATAGGGTTCCCTGTTGTAGGCCGTCATCAAGACGCTGATCTGAGGTGCGGGAGTCATATTCATTCTTTGATGAGGTCTTCCGATGCCAGGAACGAATCACGGTGACGGTGTTGTTCGCGGAGAGGTGAGGGAGCTCTTCGATGTCCCACGGCAGCCTGCCTTGGTCGCCAAGGTGAACATGGACGGGGCTTAGAAACTGGTCTTAACTGGCTTCAGGAAACAGTTGAAAGAGGCGCCGTCCGTTTTGAACGGCCGACCGCCAACATCTCTCTCACCGATTCATTCAACCGGTTTCCAATTACTTTCCAGTCATATTGAGCGTCAATCAATTGGCGACCATTGACCTGAAGTTTTCGGAAGAGAGCGTCATCAGACAGCAACCTGAGTATGCCTTGGCCAAAGCTGTCCGCGTCATCTCGGATCAGGATGTCGCTGCCGTCCGTCGAATCGATCCCCTCTGCTCCGACCGTGGTGGAAACGACCGGATTGCCGAGTGTCATTGCTTCCAGGATCTTGATCCTGGTTCCGCTGCCTTCCAGAATGGGAGCCACCGCAATGCTAGTTCCGTGATACCAGGGAAGCACTACATCCACTTCGCCAATAAAATCAACGGCCGGATCGTTACGAAGTTCAGGAAATTCGCTTTCGGCTGCTCCCAGTCCAATCACGACCAGCCGTGCAGCAGTGTTGTTCTGTTTGATGTTCGGCCATACGTGCTTACGAAACCACTCCAGCCCGCGTCGGTTGGGTTCGTAGTTTAAGCTGCCGCAAAACAGAATCCGCTGATCCTCGCGCTTGTTCTGCCGTGTATCTTGAGGAAGGACTTCTGTTGCAATCCCGTTAGCGATCGAATAGCCCCGAATTGGTTTTGAATTCATGCTTTGGAATTGCTGGTGATCGATGTCGCTACATGCCCAATAGCCATCGACTTTACTGGCGAGCGAACTTTCGATTCCTTCGCACCATTTCGAAAGCTTGAGTTGTTGCTGGCGTTTTTCCAGGTTCGACTCGTTCTCGGCCAATCGGCGGTAGAGTGTTGAATCGACGTTGTAGGTATTCACCAGCCGCAGTGCATTGGGGTTCCAACGTTTCACGAGGGGAACCGCGCTCAGAGTCTGCACGTGGTCAAAGATGACCATGTCGAATTGATGTTTCTGGCACAGATCCCTCAGGAGGTGCCAGAACTGAAGGACTTCGCTGGTTGCCGGCCCGCCCAGTGAACGACGCAGCCAGCGGTAGTGCAAGCTGGGGCCGATCCGAGCGGGGAATCGATCAAAGATTGTCTTGGGCGGCGGACTTTCCAGCGGGCTATGGACTGTCACATTTTTCGGAAATGTGTAACCCTCTTTTTCTCCTTGCAATTGCTCGAATTTCTGCGGAAAGATGGCGTGGACGTCATGCACGCGTGCCAATTCTCGCAGGCAGAAAAACGATCGGCGGCCACCACGCGGAGGAAAGATCGGATGGGGGGTGACCTGCAAAATCCTGGCCATTTCAAAAGCAGTCTGGAAAAGGATGAGAGCACACGGAAACCGAACACCAACGTTATTCGAGGTCCAAGTTCGCCCGCGAACTTGCCAGAATCGATGGCAAACGTTCACGAACCTGAGCTTGTACGACCTTGGCACGTTGGATCGATCGGTCAAGGAAATCCACTGCCAGATCAACATTCTTGAACTGGTCGAGTGTGATGAACATGTCTCGCAGATCAAAATGGCGATAGAGTCCTTCGAACTTGCCTTGGTAAGCCAGTCCGAATACGGGAGTACCCACTGCCAGCGAAGCAATTGCGACGTGCATTCTTGCCGTGAACATCAGGTCCAGATTCGAGCAAATCGAACGGACTTCAATCGCTCGCATTGTCTCGGGGGGAATGAACGACGTATCACGAATCGGTGGTGGCAAGAGTTCGTTCAATTTACGCGAAAGCACAAAATCGCTGATGCTGCCAAACTTCTGGTTTTGATGATTGTCATGCGGCATGTGAGCAATCGCCAGATTTGGATGACGCTTACAAACCTTGGTCATGCATTCCGCGTACATCCCCAGCAACGCGTCTGGCTCCATATTAAAATGCGTGCAAAAGATCTCGTTGATGTTTAGACCCAGGATGATTCGTCCGTTGGACCGATGTTGTTGTGCCCAGGCGGCCATCTTCATGGACAATGGGGCTGCGTGATCGGGCCGCAGCAGAAATGCCAAATCAGCCGACAGACGCACGCGCCCTTCACCGACTTCTGATTCCAATCGTTCTTTCGAGAATGCGTCGCGGCAATAAAGCTTCACTGCCGGATTCAGTGACCGATATCCATTCAACACTTCCGGCGATTTGAATTGAGACATGCTGAAGCTGTTGATCGTGGTTCGCAGTCCCAGTTCGCAGGCCAAATTGGCCAGAGTGAATCGGTGCAATACCACACCGGTGCCATAGGTTCCGTCGACAATGTCGGCACCCCAGATAAAGAAGTCTGTGAATTCGGATGCCAGTTCGACAAACTGCAAATAGCTCTCGCCGTCCGGGTTGTGTTCCAGCGGAATGACGACCGTATCGGATCCCTCGATTTCATATTTCGCGTGTTCGCCGAGCGAGATGATGCAAACGCGGTCATAGCCCTGTTCCTGCAGTTCGCGAACGGTGGCGTGCAGTACGGCTTCATCACCCAGGTTGCCCGGGCTGGTCGTCGGAAGCAGTAGAGCCAGCTTTCCGGTCGTCTTGCGGGACTTGCGCAGTGCGCGGGCTCGTTCAAAAGCCTGTTTGATCAAACGTGGTGTGGCACGCCGCACCGATCGTTGATTCATGCGGAAATTGACGTACTTAATCAGTTTTAACAACATGGACTCATACTTTCGCGATGCAATGACAACTGCGCGGGAGTGCAATCGATGCCGGGGCGCGGTCTTTCGAGCAGCGCGGGGATTCACGTAGAAAACGTTGTACTAAAGATCTTCGTGTCGCCAATGATGAGGAAGCACGACATTTCCTCGTGACGGCAGACGGCCGGTGCCAAAGGGATCTCCCGCAACAACTTGGAAGCCGGCGGCGTTTTCGATCACGTCAAGGATTTCCAGCGATGCCAGAATTCCATCCGCGAATGAGACGTTCATCGTGTAGCTTCCCTCGTTGAGAGGCAGAGCTGGCAACGTCAATACGATTTCGGCTTCGGGAGTATTGAGCGGATCAAAACGATGATCGACCACGCTGTTCGCAAACGAACAGATGCATTCCCCCGAAGGAGCGTAGATGCTGGCACGTGCTTCCAATTGCGTGATAGGGTCTTTGACCTTCAGCCGGAACCCGATCGACAGGTCGTCGCCCGTTCGAGTGAATTCGGGGATGCGAATTGATTGCAAGCGGACTCGACCGTTTCCGGGACGAGTATTTTCGGCCGGTAGACTGTTCCCGCCGGTCGTCGTTTCCATGTATCGAGAAATTGTTTGGTTCACGCCGCCGTCGTAGACAATTGTGCCGCCTGACATCAACAATCCGCGTGTGCAAAGTCGTTCCACGGCGGCCATGTTGTGACTGACGAACAAGATGGTCCGCCCCCCTGCGGCGACGCTCGTCATTTTGCCCAGACACTTCTTTTGAAACTGGACATCTCCTACGGCCAAAACCTCGTCGACAATTAAAATCTCGGGTTCCAAATGGGCTGCGACGGCAAAGGCCAGACGAACATACATGCCGCTGCTGTACCGTTTCACCGGGGTATCGAGAAACCGTTCCACTTCGGCAAAATCAACGATTTCGTCAAACTTGCGTTTAATCTCGGCGCGAGACATTCCGAGAATCGCGCCATTCAGAAAGATATTTTCCCGGCCGGACAATTCAGGATGGAATCCCGTGCCCACCTCCAACAAACTGGCAATGCGCCCTCGAAGGTCAATTCGTCCTGCTGAAGGTTCGGTGATGCGACTGAGTAACTTCAACAGTGTCGATTTGCCGGAGCCATTTCGACCTATGATGCCGATCACTTCGCCGGGGGCGACGTGAAAGTTGACGTCCTTGATGGCCCAGAATTCGTCACGAGGTATTGGCGGTTCGCGGCGGTTTGCGAGTAGTCGAAAGGGCTTTTTGGCCGCGCGTATCAGCGTATCGCTTAGCTTTTCATACCGCGCGACGGATGCACTCTGATGACGCAGTACGTACTTCTTGCCCAGTCGGGAAACGTTAATCATCGATCCCACTCATCTGCCAATGCCTTCATCCGTATTTTCCTGCGTTCCAAATTCCAAACTTGTCAAATCGGTACCGCTGACGCGGCGATCGCGACCGACAATTGTCACACTACCGTGATTGCCCTAACAAATCGTGAATGGGCCCTGACGTGTTCGCTCGTCAGCTCGGTCGAGCTGCCAGACGCCCAGATGGTTGCCTTCTTCACGTGAAGTTATTGAGGGACGTACGCCGTTTCAGGGACACAAAAGCGGGGACCATCAAATGAGGTCCGCGAACGTTCGTTCCGTGCTGCGAAAGTACCGCACACCAGTAATCATGACGGCGATTGTCACGGCGATGGAGATCAACAGCCCTGGCAAATATAACTCGGTGCCGTCGATGATGCACCACCGAAACCCATCTATCACACCCACCATCGGGTTCAGCGAATAAAGCATCCGCCAGTTTGCTGGCACGATGTCGCTGGGGATGCCGACAGGAGAGATATAGAGCCCCAATTGAACAATAAACGGAATGATGTAACGCACATCTCTGAAACGGACGTTCAAGGCCGTGATGAGCAACCCAGCTCCCAATGAGCAAAGAATCGCCAACGTTAAAAACGCGGGCAGAAGCAGGATTTTCCCGGAGGGCATGAATCCATAAACCGCAAACATTCCCAGCAGCAGCCCAAATGCGATAAAAAAATCGACGACGGCGACGGCGATGGCGGCGGCGGGCATGATCATTCGCGGGAAATAGACTTTGGTCACCAGGTTGGAATTGGCAATCAAGCTACCGCTTGCTTCCGTTAATGCGTTGGCGAACAACTGCCACGGCAAAAGTCCGCACATGACCAGAATGGGATAAGGCGCGTGTTCGCTCTGAACTTTGGCTAATCGCGCGAATACAAACGTAAAAATGATCATTGTCAGCAGAGGGCGGACCACCGCCCAGGCAATTCCGATCACCGTCTGTTTGTACCGTACCAGAATGTCTCTCCATGCCAGAAACATGAAGAGTTCGCGATATCGGATTAAGTCGCGCCAATACTGGGCATTCGGCCGGTCAGCCTCGATCGAAAGTTGATAAGAATCGGTCACAGGTGGAATCACCGAAGCCCTCGTTGTTTGCTCCTCGGTTACCATCATTTGGACGTCTTTCGGCTGCTGTGAGCCCTTTGTTTCGCCCGATCACCGGCCTCGTCAGTTTCGTCATCACTGGCGTAATACACGCTGTCTTCGTCGGATCCGTAGCCATAATGGGAGGTGTAATTATAGGAGTTGTAGCTACTGTATCCTTGGCCGGATCCGTAACTGCTGTTCTTGCCGATGCCGTTGACGACGACGCCCAGAGTGTTGGCTCCGAGAGACGCCAGCAGCTCTTTGGCCTTGGTCGCTTCGCCGCGAGTTCGTTTCGACAGACGAATTGTGAGCAGCACTCCATCAACTCGCGCGGCGACGGCGCTGGGATCGGTGACCGCCAGTAGCGGAGGTGTATCGATAATGACAAAGTCGTATTGCTCGCGAAGAATTTCCAATAACTCCTCGAATCGGCGAGACGTCAAAAGTTCACACGGATTACTGGGACGGGGGCCACAACCGAGCGCCCACAGGTTTTCAACTTCGGTGGCTTGAATCGCATCGGGAAGCTCGGCGTCACCGCTGATCACGGACGAGATTCCGATCGATCGATCTAACGCTAGCAGTTGATGGATTCTGGGGCGACGGAAATCGGCATCGATCATCAGGACTTTTTTACCGGATTGAGCGATCGACACGGCCAAGTTCGCACTCAAGGTGGTCTTACCATCACCAGGGTTGGGACTGGTGACTTGGATCACTTTGTGTTGTTCACCTCGAGTGCTGAAATACAACGAGGTTCGAATTGCGCGGTATGACTCGGAGAGTGGTGATTTCGGTTTGAAGAAAGTCACCAGCATGGGGTCAAGTAGCGAGGTTGTGGTGAGGCCGGTCACTTTATGTTCGATTACAGGGACATGTCCGACGATGGGCAGACCCAGATAATCACTGACTTCTTCCGGACTTCGGAAGGTCTTGTCGTTGGCTTCAAAGAGATATCCCAGTCCAAATCCAATTGCTGCTCCGCAAATCGCTCCGATCAGTAATGATTGGCTGAAGACCGGGGAAATATGACCGCCGATGCCGGCTGGCGAGATGATGGCCGTTTTGTAGCCGCCATAGTCTTGCAGCAGATTGAGTTCATCCAGTCGCTTCACGACGCCTTGGTAAAGTGCCTCTGTCCGCACCAGTTCCTTCTGAAAATTCTCGTTTTTGACTTCATATACAGCGATGGATCGCGAGGCGTGTCGTTCGATTTCAAACAGCTCATCGAGTTCCATGATTTTCGATTCGATGCTGCTGATCTCGTGACGAATCGAATCGATGCAGACAGTCAGGAAATCGCCGCGGCTCTTTTTCTTGGGGCGTTCATCTTCAGGCATTTCGTTCAAATGAAAATCTTGCGTCAGCGAGATGCGCTTTTGCAGAGCCTTGACCTTGGGATGTTCTGGCCCCAGATCGAGCAGTAACAGTTGCTCATCAAGCATCAACTCGAAAATCTTGCTGGCGGGGGATTTGATGCCAGCCTCGGCCGCGCGGCTGTCCGGCTTCATTGCTTGGAGCATCAGGGTGATCGCTTCGCGACTGCCACCTCGCGTCAACGCATCTTGAATGGATTGAAGCTCGGCCCGTCGTTCGGTGATCAGAATGAGTAGTTTCGCTCGGGCTTGCTCGATTTCACTCATTCGGTCCTTATGGACGTTCGTGGCTTTCTGCTCACCATGGAACAGCAACGGAGTGTCTTGTCGAAACTGCGTATATCGATTTTCGATATCGATCAATTGCTTCATCAATGAATTGCGGGCATCTTCGATCAAATCCAGCACGTCTTTACTCACGTTTCGATGGGATTCGCCGAGAAAGTCCTGATAGCTTTCAATTACCGCGTCGAGAACGGCTTTGGTGGTCAGCGCGTCGGCGTCACGATAGGACAGATTCAGGATATTGGGATTTTCCACTCCGTTTTGCAGACCCGTTCGGGCCACAAGGCGAAAACCAATATGCGCGGCAGGGTTGTCCAGATTGGCGAGACTCGGCAAGTCTCGCAGACGTCGTTTGGACTGGTCGCTACCCGATCCGCTGTCCAATTCCTTATCTAAGGCTCGTTCCACCACCAGCGGACTGGCAATCAGCAGCGCGTGAGGTTGTTCGCGTTGATTTGGCGAATAGGTCTCGGTTCCCTGAAAAGGGATGTTTTTGTTGTTGGATTCGTTTCGAACCAGCAAACTGCACGAAGACTGATATGTAGGTGGAGTTCGAAGGAATTGCAGGTAACCCAGGGCCGCACCAACGGCTGTGGTGAAGCTAATCAGAACGATGTGCCGCAACACAAGGCTCCAGAGTTTCACCGCTCGCCCGCCTGCCGATGGTTCTGCATTCAGTTCGCGATCAGTCACCATGGAATGGTTCCTTCCTTGACGGTATTTCTCAATAGACTTCGATCAGTCAATCTGGGGGCGATTGCACGACAGATCGAGAGAGGGCTTTTGTCGGGGGAGTCAGATTTCACGTGGACTATTGGAACTCTCTCTCGCCAACCGTTCATTGACGGCCAACTGACAGTCGGCTTCGACCATGAGGTGCGCAAGTTGGCAGAATGTCGTTTGCGGTTCCCAACCTAGAACATTCTTTGCTTTCGAATAATCGCCAAGCAGCAAATTGACTTCGCTTGGCCGATAATAGCGTTCATCGATCTCGACGTAATCCTGCCAGTTCAAATCGACACAGTCAAATGCCAATTCCAGGAACTCGCGAATGCTGTGGGTTTCGTTTGTGGCCACGACATAGTCGCTGGGCTGATCATGTTGAAGCATGAGCCACATTGCTTCGACATATTCCTTGGCATAGCCCCAATCGCGTTTGGCGTCGAGATTTCCCAGATACAGTTTGTCTTGCAGTCCTTCGCGAATTCGGCCGACGGCGCGCGTGATTTTACGAGTCACGAATGTTTCGCCGCGACGTGGGGATTCATGATTGAACAGAATCCCGTTACACGCGAACAGACCGTATGCCTCGCGATAATTGACCGTCTGGTAGAAGGCAAACACTTTCGCACATGCATAGGGGCTACACGGGCGAAACACCGTCGTTTCTTTCTGTGGCACTTCCTGAACGTCGCCGAACATCTCGCTGGAAGACGCTTGATAGACGCGAACTGGCTTGTATTTGTTCAACTGGCGAGCGGCCTCAAGGACTCGCAGGGCACCGGCCCCCGTGATGTCATGCGTGTAGAGAGGCGTATCGAACGAGACGCGCACGTGGCTTTGCGCGCCCAAATTGTAAATCTCGTCTGGTTCGACGTTTAGCACCAGATTCGTGATGCTTTGGCCGTCGGCTAAATCTCCGTAGTGAAGAAATAGCTTGGAGTTCGGTTCATGTGGATCCTGATAGATATGATCCAGGCGGGCGGTGTTAAAGCTGCTCGCTCGACGGACAATTCCATGAACCTCGTATCCTTTGGAAAGCAGTAATTCCGCCAGATAGGATCCGTCTTGACCGGTGATCCCCGTGATCAGTGCTCGACGAGGTGACGTCAAAATACTCTCCAGATCAAAAGTTGAAGCATTTTCGCAAGAAGACATGGCAGCAGGGAATCAGAGGAACAGTCAGACGCGCGATACGCAAATTGATCGCGGTTGCGTCGTCAATTTTCCAGTTCCATCTGCATCCCATTTCCTCATGTGTACGATACCGACGAAGTCAATTGCCTCGACTGACAATTGTTTCGATACCAGTGAATTGTCTCCAGCAATCCCTCGTCTAGACGGGTCTCGGCTGAGAAACCGAATTCTTTACGGGCTCGAGTAACATCCAGGCACCGACGCGGCTGACCATCTGGCTTCGTGGTATCCCAGCGAATCTCGCCTTCGAAACCGCCGAGTTTACAAATCAAGTCTACCAAATTGCGAATGGTAATTTCTTCGCCCGACCCCAGATTCACGGGGGCCGATTTGTCAAATTGTTCAGTGGCCAGCACAATTCCCCGCGCGGCATCACGGACAAAGAGGAACTCGCGTGAAGCCGTTCCGGTGCCCCAGACGTCGATAACGCTGGATTTCGTTTCCTTCGCTTCGATGACTTTCCGAATGAGGGCCGGAATGACGTGACTAGTGTCCAAATCGAAGTTATCACCTGGACCGAACAGATTGACCGGGAACAGTGTGATCGCGTTCAGGCCGTACTGCTGTCGATAGGCTTGAGACTGCACCAGCAGCATTTTCTTGGCCAGACCGTACGGAGCGTTCGTTTCTTCGGGATAGCCGTTCCAGATTTCGTCCTCACGGAAAGGAACCGGAGTGAACTTGGGGTACGCACAGATTGTTCCAGTCGCCACAAATTTGGATGTTTTGTGACGCCGTGCGGCTTCGATCAACAGCAGGCCCATCATGGCATTATCGTAGAAGTAACGTCCCGGGTTTGCTCGATTGGCCCCGATCCCGCCGACGACAGCCGCCAGATGAATGACGATGTCCGGACGTGTGTCGCAGAATAACTCTTCGACGGCCGCCGAATCGCGCAGATCGTATTCCGCACTTCGGGGGACAAAGATCGCCGCCGGTGATCTGGATTCGAGTTCTCGGCAGACGTGCCTTCCCAAGAATCCGGCGCCCCCTGTGACGACGATCCGTTTATCCAGCAATGTCTCCATTCGGTTTCCATCCATTTTTTGATTCTGGCGAATAAGTCGCGCTTTCTCAGCCGCCGACTACCATTCCGGTGTTCATCACCAACTCTGTCAAGAGGCGGTGGTCGTCGGCTCAGCAGCTCTGAATTCACAAGGTTTTACGGCATGTCTATCAATGCCGGCTCCGCGAAGTAGTTCGGCAAACCTTGTCGTCTGATGTTTTCGATCGTACTGCGCGACCGCTATCGATCGAGCCCGCAGTCCCATTGCTTGCAGTTCGCTACGATGTTCGGCACACCACCGAAGCTTTGCGGCTAAGGCAGGCGGATCTTCCGGAGAGATCGCGAATCCGATCTCCTGTTCCCGAATCAATCGAGCCAGTTCTGAATCCTCGGCCGTGATGGCCAATACCGGCGTTCCAGACGCCAGAATTCCATAAAGTTTACTGGGCATCAAACAATGATGAACTTGGGGATGCATGGAAATCAAATGCAGATCGGCGGCGCTCAAACTTTGTGCCAGTTCATCGCGAGGCTGATAGGGCAGAAAGCGAGTATTTTTCAGCCGTAATCGAGCGGCCTGGGTTTCCAAGTCGCGTCGCGTCGCTCCGTCACCGACCAACAGAATTTCAATCTCAGGTCGATCATGAATGAGAGCGGCGGCATTCAGGACATTGTCCAAATACTGTGACAGGCCCATATTGCCAGAATGCATGACGACGAATCGATCTTGAAGGCCTTCTCGATCGCGCAGTGCGTTTTGTTCCTTCACAGGAAAGACCGACGTAGTATCGACCCAATTTTCGACACAGCCAATTCGCGAGGAGTCCAATCCCCATTCCACCAAACGTGCTTTCATGTCCCCACTCAGCACGATAATCGCATCGGCATGGCGATAGGCCAGCGTCAGCCGCCATCTCAGAAACCTCGTCAGCCATCCCTCACGAACTTTCCCCAAAACGACGGCCACGTCGGGATAAAGGTCCTGCAAATAGACGATCAAGCGACAGCGGTACCACCATTTCAGCCACCTTCCGAGCAGCGGCAGCATGAACGGATCTGTTTCAACGACGACGACGTCGGCACGCGGCAATCGGAAGGCTCGCACGGTCGCGGCCACAAGAAAGCCGATCAGATTAATCGCTCGTCCTACGAGCCGGCGTTTTCCCCACTGCGGATGTCGAACGCGTTCGATGGTCACTCCATTGTGACATTCCTGCGTGTGCTGACTGAATTTCTCGTTCTTGGGATTATGATTCGGTTGTCCGACAAGAACGGTGACTTCGAACTGACCGGCCAAATCCTCGCAAAGTTCGGTCAACAATTGTCCCGTCGCTTCCGCGTCGGGCCAATAGGACCGATTCAGAAACATGACGCGGAGCGACCGCCCCTGCAAATTTTCTTGATCCACCTTAATTTCGATTGTCCCGTTGAATATTCCGAGCCATCGCGCTCATTGACAAACAGATCAGCTCAGTGACTCGACTTCGCAGTCTTCCAGCTTCACCAACGCACCTTGTTGTAGAAAGTTGACGGCCACAAACAGGTAGCTGGCGCTTTGGCGTTTCAGGATCACGCCTTCAACACCGATCAGCGGTCCCGATTTAATCCGTACTTTGCAGCCTGGTTGAAGTTTGGCCTCGACGGAGAGCGGTGAACCAAGTTGGATCAGTCGCTGGATCTGGCGTAAGTCATGGGTCAGTTCTGGCCCATTTTTGACTTCAATTGTTTTGGTAATCAGATTGGTCTTCAAGGCACGATAGCGGTTAAAGCCATCGCTGTGCATGAAGAGATAATTCGTGAAGAGCGGCAGGTAAGACGTCCTGAGACGGCCTGCTGGTGAGCGAAAGCGGTGGGGAACGATCGGGCAATAAAACGAAATATCGAGCGCGATCAAGCTGCGCATCAATTGCTTTTCTTGACGGGATCTCGTGTACACGGTCCACCAGCGATTCTCTTCATCCTGTTCCAAGTCATCCCGATCGAGAAGATCCTCGGGATAAACATCTGCTTCGGCAGCAAGGATTGGCATTTCGCGAGTCGATCTGTTCAGATGATGAACGATAAAGAACGCAGCGCGGACTCCGTCCACTTGGGTGACACACCCGAATTACGATTTCCACAGAAATCGTGGTATGGCCTCGACTTTTTCTTCGGATTGACTCGTGTCTCCGGCGGAGGTTTTCCGCCGCCGAATTCCCCCAAACCGGTGATCCAGCGTGAGGTAATTTATTCTACTATGGACACCATTTTAAGGGTTGCCATTTCGATTCATTGCTCAATTAATTTAGGGAATTCCGGGGTCTCATGGCGACCGTACGGGTTATTTGGCGTCCTTCAACGGACCTCCTCCCGACGGAGTTTTCGTTGCAAGTGGAACCATCAGACCCCGCCTGAGGTTGTGACTTTTGCCCTAGGATCGAATTCGAACACGACCCCGAATCTGTGGCTGAATTAAGCCCAGAGATTCAAACAGGCAACAGCCAAGGACGTCGAGAAGTGCCCCCGGCTGGTTATTTACCGCTGGCTGCTACCCCGCATTCGACTCGATCATCGTCGCGGAGACTTCCTGAGCACGTGGCCCCTGGATTGAGCTTAAATGGATCTGATCACTCAGATGCATCTGGTCACTCAGCAGACTGGAAATCTGCATTTCAAATGGTTTCAGCCCTGCGATCAGTTCACCCATCCAACTGCAAATCGAACCTTCCGTCGATCGGCCGGAAATTCGGAGTCGACCCACAGTGATCCGCCCCGCGATCAAGGGAATATCGGTCGTCCACTGTTGCCGTTCCGGTCCTCGGTCGCGGCGATTCCAATTTACATGATATTCCTCGTTGAGCGCGGGGAGATTCACATTCAATTGAACCGCGCACAGGTCAAAACGTTCTGCGTATTCCGTTAGTGTTTCCCAAAGTTCTTCCCAATCGCGCGTGCCCGTCAGTCGAGAATGCACCGGCGAGGATGTCGCACCAGTAACCTTGTTGGAATTAGGGAGTAACGTCGAAATAAGTGATTTAATCTTACCGCCCAGCAGCAGGCATTCCGCATAACCGAACAGGCGAGTGACCACCAATGTACCGAACACCGCAACCGCGCTGATGAACGCCATCCATTCGTTTTGTCGAGCCACGCTGACCAAGGCACCGAGCGCGGTTACGGCACAAAATGAACCGATCCAAAACAGAGTCATCTGGCCACTGAGGCCGCAGCGCAATAGGCAGTGATGAAGGTGGCCTCGATCTGTTTCGTAGATGCTGCGACCAGTCAATTTCCGCCGGATAATGGCCATGCCGACATCCAGAATCGGAATCGACCAAATTACTGTTGGGGCCATCAAGGCGACGGTTGCCGAGCCCTTGAACGAACTTCGAATTGCCAGCGCTCCCAACAACAGTCCAATCAACATACTGCCCGCGTCGCCCAGATAGATCGATGCCGGAGGAAGATTGTAAATCAGAAAGCCCAGGATGGCACCGCAAAGTGCCAATGCCATGATGGCGTCGGCTTCGTGGGCGGTCATCAGCGCCATTCCGGCAATCGCTAGGCACAGAATTGCACCAACGCTTCCCGCCAATCCGTCCAGCCCATCAATCAAATTCAGTGCGTTGATGGCACCGAGCAACCAGAACATCGTGAATGGATATGCCAGTAGTCCGAGTTCAATACTCCAGCCAAAGACCTGGACGTGTCTTACGACCAGGCCCGAACCTAATAGGATTGAGACTGCCAGAATTTGGCCTAACAGCTTGTGGCGACCCCGCAGGTGATAACGATCATCAAGCAGCCCGACTCCCACGATGAAAAATGACGCGACAGCCAATCCCAGGAAAAATGATGTGGGAGTCTGATTGAACACCCCTCTCAATATCGGAAAGGCAAAAATCGCCCCAATCAAACTCAAAAACGTGGCGATCAGGACGGCCACTCCACCACCCAACGCGATGGGTTGCGAGTGCAATTTACGTCGACCGTCTGGGCGATCGACAAATCCGGTTTGGAGCGCAACCCGTTGTACCAGCGGAGTCAGAACGCTCCCGCAAAGGTAACCGATCAACGGGACCAGAAAGAATTCGAGCATCGTGCGTAACCAATCTGCTGAATGAATCGCCAGGATGAATTGCGTGAATGACTATGACCCGGATTTGGTCACATTTTTAAGGATGATTTGTTAATTTCGTGACAATCTCTCGATGAGGTTTCTGTGAAGATGATTTGGATTTTCCCATATATGGCCACCCATTAAACTGAAGCATGATGCCAAGTCGCAACGCTTCGGCAACATGAAGTTGCTTTCGTCGCACACCCGACAACCGGCCTTTGTCATTTTGATCGAGCTTTCTCAATTGTCGCCGGCTTTCCCTGCTCGGCGGCTAACTTCTCCTGCAAGTCACGGACCATTGCCTGTAGCCGCTTTTGTTCGGGGGCAATCGCCATGCAGGTCTCCGCTTCTCGCAGCGCCCACATGATACCCTTATGCTTCAGCAAAATCCGCGTCAGCTCCACTCGCCATTCGATCTGAAATGGAGATAACTCGAGGGCCTCGCGATATTCTCGAATCGCTTCATCTGACTCTCCAAGAAGCATTTGCGCTTTTCCGAGACAGTATTTTCGAGTGGCTTCAGGCAGCCCGGCAGAGGGTGTCGCAAGCACTTGGATGGCTCGACTTGCCAGTTGATCCCGGCTAGCTTGCGTCGCTTTTCCTGCGTAGGCGGGAACTAACTGCAGCAGTAATTCGCCAGAATTCGGGATGACGAGCTCCATTTCCTCGTCCAGGGTGAGCTTCGTCGAGATTGATTGGTGGATTTCCAGCAGGTAGCGGGAGCTCATTTCTAAAGATTTTCTCCAACAGGCAAACGCAAAATCGTTCAATTCTGCAGAATAAGCGAGTTGTCCTACCTCGAAATAAGCCGTTGGATTCATGGGGGCCAGGACCAGCGTACGTAGCAGTTGCCCTTCCCCGCTCCGTCGTTCGGAATCGACAACAAAGGAAATCATGGCCAACAGTTGACTGATATCAGGGGCCAGAGGACAAGCGGCTTGGGCCGCAATCAGCTCTTGATAGGCCGGGACAAGGGTTTCTTGGATGATCGGCGATTCCATCACCATTTCGATCCGCTCGATTTGCGCCGTCTTTTCCCAGGCATTCACCTGCTGATAAAGGAAGATGGGATGAGTCTGCAGCCACAGATCTTCTGGTGGCTGCCCAGGTTGCTCAGACTTTGCAGTTTGAAATTCTTTCAACCGAAACTGAAAGATCAACAACTCCGCTAGCGTCAGATGCGCATCCGGATCGTCGGGGTAATTGGAGATGGCCGACTTGAGTTGGCCGATCAGACGCACCACTGACTCCTCGTCCAATGCGTCTGAAGAATCCAGTTTTGGTAAGCTTCGCGAGATTGCGTGAGTCTGCGCCGCGGCATTCACTTCACGCAACCCTCCGACGCCAAAAATCAAAACGGCGATTCCCATCGCTGGGATCGTCAACGAAGGGACTAAAGTCGGTACCCTTAGTCCCCAAATTCCTGGTCGAAATCGCTTTAATGTTAATAACAAAGCTGCTCGACCTGCGACAGCACCGAACAACGCCGCCAGAGCCAGCATATTCGCCGGTACTATGAGGCCGAAGTCGAAGCAGGCGCTGACGGTTTGACTGATAATCGCAAACAGCCCGGCCAATCCGACCGGGTCGAATGCCGATCGAGCCAAAAGAGCTCCGACGGCAACGACCAACATCAGCAGGCCCAGGACGACAATCACCGCGCCCGTCACACCACCTTCGACGAGCCACTCAATAAATTGGTTGTCGGCGTGGTAAAAACGTTTGTGTGAGATTTCGGTATGTGACTGATATGGAAGGTAGGCAAATTGGTAGGTTCCCAATCCCGTACCTGTCACGGGAAAATCAGAGACGATGTTGATTGCATCTCGCCAATGAGCCCAGCGACCGTCACTGGTGATGTCGTCAACAGATCCTGTCTGGATCCACTGGGCCCAGCGTTGCTGAATTCGATCGCCAAGGCCAGCCCAGGCAATCAATCCGCCGCAGATCAGGGCCACCCCTAAAACAAACGCCAGGACCGATGGACCCCGGAACCGGCTGATCCATAGGGTGGTGATCAAAGTCGCGACGGCGAGCGCCACCCAGCCACCGCGCGACATCGCCAGCACAACGCCAGTCGTGTTCAGTATGACGAACAGTCCCGCCCCCAACTGGAACGCGGACACCTCGCTCAGCAGACTGAAAAAATTTGCGAACGAGTATCGCCGGATTTTCCGACGGTGATCCGGCCTCAACAAGGGGTGATCGCTCGGTAAGTCCTCCCAAAACGATTTCGAAATTGTTGCCGCCATCAAGCCCAAAGACGCAGCCAGGCAAATCCCCAAATATCCCGCGGCATTATTGCGATTAATGAACGATGAAAACGGGAGTCCGCCACGAGTGAGCGGGAAGGTCCAAAAAAGTTTGCCGTTCCAACTGAGTTGTTGGCAGATTCCAAAAAATGACAGTGCGGCACCGTTCAGAGCTAGTACACCCCAAAGCCAAGCCTGTGCTCGAGGTGTCGCAAATAATTGCACGGCCAGAAAGAAAGTGGCCAGAGCGATCAACAATCGTTGCATTTCGAATCGTGTCGCGACAGGGGCAATACTTTGCTCTGTTTGCAGCGAATGGATCAATGAGCGGGTCGCAAGTCTCTGGCGTTCAGCGACATCAGTGGATTCAGAGATCGTTGATTCGATCGCTTTTTGAATTGAGTCGGCTGAGCGAACCTGTGAACCGGCACTCAGCTGATACTGGCCAAGAGCGAGAGCGGCCAGCAGAGGAATCACGGCCAACGGCAGGCATTTCACCTTGAGGCCGGTGGTGAACACTTGCCAGATGGCCGACAGTAGCCAAACCGCCAAGGCGGCGAGAACGCCGACATGAAGTCCGAACTGGATGTTGGTATAAACCCCACCGAACATCCAGGGAGCCGCGACCAGTACTGTGAGCAAGCACAAGCGAGCCAAACCGTCCAGCAGCTCGACAAACGTCGAACGCGGCGGCTGCAATGACAATTTGTCATTAGCGGTGGTCGGCTTCAGCGCTGGAGTCGACATTGGGGATTGGGAAGACAATGCTCCCACCTGGAGCGGTTTTAGAAACGAAGCGAGTATCATGTCACGCCACAGAGAAAAAACAGCCTCTGACCGGCGAACCGCACTGTGCCCTTCGGTTCGATAACCATCAATACACGATGGCCAAGAGCAGCCATCGTGTTTGAAGCCAAATCATTCCAAATTCATTGATTCAATTTGGCTCTAATCGTCAGGATTGCCCTAGCGTTATTGATTTGGGCTGGCCGCATTGTTGTTCTTGCTGCCGAGGCCTGCGAGGCCTGCCAAGCCGGCTAGACCGGCCAACGCGCCCAAGCCTCCGGCCCCACCCCCAGCTCCGCCACCACCCGTACCGCCACCACCAAATCCGCCCCCAGCGGGTTGCTGCTGCGGTTGGTCTGGTTCTGGGTTTGCAGCTGGCAGGTCGCCAGCTGGCACCCCATCACCGGATGGCGGAGTTCCCTGACGTCGTGCCGCCTTCACTTGTTTTACCGCCAACCGCGATGCGGTGCTGACAGTGCCTGATGATTGGCCGCCATCCGCTTCAACAATGACTCCAATAGCGGTGAACGCCGGTTTTGGACCGTTCGTCACGGCGAACAGAGAGTACTGACCCGGCACCAATCCCCGGGCCATGAACGAACCTTCGTGATCAATTTGGAATTGACCTCGAATGGCACCTCGTTGAATCAGATAGACCGATGCGCCCACCGCCAGACTTCGTTCACCACTGGCGAAATCCAGAGTGTTGAAACGGAATGTCGCTCGGTTATCCGCACCAATCGTAATGATTTGTGTTTGCAATGGAGCCGGCGATGACTCGATGTTGGAGCTTTGGCTGACCGAATGTGCCATGGGCTTCTGTTGTTTTTGGCGTGGCAGCTTGGCGGCGGGCGTTTCCCCTGTCACCAGGCGGCTGATCAACTTGTTGACCACTGCAACATTAGCGGGGTGCACGACCGTCGCGTCAATTTGAAGTGCTGAGACGGCCGAACTGCCTGCGGCGGCGTCACCGGTTTCTGCGTAAGGGTGAACAACCAGACCGCTCGCGAAGAAACCATCGGCTCCCGTCGCAATCATCGAATAGACGCCTGGGGTCAACCCCTCGACTTGGAACACCCCACCTGGTCCTGGCTTGCCTTCCGCCACAACGCTTCCACGTTGAATGAATTTCACGCTGAGCTTTTCTGCCGGGACATGTGCTCCCGAAATCGTGTCACTGATATTCAGCCGACCCGTCAACAATCCATCTTTCGCCAGCCGAACACCCAAGTTCTGAGCTGTTGTATTTCGCACGTTCCGAATGGAAGGAACTTTTTCCTGCAGTGGCGAACGAAAGTCATCGGCAATCGCGGGATCTTGTTCCACAATCGTTGGTGAATTCGATGGTTCTCGGTCGTCCGCCATGGCGGTCACCGCACCGACAAAACCACTGATCCCCAATGAACCGAATACCAATGCGCTTGCTATCAGTGTCGAGAACGTAATCTGCATTCGTTTCATTTCCAGATCCTCCAAATCATTTACACAGGATGACTGAAATAGAATTCAGTTCAGATCCCCATGAACAATACCAGCTGATCAATTTAAGGCTCGGGGGCTCCCCCGCAGCCAACCATAACTCACAAACCTTGCCCATCTTTCCAAATCGTTCGGCGGGACACAAGTAATATTTCCAAAATGCAAATGGAATTTCTTTTTTTCGCTGAAATATTATTGGCCTCGATCCGACGGCAGTGCGATGTTGTTCACCTGCCGTTTTGTAACGTGGATTCCGTCGAAAACCATCGTTCCAAGTGACATTTGACGTTCTCCGTCTGCGTTGCCACACTGGCCCATGCACTCGGCGTTCATTTGCCCTCGAAGATTCGGATTGTTTTCCTGAGGTTCCCTTGATGTTTCGAGTCCTGACCGTTTCTGCCACATGGCTTCTCTGCTTGGTTCCCTGTCTGGTGTTTGCGGATCAATGGCCTCATTGGCGGGGCCCGACTAATGACGGAATTTGTGCCGAGAAAAACTTGCCGGTGGAATGGAGTTCCACTCAGAATGTTGCCTGGAAAATTCCATTGCCAGGACCTGCCGGCGCAACACCAGTCATTTGGGGCGATCGAATTTTTATAACTTCGCCCAACGACGATGGGCAGTTGTTGTTGATGGCGATTACGCGGGACGGTCAGGAATCCTGGCGTAAGGTTGTGGCCCAAGGAAACAAAAACGTTCGCGGCGATGAGGGGAATTCGGCATCCCCTTCGCCTATCACCGACGGCCGGTATGTCTGGGCTTTTTTTGCAAACGGTGTCCTGGCTTGCTTTACCGTGGACGGCACCGAGGTCTGGAAAATTGATGTTCAGGACCGTTACGGCAAATTGGACATCGCGTTTGGTTTGACTTCTTCGCCGGTGCTGGACCGCGGCATTTTGTATCAGCAATTGATTCATGGTGATCGCGACGCAAAGACGCAAGAAGCTTGCGTCTTTGCCTTGGATGCCGCCACAGGACGCGAGATCTGGAAAGTCGGTCGGCCCAGCGATGCTCATTCCGAGAACGAACACTCGTATGCATCTGCCGTCCTTTATGACGATGGCGAGCAGAAGTTCCTGCTCTCGCATGGGGCCGATTTTGTCGTGGCTCATGATTTGGCGGATGGCCACGAACTCTGGCGGTGTGGCGAATTGAATAGGAAGTCGAACTATGATCCCACGCTGCGATTTGTTGCCTCGCCCGCTGTCGCCAAGGGGCTGATCGTCGTTCCGAGCGCCAAGAAAGGGCCGATTCTGGCTCTGAAACCAGGTGGTCACGGTGATATCACGCGAGACGATCGTTTCCATTGGTGGTCGTCACCGAGAACGCCAGATGTTCCTTCGCCACTTATCCTGGGCGATCTGGTTTATCTTTGTATGGAGAACGGGGATCTGGCAATCCTGCGGGCCAAGACGGGTGAGCAATTGGATTATCAACGAACCAACCGGCAACGCCATCGGGCTTCGCCGGTTTACGCGGACGGGCGAATCTACCTGACTGCTCGTGATGGAAAGACGACTGTCGTGAAAGCGTCTGAAAAGGTGGAAATCGTCGCAGAAAACGACCTTGCAGAGGATCTTTCTTCGTCGCCTGCGATCTCGGACGGGATCATATACCTGCGAACGTTCAATCATTTGTGGGCCATCAAGAAAAAGTAGATCGATAGATGAATCAGATCGTCCCCCCTCGATTTCTTTTTCGCTGGTCATTTGTCGCACGAAGAATCGGGAAGCTTCCTGCCGCTTCTGGACGATTGCTCGGCTTGTCCGACGATTATGAATTGCCCAGACTGGGTGAACTGGATCAGCAACGGGACTTCGCACGTCTCAAAATGGGCTGGAACGACGGCGGGATCGGTATCAGCCTTGTGGTTTCAGGGCGATCCCGCCCTCCCGAGTGCGTCGTCAGCGAACTGGCACTTTCGGACGGCATTCGACTGTGGATCGACACGCGCAATGCTCAAACGGTGCACCGTGCGACGAAGTTCTGTCACCACTTTATTTTGTTGCCTTCGGGAGGCGGTCCGAAACGTACCTCGCCCCTTGTTCGATCCTTGGCTGTGGCCCGGGCGCGCGAAGAAACCGCACTGCCGCGAGCGGATCTTGTCCAAATCCAATCCGAAGTCTCTGCCAACGGATATTGGATTGATGCGTGGTTTCCGGTAGAAGTCCTGACGGGATTTGATCCGGCGACAAATCCGCGAATCGGTTTTCATTATCTGGTTCACGATATCGAGTTGGGTGAACAAACACTGGCGGTCGGAAACGAGTTTCCATATGAATCCGATCCCAGTTTGTGGCAAACCGTCGAACTGTTGCCGTAACCACTCCTAATGCGGAATTTGACTCGCTGGGCAGAATTCCGTCGACATACACGGTTTGCCTCGCATTCGATTTTGAAAGAGGTCTATGCTGACAGAACACTCGATCCCCATTCGCGTCCGATATTGCGAGACGGACGCGATGGGATGCGTCCACCACTCGCAGTTTTTCAACTATTTCGAGCAGGGACGTACTGAGCTTTTGCGGGCTCAGGGTGGTTGTTACCGGGAGATCGAAGAAGCCGGCTTGTTTTTGGTTGTCGTGCGATTGCAGTGCAGTTACCACCAACCAGCCCGCTACGACGATCTGCTGACGTTGGTTACAAAAGTCGAACTGGTTTCCGCCGTCAAAATTGAGCACAGTTATCGACTGCTCTGCGGCGGCCGCTTGCTCGCATCCGCTACCAGCACTTTGGCCTGCGTGGACCAATCCGGAAAGGTTCAGCGCCTGCCTGAATCGGTGACTTCCCAATAACGGTCGGAGTTCTTTGGGGGGGTGCACGACGATGGTTTCGCTGTCTCAATTCTGGCATCTGACGAAATCCTGCGGGCAACCTATGAAGGCCCGAATTTCGCGTTGGCGCGCCCTCGCCAAGCGAATTGTTGCTCTGTCCGAAACCTATGCGAACCTGAATGAAAGCGAATTATTGGCGCATGCCAAGGATGTTCGCTGGCGGTCGAAAAGCGGCACCGCGCTGAGTGTATTGTTGCCCGAAGCTTACGCTCTGGTGCGAGAATCGTCTCGGCGGGTGCTGGGGCAGACGCATTACGTCGCGCAGATCGTCGGCGGAATCGGCTTATTCGAGGGCGGCTTGGCGGAAATGCAAACGGGCGAAGGCAAGACCTTGACAGCCACGTTGCCGGCCTATTTGCGTGCGTTACCGGGGCGCGGGTGCCACGTTGTGACGGTCAACGATTACCTGGCACAACGCGACTGCGATCTGATGCAGCCCGTTTATGAGAAGTTGGGAATGACCGTCGGTTGCGTGGTTTCCGCGAGTGAACCCGAGGAACGTCGCCGGGCCTATTGGAAAGACATCACCTACGCGACCAGTCGCGAGATTGGTTTCGATTTTTTACGCGATCGTTTGAAGGTTGGTGCGAAGCTGGATGAGGTTCATCGACCGCAGGTCTTTCACGAAGAACAAATGTCGAGCGACGGCCCCGTTCAGCGCGGGCACCATTTTGCACTGGTCGATGAGGCCGACAGCGTCCTGATCGATGACGCGGTCACGCCGTTGATTATTGGCCTGGCGCGTGAGAGCACTCCCGCGATCGAGGCGCTTTTGAACTGGTCTCGGGATCTTGTTCCAGAGCTGATCATCACGGTCGATTTTCTGTTCGACACAAGTAAACGCACCGTCGAACTCACGAATGCCGGGACTCGCAAGGTCGTGCTGGCCGACAAACCTCCTTTGCTGAGTTCATTCGATACGGAAAAGCTCTACACTCACGTAGAGCAAGCGATTCGGGCCAAGTACGCCTACGAAAAAGGTCGTGACTATGTGATCACGAAAAAGCAGGAAATTGCCATCGTCGACGAAAGTACGGGGCGTACGCTTGAGGGGCGAAAATGGCAGGCGGGGTTGCACCAGGCGATCGAAGCCAAAGAGGGGGTGCCGATTACGGAAGAAACGGGTGAAGCGGCGCGAATCACTGTCCAGACATTCTTCCGGCGTTATGAAAATATCGCAGGAATGACAGGGACCGGTATTCAAGCGGCCCGCGAATTCCAGCATACCTATGGGCTTGGAGTGACCGCCATTCCCACACATCGCCCCTGTATTCGAAGGGGGCTGTCGCCCCGAATCTTTGCGACACAGGAAGCCAAGCGGAAAATGCTGGTTCCCGAAATCGAGCGACTATACCGAACCGGGCGTGCCGTGCTGATTGGTACGCCGTCCGTGGAGGCTTCGGAAGTGCTTGGCAAGGCCCTGAGGGAGCGGTCGATCGACTGCCAAATTCTCAATGCTCACTTTGACGAGGTCGAAGCCGAAATTGTCGCTCAAGCGGGACAACCGGGGCGGATTACGATCGCTACCAACATGGCCGGACGAGGAACCGATATTCATCTGCACGAAGATGTGCGGAAAAATGGCGGGTTGCACGTCATCGCCACGGAAATGCACACCAACCGTCGGATCGACCGCCAATTGATTGGTCGAGCTGCTCGCCAGGGTGACCCGGGCTCGTACCAGTTCTGGCTGTCGCTGGACGACGAGTTATTCCGGTATCTTCCAGTAGAAAAACTGAAGCGCATGCGTGGCCGAGCCTATCCAAACTCGCATGGCGAACTGTCGCGGAGTTGGCTCCGCACATTTCGACAGACACAGCGATTAATCGAAAACCAGGAACGCAAACATAGGAAGCAGTTGCTCAAGCAAGAAAAGTCCCGCGAAAAAATGTGTCGGGCGATGGGGTTGGACGCCTATCTCGAATTGGCCGAATAATCTATTTTAGCGTTCGTAACCGATGACAGTTTGCTTTCCCCTCGTGTCGCGTTTTCAAGATTTCTTTTATCGCCGATGGCGTTGATCGTTGGCGGCAATCGGAACTGAAAGCCGAACGCAGAACACCCTATTTTGAGACCTCTCATGCGACGCATTCTCATCACTGGCGGTTGTGGCTTTATCGGATCGAACTTTGTTCGACACGAACTCGCAACATATCCCGAGTTGTCGATTGTGAATGTCGATAAGCTCACGTATGCAGGGAATCCGGAAAATTTGAAGGATCTGCCGGAGAAGTCCCGTTACGAATTCCTTCAGGGCGACATCTGCGACCGCGAATTCATCGCATCGCTGCTGACATCGAGCAAAATCGACGCCGTCATCAATTTTGCCGCCGAAAGCCATGTTGATCGCAGCATTCTCGATTCGGGACCATTTATTCAGACGAATGTTGTCGGGACACAAACGCTGCTCGATTGTTGCCGCCTGCATCACATACCGCGGTATGTTCAGGTTTCGACCGATGAAGTTTACGGTAGTCTGGGAGCGACCGGTCGGTTCACCGAGGAGACTCCCCTCGCTGCCAACAGCCCATATTCCGCATCAAAGGCCGCAGCCGATTTGCTCGTTCGGGCCTACTGCCACACGTTTGCGTTCCCGGCAGTGATCACGCGATGTTCCAATAATTATGGTCCTTATCAGTTTCCCGAAAAAGTGATCCCGCTCTTTATTTCGAATGCACTGCGGGACCTGCCTTTGCCCGTTTATGGGACTGGCAGCAACGTCCGAGATTGGATTCACGTACTCGATCACTGTCGCGGGATCGATGCCGCGATGCGGGCAGGCCGGGTTGGCGAGGTCTACAACTTCGGTGGTGATTGCGAATTGACGAATCTTGAACTGACTCACGCGCTGCTCGACGCGCTGGACAAGCCGCGAACGTTGATTCAATTCGTCTCAGATCGTTTGGGACATGATCTGCGGTACGCTGTGGATTCGTCGAAATCACGACGTGAACTTGGCTGGTTGCCGCAGGCCAATTTCCGTGATGGACTGCGCCAGACGATTGACTGGTACCTTGCCAATACCGAATGGATCAATCGCATCCGGTCGGGCGACTACCGCAAATACTACGAGCAACAATACGGGAATCGGTAGAGATTGAACCGTTATTGAAATCAGCCGGCCAGTTTTCTGGGGATTCATCGCACCCCGCCCTGCCTTTCTCTTTTTCGCCATTATTGGGTCACTGGTGGGCACACCTTGCCAAGATCCTCCTGCTGCGAGTTCGTGTAGCTCTGATTTCGCACTTTTGCTAGAAACTGATTGGAAATAAACAGAGCGTGTCGGATCGATGTTCTGGATTTCAAGAGGCGGGTGGCCGAATTCTGAACGAATCGGTCGACGGCAGCCAATTAAGCGAAATTCCAGCCATTTCGACCTGCCCATCTTTGATCGCAATCGGTTCATCTCGTCATGGAAGACGTTCTATGTTCCGTGGTTACATGCCAACGTTGACACTGCTGGTGTTTGCCGTAGGGATCGGAATCGGATTCTCGTGGAGTCGCGGTTTAATTCCCTTGTCGATTACCCCCGCGAAAAGCGGGGCATTGAGCGTCGAAGTTTCTCAACGTGAGTCGCTTCCACCGCCGCCCAATGGTTCTCGCGTCCGACTCGCGTCGATGGCACCACCTGCCGACGATCCGGAGATCTTCGAGCAGCAGACGGAGCCGGCGGTCGAAAGCTCCAGTGTCATCGCGACGGACGCTTCATTTGATTCAGATCGTTCACAAGCGACGACTGCCAGTCGCCAGATTGAATCATCATCCGACTTCGAAGAGGATTCGACAGCGGCGAAAATTCGCGAAAGTGTGGCCAGCTCGGTCCGTACTCGTGGTCGAGCCGCTGTCCAACTGGATCCTGACGCTGGGGTTGAAGAATCCTCCGTCTCGGAAGATCGTCCTCGTGTCAGGTCTGTCGCGCATCAGGATCCCAGCGAACCGGCCCATGATGGCCGCGAATCAAATCCAGAAACGAATGAGACGGCAAAATTGCCGAATGAACGACTCGCCTCAGCCGAAGAAAAGCTCGCTTCTGGTGAGACACTCGCCGCCCATCGTGAGTTGTCGCGACTTTATTGGAACCACAAAGAGCTTCGTCCGCAGTTGCAAGAAACAATCGACAGTACGGCCAAAGCGATCTTCTTTCAGCCTAAGCCACACTATGTCGAACCCTACGTGGTCCAGGAGGGAGACCGTCTGGAAGTGATTGCAAAGAAATATCAGCTGTCATGGGAGTATGTGGCGAAGCTGAATCGAACCGAGCCGCGACGCGTTCAAGTCGGACAAAAGCTCAAAGTGATGAAAGGGCCCTTCGGCGCCGTTGTGGATCTGCATGACTTCGCATTGACTGTTCATCTGCAGGGCTATTACGTCAAGCAGTATTCGATTGGAATTGGGAAGGACGGTTCGTCACCGATCGGTAAGTTTGTCGTATTGAACAAACTGGAAAATCCGCAATACACAGGCCCCACCGGAAAGGTGATCGAAGCCGACGATCCCGCCAATCCGCTGGGTGAACGTTGGATTGACCTGGGTGACAGTTACGGGATTCATGGGACGATAGATCCCGATTCGATTGGCAAAGCGGCCTCTCGTGGTTGTATTCGCATGCACGACAACGACATTATCGAGGTCTACAACTTCCTGGTGAAGGGATCCGAAGTCGTTCTTCGCAAATAACGTTGGCGTCGTCGGTCAACGAAATTGTCGGTGAAGCCAATTCGCACGGGCCTGACGGAACGCAATCAGCGAACAAGGGCGATCTTAGCCGAAGCTCTCGTGGCATCGCAACAGGGACTTCCGATCGGTTCTGGGGTGGTGTAAGATTTCTGTTCGCGGAATCTGCCCAGACCCTCACGACGGGGTTCTCGTTTTGAGCCAGCCAACGAAGTCTCCATTTTCGCCATTGATTTCGGCTGTTATCGCGGTCTTGGTTTCGCTGCGATCAGTTCAAGGCGCAGAGATTTCGTTTCACAACGATGTGATGTCCGTCCTGTCGAAATCGGGCTGTAATCTGGGGACCTGTCACGGAAACGCCCGCGGAAAAGGCGGATTTCAGATCTCGTTAAGGGGACAGGATCCCGACGCGGATTACATCGCTCTGACGAAAGATTTCTTCGGACGCCGCATCAATTCCAGCAACCCCGACCAAAGCTTGATTCTGTTGAAACCAACGATGCAGCTGGCGCACGAAGGGGGCAAGCGGTTCGCGATTGATTCTCCAGAATACCGCATCTTGCGAGAATGGATCGCGCGGGAAACTCCGAACGATTCGACCGGATACCGGCATCTGGCAGAATTACAGGTGACTCCAGCTGAGGTGTATTTGTCGGCTCGACTTGGCGAAGCAACCAGTGGGCAGCCCTCGGAATGGCAGTTGCAAATTCGGGCAACAGCGAAATTTACCGACGGCTCATCGCGCGATGTCACGTCACTGGCGGTTTATGAAATCGCCAATCCGATTGCTGACGTCTCGCATGATGGTGCTGTTGTCGGGCGATCATCGGGCGAGACGACCGTACTCGTGCGTTATCTCAACCGACAGGTTCCCGTCCGGATCGCATTCCTGACGACACGTCCTGATTTCGTTTGGTCAGGGCCGACTCCGGCGAATTTTGTGGATGAGCAGGTCTTCGCCAAGCTGAAAAAACTGGAGATCAATCCTTCCCCCGTTTGTGATGATGCCACATTTGTCCGTCGCGTGACGCTCGATCTTTTAGGGCTGCCTCCAACCGCTGACGATGCGAGACGGTTTGTTCAGGATGCCTCGCCGGACAAGCGCCGTGTACTGATCGATTCTCTGCTCGAACGTCCCGAGTTTTCTGATTGGTGGGCGTTGAAGTGGGCTGACTTGTTGCGAATCGAAGAAAAGACGCTCGACCAGAAGGGCGTCGAGAATTTTCATTCCTGGTTGCGGAATGCGTTTGCCAACCACAAGCCGCTAGACCAATTGGTGAAAGAAATTGTGGCGGGACGTGGCAGTACGTACGAAGTTCCTCCGGCGAATTTCTATCGAGCGCTCAGAAGTCCCTATGAACGATCAGAAGCGGTCGGGCAACTGTTTTTGGGTGTACGATTGCAATGTTCCAAATGCCACAATCATCCTTTCGATCAGTGGACCCAAGATGACTACTACAGTTGGGGCAGCGTGTTTGCGCGTGTCGACTACAAGATTGTGGAGAACCATCGTCGCGACACTAACGACAAGCATGAGTTCGACGGCGAACAGATTGTCTTCCTGAATGAGTCCGGTGAAGCAAAAGATCCAAGGACTAAACAGACACGCCCCGCAAAGTTTCTTGGTGAGCCCAATGCGCTTGATCGAACGCGAGATCCGCTGGATGGGCTGGCGGAATGGTTGGCCGATTCTCGCAACGACCGATTTGTGCAGGTGATGGCCAATCGGATCTGGCAGCAGGTTGTTGGGCGTGGAATTGTCGATCCGGTCGATGATTTCCGAGTGACCAACCCCGCCTCAAATCCGTCGCTGCTCAAAGCTGTCGCTGACGAGCTTGCCGGGACGCCTCGTTCTGAGCAAGCTTCGCTTGATCCCGCAATCGTCGCGACCTCGCCAGCTACCGCCGCGGGAACCTCGTCTCGGGAGGAGGGCGCGTTCGATCTTAGGCATCTGTTGCGAGTGATTCTGAATTCGAAAACATATCAACTGGCCTCGGAACCGAATGCCACCAATCGCGATGACGAAGCCAATTTCAGCCACGCTCTCATTCGGCGTTACACCGCCGAACAACTGCTCGATGCTACGAGCCAAGTTCTGGAGATACCGCTCGAGTTCTCGGGCTTTCCCAAAGGCCGCCGCGCCGCTCAGCTTCCCGGAGTGGCCGCCAATCGCTTCCGAAAGAGTCCGTTGACTGACGCGGATCGATTTCTGAGCCTGTTCGGTAAGCCGCCACGTTTGCAGTCTTGCGATTGCGAACGGTCGGACGAGACGACTTTGAGTCAAACGTTTCAGCTGGTCGGAAGTGGCGTGATCAATCGTCTGTTGACGACCTCGGGCAACCGTTTGGAGAAGCTGCTCGCATCGGGCCAGCCTGTTGGTGACATTGTTACTGAACTTTATTGGGCCAGCCTGACCCGGCCGCCGACTGAGGAAGAACTGGGTGTCACCACGCAGTTCCTGGCGAAAGCCGCCAATCTTCGAGCCGCGCTGGAGGATGTGATGTGGAGCATGATTAACTCGAATGAGTTTTTATTGCGGCGGTAACAACGTGCCGCGGAGATCAAGCATGTCGTGGATCGAATCGAACAGTATTCCTCGGCGCACGGCGCTCCAAATTGGAGGGCTGGGAATGTTCGGTTTGACGCTTCCGCGATTCTTGAAGGCGGCCGATCAGCCGAACGCGAAGCCGGGCAGGGCCAAGTCGGTGATTTTCCTTTACCAGTTTGGCGGACCAAGTCATCTCGACACGTTTGATCCCAAGCCAAACGCTCCCGACGGCGTACGTAGCCATTACGGGGTCATCGATACATCCGCACCGGGAATTCAAATCTGTGATCAGTTACCGAAGACGTCTCTCGTCATGAATGACGTGACGCTGGTCCGGACTGTGCATCATACGATGAAGAATCACAATCCGGCTTCGTACTATGCATTAACCGGGCATGCACCGCCTCTCGACGATATTCGTTTGCGAGATTCACAGGAATTGTTTCCCGCATACGGATCGGTCGTTGATCGGCTGGCGCCGGCGACCAACGGGATGCCGACCTTTGTCGCATTTCCTCATGTGTTGCGAGACGGTGAGATCACCCCCGGCCAGCATGCCAGCTTCCTGGGGAAAGCACACGATCCGTTGCTTGTCACTGCTGATCCCAATGATCGCCGGTTCTCGCTGCCGGAACTGAGTCTTCCCGCCAATTTGACGGCCGAACGTCTGCAAGACCGACGCGAAATCCAGAAGCTGGTGAACCGGCAAGCGAAACAGTTGGATCAGTCGGCGGCCGCCCGGGGGCTGGATGCTTATTACGAGCGGACGCTGGGGATGCTGAATACCTCGAAAGTTCGCGACGCATTCAATCTCGAAGCCGAATCTGCGACCACCCGCGACAAATACGGACGCACGACCTACGGTCAAAGTTGCCTTTTGGCTCGGCGGCTGATTGAATCGGGCGTCAAGTTTGTGAACGTTTATTTTGCGAACAACATTGGCGGTCGCGTCAAAGACGGTGGCTGGGACACACATGGTTTCGACAATTCGCGGATGTATCCGCTGCTGTCTGACTACCATTTGCCGATGACGGAACAGACTTTACCGACGCTGATCAACGATTTGAAAGAGCGAGGATTGTTCGACGATACTCTGATTGTCTGGATGGGCGAATTTGGCCGAACACCGCGCATCAATGACAACGTCAGCCGCGACCACTGGCCGCAGTGCTATACGGCGTTACTGGCCGGAGGTGGCGTCAAACGGGGATTTGTCTACGGAACGTCGGATAAGCAGGGAGCCTATCCCGATAAGGATCCGGTCCAGCTGGATGACTTAATTGCGACGGTGTTTGATCTGATGGGAATTGATCCTCAGACCGAGGTTCATGACAAGCTAAATCGGCCGTTGCCGATCTCCGGTGGACGTGTCGTCACCGCGGTCCGGGCTTAATTCGTTTTGCGCGTGTTTTCCGCCGGACCTGATCTTGACCCGTTTTTAGTAATCTGAGAGAAGGCCTTTCTCCCATTTCGCAATTCCCATTTTGTCAGACTGTTGAACGAGTGCGGCCCTCGTACTGGTTCGCCAAGGATGGCACGCATGTCTCGAGCTGTTCGCTCCATCGTGTGGTCAGTAGGTCTCGCCGTGAGCATCGCGGGCACGAGTGCCGGTTGTGCGCATATGATCGAGAACCGCGCCATCACGGCCTTTGCCAAAAGCCTTGAAGCACGCGATTTAGATCGCTTGAAGGCGGTTTCGTCCGATGACTTCACTCAGCGAGCCTTACGAACCAACGATTCGCTCGAAGATTTCGACAAGCTCAAGCTGCCTGACGGTAAGTCGACAGTAGTCGAAGTCGAAGAACTCTCCGCCGATAAGAAGCGCGTCACAGTGCATGTTGGAGAGGACAAAAAGGAAATCTTTTATGAATTGGCCCGTGATAGCTCGGGGAAATGGGTCGTCGATGACATTTATCTGAAGCAGAAAAAGAAGGGGATGGAAGCGTGTCGCTCCGTCCGCGAGCAATTGGATCTGCTGCTGACGGTGCGTGCATTTCAAAATGCGTGGACCTCTGGTGACCGCGAACAAGTTCTTTCAGTGACAACTCCCGCATTGCGGGCTCAACTTGCCGACCTGCCTCCATTGTTCCTGGCTCAAGTGACTCGTCAGGTTTCCAGCGGGCGTCCGAAGAGTGGCAAATTCAATCCCCAAGCGTCGATGGATGAAAAACTCGCCGTGGTCAAGCTTCCGCGGCTAACCGGTGAAACCGTTTTAACCATGGAGCTCCGCAAGGGAAAATGGCAAGTTTCGAATGTCGGCATCGCATCAAAAGATGAGGAAGAGAAGCTGCCGTCGGTGCTGGATCTGGCGATTGCCGTCAATCGTTGCGTCTCGTTCCTGGCGGCTTACGATGGTGCCGATAAGGAGAAACTGTCCGAGCTCTGTTCGGACGAGTTCTTCAAAGGCAGTCTTTCGTTCGCGGATCTGAAGCAAGTGAAGCTTCCCGAACCTCAACTTCCCGAGCACGATTTGCAGGTGCGTCTGCGAGGAAATCGAGCCGACTTTACCCTGAGAAGCGCTACTGATTTCGTTCAAATCGACATGCAGCGTCGAGCGGACGATTTGTCAGAAACAACTTCCAAGTTCACGGTATCGGACGTAACGATTTATGAAATCGCCTCCAAACAGGAAAAGCGATTGTCGGCATTGTTCACCGCACAAGGCATGTTAGAACTGTTTGTCGATGCGTTGTCACGCCGGCAAATCGAAGAAGTCAAGCATTGCTCGTCGCAAGATTTCAGCAATCGAGTGTGGAATAAGTTGAATGAAGCCATTGTCTCGGCGATGCCGCTGGAAGCGTTTGATCCCACCGACATTGAGATTGTTTCGGCCTCGTTCTTCGGAGCGTTGACCAAAATGGAAGTTCGCCAGGGTGGTCGTCCCTTCACCTATATCCTGACCGATGAGGGTGGTCGGTTCATGGTGGATGATGTGCAATGGCAAGTGGCTGGGGTGCCAGCCTCGGTCAAGGCGACGCTGGAGGTGTTGATCCCCATCCAGGACTTTGCGTCAGGTATTACGCTCGGACGCGATCCCGATCAGCAAGAACAGGCTCTCGAATTGGTCCGAAGCAATTCGACCAATGATTTCAACAAGATGGTTTGGACACAGGCGAAGTTCGTTCCCAATTCGGGGATGTCGGCGGATACGTTTCTGCAAGCTCCGCTGCGATCAATGGCCATCAGTGAAAATGAAGTCAACGTTCATCTTGGCGATCAGCAATACGGCGCCAAAGTTACGATGCGGAAAGAACACAACCGATTTATCGTCGACGATGTCGTGTTGATTGCGGGGCCCCAGGAATCCGACCGGCTGGCATTGAGGCAGACGTTACGAACCCAGCTGGCCAAGGGCATGGCGCGTCCGCCTGAAAACTTCGCTCAGGTCAGCCATGTTGGTCAGTCAGACAGACGGGTGAAGCAGGCCTTTCTCGGTGTGCCCGCGGAAGATGGTAATCCTTCGCAATCCTCCGTGAATCCACCGCAGGAACTGGAACAAGACGTCGCCGATCCATTTGGTGACGATTCCGCCGCGGAATTGGAATCCGCCCACGCGAATTAGTCCTCACCGTGAATCGTGAGGACGAGACTTCGCTCGCCGCCGTGATTGCGGTGTTCGCAAAGATAGATTCCTTGCCATGTCCCCAGGTACAGCCGTCCGCTGCTGATCGGAATCGTCAGCGATGAACCCAGTAGTGACGATTTCACATGCGCTGGCATGTCATCGGGACCTTCACAGGTATGGGCGTAGGGGAAGTTCTCTGGGGCGATCGCATTAAATGACGTTTCGAGATCCCGTGGGACATCGGGGTCCGCGTTCTCGTTGATGGATAGCGATGCCGATGTGTGTTGGATAAAGACGTGAAGTAATCCCACGTTCACTGACGCCAATTCCGGCAATGAGGCGACGATATGCTTGGTGATCAGGTGAAAACCTCGCCGAAACGCCGGAAGCGTCAGTCGAGTTTGATGCCAGCCCATGGCGCGCTTTCAAGAATGAAGAGTCCGATTGACGGGGCTGCTGGTCGGGCGGCGTAGCCACTCCACAGGCGGATCGAGTCGGGCGACATTGATATGGATGTCACCCAGGATTTCCAGCACGCGATCCATCGGCAGGCCGACATCGCGAGCCCACTCGATGACCTCCAGATCGTTCATCACGCGGATGTGGTCGGCCTTCATCAACTCGATGATCACCAGCATCAGCCGATCGTCTTCCAGAATCGGCCGGACGATTTTCGCGAAGTCGTCGTGAGAGAATTCGTACCAGCGGCAGATACCTTCGACATGTTCGATTCGCCGCCAACGACAGAACCGCCACCAGAATCGTCTTAGCCAATCCGTCACCGCAGCCTGACCGACATCACGGCGGGCTTTTTCACTTTCAATCCATTTGTGTCGCTGGATTTCATCCCATGCGACCGGCAGCAGGCTGGGAACATGGTTTCCCAGCCAAGGTTGGTCTGCAAGTACGTCATCTTCAGCCATAATTGGCGGAGAGAACATAAAACCTCACTCCTTGAGTCTTGATGCGGAAATGTCTTGCGCGAGACTTCCCACACATGGCCATCCAGATAGTTCGTGGAGTTATCCCCCGGAAACTCGATGACGGTAGCACTTTAAAGTGACGCGTCACGCGCTGTCAATCAATCGCATTCACAAAACCGCCCCGGTCGCATGCGTCGTTCTCGCTTCCCTGCTCGACGAGTTGTATTTTGCCCTGAGGTGATAACCAGGTTCTCAACTTGGTTTCCATTGTGACAACATTGTTCTGCGCCGTCGGATCGCCGAGCATGAATTTCTGTCGAGCGAGCGGCCTCGACGATTACAGCCGTTTCGATAACCCTTCAGCAAGTCGCTTCAGTGCCTGACTGATGTCGTCGGGCTCAAGGTGGACATTAATGATGCTGAAAGCATCCTTGTTGGCCAGGGCGGCATTCAGGGCTTGATCTAATTCACCTTCGGTCTGGACTTCGAAGCCCCAGCCGCCGCCGAGCAAATCCGGCATCCGATGATAGTTCCAGTTCAAGATGTCGTTGAAAGGGCCATCCTGCAAGAACCGCTCCGTCGTGTACCCCTTGTTGTTCAGCACGATGACGATCGGATTGAAGCCGTGGCGAACGGCAGTGGACAGTTCCATACAGGTCATCTGAAATGCTCCGTCGCCCACCAGGACGATCGGCCGACGATCCGGTGCTGCGACGTTGGCACCAATTGATGCCGGCACCGCAAATCCCATCGAGGTGTAGTACGCCGGGCTGAGAAATTCGGTCTTCTTGTAGATAGTCAGGTCTGCCGCCCCAAACAGGCAGTCGCCGACATCGGCAATGACGATCATCGTTTCATCAAGCAAATCATTGATTCGTGCGAAGAGTCTGGCATTGGTGATTTTGACGTCGGGCTTCAACACATACTTGGCGTCCGCCGCTTTCGGTCTCGCGAGCATCGGTCGCTTTGCTACTTTCAGGTCGAGTTTCCCGAGGCCCTTAATGAAATCGGTGACCAGAATGTCATGGAAATGGTGATGCGAAATCCGCGTATGTTCCGATGTGGCATCAATGCACTTTCGCGGATCTAAATTCGCCGTAAAAATCCCCATGTCGATGTCGGTCAAAAACGCACCCAGCATGATCAGGCAATCGCTGTCCTCGACGTAACGTCGAAGGCTGTCGCGACACATGGCTCCTTCATAGATGCCCAGATACAGCGGATGTTTTTCGCTAACGACCGATTTGCCCAACAGCGTCGCGCACATCGGAATCGAATTCTTCTCGGCGAATTTCACGACGTCGTCGGCCAGGCCGAATCGGTGCATTTCCACGCCGGCGATAATCACCGGCTTTTTGCAGGCGTTGATTGTTTCCTGGGCCTCGGCCAGAGCTTCTTGCAAGGCGTCCTGGTCACTAGTGAACGTTTCCATCTTCGCTACGTGCGGGTAGGGACATCGAGTATGCACGCGATCACGGGGCAGCTCGAGATAAACCGGTCGCTTAAAGCGAACCGCTGCCTCCAGGCAACGATCAATTTCGCGAAATGCGGTCAGCGGGTCTTCGAGAGCCGCAGTGGCCACGGTGATTTTCTCGAAGACTTCACGTTGTGTGTTGAAGTCGCGAACGCGGTGATGCAGCAGCGGGTTCGACCGTCTTTCATCCATTCCGGGGGCACCGCTGATCACAATGACAGGTGATTTTTCCGCAAACGCGCCGGCAATTGAATTGCAGAGGCTCAGTCCCCCAACACAGTAGGTCACACAGACGGCGCCGATGCCGTGGATACGAGCGTATCCGTCGGCCGCGTATCCCGCACAATCTTCTCGCGTACAGCCGATCACCTTAATCGGACTTTCTTCCAACATGCCGTAGAACTGAAGTACGAAGTCGCCCGGGATGCCAAAAATGTCGGTCAAACCGTAATCTTGAAGTCGCTGGATCAAATAGCTGCCGATCGTCATTTCTGACTTTGTCGGCGCGACACTTCTTTTGGCGGCAGACTTCGGATTCGTTGTTTTCTCTGAGTTGGTTTTGCGAGCCATGTCGATCCCTCGATTAAGGATTAATTACTCGTGGTGGTCGTCTGTCAGCAATTGTTGGTCTGTGTCCCGTTCAGCTGTGGAAAAATCCCTGAGATGGCACTCTTCAAACGAATTGCGAGTTTATTTTTAACCGGACATTGTGAGAATACGATTGAGTGGCATACGGACGTGCGACGGTGACGGAGTATCGGTTCGTTCACGGAAGTTCGCAAGATGCATTCAAAGGAGATATGAGCATGCTGATTCCCGAATGGTCTACGCGGCCCTGTCCCATAATCGGCATGTTGCATGCACCACCGCTTCCCGGTTCACCGGAATATCGCGGCGATTTTGCGACCGTGAGACACTTGGTTCTCCGGGATGCCGAGACGCTGTTGGCAGGCGGAGTCGATGGGTTGATGCTGGAAAATTATGGCGACTCGCCGTTTTATCCTTACCGTGTTCCCGCGGTGACGGTCGCCGCCATGACCGCCTTGGCCACAGACGTCCGCTGGCGATTTGATGTTCCGCTCGGGATTAACGTCTTGCGAAATGATGGCCAAAGCGCGCTCGCGGTGGCGCTCGCTAGTGGAGCATCATTTATTCGTGTCAACGTGCTGTGTGGAACTCGCGTGGCAGACCAGGGAATACTGAACGCAATTGCCCATGATTTACTCCGAGACCGAGCTAACTTACGGGCTGATTCGATCCGAATCTGGGCAGATGTCGACGTGAAGCACTCGGCGGCATTGGCGGAACGTGAATTGAAAGACGAAGTCCGTGATTTGATCGACCGAGGTAAATGTGACGCGGTCATCGTCTCGGGATCTGCCACTGGACAGCCGATTGATTTGGCGACACTCCGCAATGTGAAAGCGGCGGCGGATACGACTCCGGTGATTATTGGGAGCGGTGCCACGGCAGAGACGGTTCGTCAGCTGGCACCCTTCGCTAGTGGAATGATTGTGGGAACTAGTTTGAAACAGGACGGTCTAGCCAGCAATCCCGTCGATTTGTATCGCGTCAAGCGGGTCGTGGAAGCGGTGAATCAGATCGATTGAAGGGTTTGTGACCAGGACGATTCGATTCTCTCGGTCAATTCAGGATTGGAAACGCTCGCTTTCGCGAAGAATGCTCCGGCGAGCGACCGATTCGATCGTTCCCCGTCGGAGACAATTCGAAGATCTCACTGGTGGGCGGCGAGAAGGGATTCCAGCTATACTTCGTTGCGCCCGTGATCCGATTCAAACCTCTTTCATCCACTCGGACGTGGTCGGCAGGCGGCGAAGACGTTTGAGGTGCGGTCGCGGCGAGTGGTTCTGTGGGTTTGGCCTGGTGGAAATCTGGAACGGGTCTGTGTGGTTTGGCTTCAAGGATTCGATAGTGGTTCTCGGCGTGAATGACGTTCTTGGTGACGGTGGCAGCATCGCGCGACGGCTCAAGAATTACGAATCCCGGCCCCAGCAGATCGAAATGGCCAAAGCGGTCGAGCAGGCGATCGAGACGCGTCAACATCTTGTGGTCGAAGCCGGTACCGGGACGGGCAAAAGCTTCGCCTATCTTGTTCCGACGATCATCGCAGCCACAGCCAAGCAAGGTGAAGGCGGAAAGCGGCGGAAGGTCATCATTTCGACACACACCATCAGCCTGCAAGAACAGTTGATCGGAAAGGATATTCCCTTTCTGAACGCGGTGATGCCGGTCGAGTTTTCTGCCGTGCTGGTCAAAGGCCGCTCGAACTATGTCAGCCTGCGGCGATTAAAGGGGGCCGTCGATCGTTCGCATTCGCTGTATTCCCGGCCGGACGAAATCACGCAGCTGCAACAGGTTGTCGAATGGTCACGCGACACCAACGACGGAAGTCTTGCCGATTTGGATTTTAAGCCCCTGCCCAGCGTGTGGGACGAGGTTCAGAGCGATCACGGCAATTGTTTGGGCAAGAAATGTTCCACTCACGAACAATGTCTGTACTACAAGGCACGCAGGCGTATTTGGAATGCCGACGTGATGGTCGTCAATCACGCGTTGTTTTTCTCTGACTTGGCGCTACGACGCGAAGGTGTCAGTCTTTTGCCCGATTACGACGTTGTCGTATTTGACGAAGCCCACACTGTCGAACAAGTGGCGGGCGATCATTTGGGGCTGTCAGTCTCGAACGGTCAATTCGATTACATGTTGGGCAAACTCTACAACGATCGGACTCAGAAGGGGCTGCTGATGCGCACCACTTCTTCGGACCAATCGTTTTTGAATCTACAGCGAAACGCGATCAAGCAAGTCGATCAAATCCGTTATCTGGCTCGTGATCTGTTCGAAGCGATTCACGAGATCCGACAATCGCTGACCGTTAAAAATGGCCGATTCCGTACACCGCCAAAGATCCAAAATGAGGTCAGTCCTGCGCTGAAAGAGCTGGGGTCTCGCATTCACCAGCTCAGTGGTCAAATCGCCTCTGACGAAGAACGGATCGAATACACCTCCGCCGCCGAACGCTGTGTGGGGTTGGCCGATTCATTGAATTCCTGGCTGCAGCAATCGATCGAAGACGCCGTCTATTGGCTGGAAACAAGTGGGCAACATCAACAGCGAATTAAGCTGGTTTCGGCACCGATTGATGTCGGTCCCGTGTTGCGTGAAGAACTGTTCAACAAAGTCAGCACGGTGATTCTGACCAGCGCCACATTGGCGGTCGGCGGTCAAAGCTTTGATTTTATCCGTCAGCGGCTGGGGTTGACGAAGTCAAATGAAAAGAAGGTCGGCAGTCCGTTCGACTACAAAACGCAGATGAAATTGATTCTGCCGGAAGGAATGCCAGACCCAAGTGAAGCGCCGTCCGATTATGAAACCGCAGTCTGTGAACAGATCCAGAAATATGTCGAAAGCACAAAAGGACACGCCTTTGTGCTGTTCACCAGTTACCAGATGCTGCGCAATTGTGCTCGCCGTTTGACGCCGTGGTTTGTCTCCATGAACTACGGTCTGTACTCTCAGGGCGACGATATGCCCCGCACGATGTTGCTTGAGAAGTTTCGCACGGATCCGGCGGGAGTTCTATTTGGTGCCGACAGTTTCTGGCAGGGAGTCGACGTTCCCGGAGATGCCCTGCAGAACGTGATCATCACCAAATTGCCCTTCAGCGTACCCGATCATCCATTACTGGAAGCCCGTCTGGATGCCATTCGAGTCGCGGGTGGAAATCCGTTCATGGATTATCAAGTTCCTGAAGCGGTCATCAAACTGAAGCAAGGTTTTGGTCGGTTGATCCGTTCCAGAACCGACAAGGGAATTGTTGTCATCTTGGACCCCCGAGTCAAAACCAAGCGTTACGGGCAGTTGTTTCTGGACAGTTTGCCCGACTGTCAGATCGTACGTGATTCGTGATGTCCGACAACGAACGGTGTAACGAGTTTCCCGTGGGGGCCTCTAACAAGAGCGGATTGACGCCTGTGTTCTTAGAGCCGACTGCCGATGAGAATGACGAATGCCGCGTCCTGCGCGAGCTGCGAGCCACGCCCGCAGTCTTCGATCTGATTGCGGAAACGACCGGTAGTGAACTGGCTGTGCAGGCGGTCTTGCGTAAGCAATTCCCCGATGACATCGTCCGAGCAGCCGTCTCGATCCATGAATTGCGACGCCGGGCTGCCAGCAAATTCACCCGAGCCGATCAGTTATGGCTGGATCGACAGGGGCTGGAACAATCGACGAATGAAGCGATTTCGCGTCATAAAGCCCAGCGATTCACCGGGCCGGTGTGGGATTTGTGTAGCGGGATTGGCAGTGACACGTTCTCGCTCGCAGCGCACTGCGACGTCACCGCGTTCGATATCAACCCGGCCGCCTGTTTGCGGACAAGTTGGAATGCGGAAGCTTACGGAGTTGCCGGTCGAGTGCAGACACGCTGCGAGGATGTTTTGCAATTGTCGCAATTCGAAGGTCTCGTCCATATCGATCCCGATCGGCGTCCCGGATCGGGTGGGCGCGTCACTCGAATTGAAGACTATGTGCCAGGGTTGGATTATTTGCGTGAACTGATGTCGCGCTGCCGCGGAGGAGCCATCAAGGTGAGTCCGGCCAGCAACTTTGGCGGCAAATTTCCGGACGCGGAAATCGAACTGATCAGCTTTCAGGGTGAATGCAAAGAAGCCACGGTCTGGTTTGGAGACCTTGTTCGCGATTCATTATTTCGTGCAACGGTCTTGCCGGCTGGCGAGAGCATTACGGGACATCCACTAGAAGTTGCCGTTCCGGTCTCGCCGCTCGGACGGTATCTGTACGATCCCGATCCAGCTGTCGTTCGATCCGGTCTTGTCGATGTCCTGGCCGATCGACTGGGGCTCCATCGACTGGATCCCGCCGAAGAATACCTGACCTCTGATCAATTGATTCGATCCCCGTTCGTTCAGACGTTCGAAACGCTCACCAACTTGCCCAACAACGAGCGAGATCTGAAGTCCTGGCTGCGGACGTCGGGGTTTGGTCAACTCGAAATCAAGTGCCGCCATATTCCTGTACAAGCCGACACACTGCGCCGCAAGCTTCCGCTGGCCGGATCGGATCCAGGAGTGATCGTCTTCGCTCGACTCGACGGCAAAGCGAGAATTATTGGTGCTCGACGTCCCGTCTGATCAAGGTCGACGTGTGGCTTTAGCCGATCTTGATTCCCAATTGCGGGATCATCAATCCGTAGACTGCGGCGACGGCCAGAATCACACCCAATACGTCCAAAATGATTCCATAAAACGCCATTTGACTCACCTTGATCCGGCCAGTTCCAAACGCGATAGCGTTGGGAGGTGTGCCGATGGGAAGCATGAATCCACAACTGGCCGAAATGGTGGCCGGGATCATCAGTAACCGCGGATCAATTCCCAATGCCACCGACGCGGCCGCGATGATCGGTAAAATTGTGTTAACAGTCGCGACGTTCGATGTGAATTCGGTCAGAAACGTCAATAGCGAGCAGACTGACGTGACCAGGACCCATGTGGGTTGTCCCTGTGCGAACGATTTAAAAAGAGTTCCCACCCATTCCGAGAGCCTCGTCGATTCGAACGCTCCCGCGATGGCGAACCCACCGCCAAACAGTAGCAGGATTCCCCAGGGAATTCGCGACGTCGTTTCCCAATCCATCAGATATTTCGTTTGACCATGACGAGTCCGGTGGACGGGGATCACAAACATTAACGCCGAAACCGTCATGGCCACTGTTCCGTCGCTGATAAATTCGCCGGACTTTTCCGGGGGAATCCCCAGCCCCGCCAGCCAGACGGCAGCGAGGCTGCCCCATCCACGAACAAGCACCCAGTCTCCGAACGTAAAATCGGTTCGCAATAACCACAGCAGTGCCGTAACCACGAACAGGACCAGCATCACACGTTCGGCATAGGTCATTGATCCCAGTTCGCGTAGTCGCTGCAGGAAATAGGTCCGGTCGAAACGCTCGAAACCCGCCGGGGTTTTTAGGCCCCACACCAGAATCCTCCAGGCACAGATCAAGAAAACGAGGCCGAATGGGGTCCAGGTCAACATCCATTGCGCGGCCGAGACGGCGGGCTGGTCTGGAAACGAGCGGTTCCAGATGTCGATAAAGGCCAGATTAGTTGGAGTGCCGACGATCGTCGCCAACCCGCCGATACTGGCGGCATAGGCAATTCCCAACGTGAGCGCAGTCCCCAGATGTGCGAAATGCGGATCCAATGACAACGTGTTTTTGATCGATTCGCCCTGCGAACTGAGCGGAAGTTGTTCCAGTGATGTCAGCAGGGCAATCGCAATCGGCAACATCAACAGTGTGGTGGCGGTATTGCTAATCCACATCGACAGACTGAATGTCGCCAACATGAACCCGAGCACAATTCGCTGTGGGCTGGTTCCGGTGGCATTAACGGTCAATAGTGCCAGACGGCGATGCAAGCCCCAGCGTTCGATTCCCAGGGCGATGATAAATCCGCCGAGATAAAGGAAAGAGCTATCGCCGAGATACGATTGGCTGACCGTTTTTGCCGATTGAATTCCAAACAGCGGAAACAGCGCCAGCGGCAAAAGGCTGGTCGCGGCGATGGGAATCGCTTGGGTCACCCACCAGACAGCCATCCATAGCGTGACGGCCAGTAGCCGCTGGGCCGAGGGATTCAATCCTTCAGGAGCGGGAAACATCAGTACGGCAACAAACACGGTGGGTCCCAGAATCCGTCCCGTGAATCCGATCCATCCCGGATTCGCCTCTTCGCCTTCGGCCGACAAACCCGCCTCTGTGGGATCAGTAGCCGCACTGATGTCTTCGTCAAACGTCATGCTCGACTCCGCTCACGTGTGAGGCTCATTCGTCGGTCACGCACCCCTCAGAGGCGCTCTTCACGTTCTTGATGTACTTGTATAGCGTGCCGCGAGTCGATTTGAGAGCCGGTGCCTTCCAGGTGGATTGTCGTTGAGTCAACTCCTGCTCCGACAAAGCCACATCAATCCGGTTCGTTTTGGCATCGACAGTAATCATGTCACCGTTCTTGACCAAGGCAATCGGTCCACCTTCCTGGGCCTCGGGGGTCACATGACCGACGATGAATCCGTGCGATCCGCCCGAGAATCGACCATCGGTGATCAACGCCACATCGGCACCCATGCCGGCTCCCATGATGGCCGAAGTGGGGGTCAGCATCTCGGGCATTCCGGGACCGCCCTTGGGGCCTTCATAACGAATAATGATCACGTCACCTTTTTGGATTTGCTTGTCTTCCAGGCCTTTCAACATCAGCTCTTCGGAATCGAAGACGCGAGCCGGGCCCTTGAACACCAGTCCTTCTTTGCCGGTGATCTTCGCGACAGCACCGTCCGGGCAGAAATTCCCGCGCATGATCCGAATGTGACCTGATTCCTTCAGCGGCTTGTCGATCGGCTGAATGATCCGCTGCCCCTCGGCCAGGCCGGCTAGGTCTTTCAAATTTTCGGCAAGAGTCTTGCCCGTCACTGTCATACAGCTGCCGTCCAGCAATCCTTGAGCCAGCAAATACTTCATGACAGCTGGCGTGCCACCCACATGGTGCAGGTCTTCCATGACGTATTTGCCGCTGGGCTTGAGGTCGGCGATGTAGGGAATGCGGTCGCTCACCGACTGGAAGTCGTCGATCGTCAGCGGCACATCCACGGCGCGGGCCATCGCAATCAAATGCAGTACGGCATTCGTCGAGCCACCGGTGGCCATGATCATAACCATCGCGTTCTCGAAGGCTGCTCGTGTCATGATGTCCCGTGGCTTCAGATCGAGCTCCAGCAGTTTGCGAATTGCCTTACCGGCCGCCAGGCATTCACCCAGTTTGAGAGGATCTTCGGCGGGGATCGAAGAACTGTAAGGCAGCGACATTCCCATCGCCTCAATCGCCGAGGCCATGGTGTTTGCCGTGTACATCCCGCCGCAGGCCCCTGCTCCGGGACAACTTTTCTCGACGATCGACTGGCGTTCTTCGTCCGTAATCTTGCCGGTGATGTATTCGCCATAGCACTGAAAGGCCGAAACGATGTCGAGTTTCGGATGCAGCGGAATACAACCGGCCTTAATCGTTCCCCCATAAATCATCAGCGAAGGCCGGTTCAACCGTCCCATCGCCATCAGGCAGCCTGGCATGTTCTTATCGCAGCCGGGAATGGAAATGTTGGCATCGTACCATTGGGCCGACATGACCGTTTCGATGCTGTCGGCAATGATGTCGCGCGATTGCAGCGAATACGACATCCCGTCGGTTCCCATCGAGATCCCATCGCTGACGCCGATCGTGTTGAATCGCATCGGCCACAGCCCGGCGTCACTGACCCCTTCCTTGACCTTTTCCGACAGCTTATTGAGGTGCATATTGCAGGTGTTTCCCTCGTACCAAATGCTGGAAATACCGACTTGCGCCTTGTCCATGTCTTCGCGGGTCATGCCGGTGCCGTAGAGCATCGCTTGCGAGGCCCCTTGCGAACGGGGTTGAGTGATTCGGGAACTGTACTTGTTGAGCTGGGTCATGATGGATTTCACAATCAAAAGTAGGAACGTGTCATTCACGGCCGTCGAATTAGCAGGTCGACTGTCCCGTCAGGACTGATCCAACGCTGAGATCGCCTGACGGGCACCGACTGTATATCGACTGACTACCGGTCTTATTGGTCGGACATCGCCGCGATAATTTCGTCGGTGATGTCGAGTTTGTTCTCGAACAGGATCATCTTGTTCATGTACTGCATCTGGGTTGCAATATCTTCTGTATCGAACGGTTCAGGATTATGTCGCATCACCAGATCGATATGGTGTGCCTGGGCATAGTTCGCGACTTCTTTGGTGACTTGCTGAAAGATTTTCAAAAAAACGGCAGACTCTTCCTTCTTAAACCGGCGGGTCGTCTCTTTTTTGAATTCCTCGAACTCGGCCTGCTTCCGCTTCAATTGAACTTCGAGTTCCTTCTGTTCCTCTGACCCTCGCTCCAGTTCCTTGTATCTCTTCCCCATCTGCAGAATCTCAGCGTGCATTTGCTTGGCCGTTTCTTCCGAATCTTTGATCTCGACCTGCAGAGAGCTTCGCATCCGCTCGAATTGTTTTGAACCCTTGAAAATGCGACCGACATCGACCAAGGCAATCTTCGTTGATTCGGTCGGTGAGCTTTGTTTCGTGGAATCCGGTGTGGGGTCGGCTGTCGCAGGACGATTCAATGTCCCACCAAGGAACCAGCAGATCGCGGCACCAATCAGCATCATCGACAGGGGTCTCGCCATTTTCCGGTCCTTCCAACATGTGAAAGAAGAAGCCTGATTATTCAATCAGCGTCGAAGGATGGGGAACGCGATCGACACGTGGCAATACCTTGGGCTGATAGATCGTGGTATAGGCGGTGGCCTTGCGGTGGGCGTCGATGGCCGCTTGATCGGCCCAATGCTCGTTCAGCACAAACACCCGATCGTCATTCTGCGAATGATAAACTTCGAACCGCACGCAACCCGGTTCTTGGCGGGAAAGCCGCCCCTGCTCGGCAAGCAGGCCCTGGATGTCGGGGACGTCTTTGGGATCTTTGACGGTCAAGACGATGTTAACGTAGATCATGCTGCCCTTTACGATCCAAATTAGAACTGCTGGAGGAAACGCAGGTCGTTCGAATAAAAATGCCGGATGTTCTTGATTCCGTGACGCATCATACAGAACCGGGCGATGCCCAGTCCGAATGCAAATCCGCTGACTTCGTCCGGATCGTATCCGACCGCTCGCAGAACGTTCGGATCGACCATCCCGGCACCACCCAACTCGAGCCAGCTGTCACCACGCTGGACATCGAATTCGACACTGGGTTCGGTGAAAGGGAAAAACGACGGGCGAAAACGGACATGAACATCTTCACCCAGGTAGGCTGCCGCAAACAGTCGTAGGACGGTTTTCAGTGAAGCCATGGTCACATCGGGCCCCACCATCAGTCCTTCCATCTGATGAAACATGATGTGATGCGTATCGTCGATTTCGTCGGGGCGGTAAACACGGCCGACGGAGACGATTCGGATCGGTGGTTTTCGATTCTCCATGACTCGAATCTGGATCGTCGACGTCTGGCTGCGAAGAAGCCGAGGGCCACCTCCGGCGACGGCGGCCGTCGCCAGGTAGAAATTATCGAGCGGGTCACGGGCCGGATGATCGTCGGGAATGTTGAGCGCGACGAAGTTATGCCATTCATCCTCAATTTCCGGACCATCTTCGACCTCGAAACCGAAGCGAGACATGATCTCTTGAAATTCATTGATGGTCTGCGTCAAGGGGTGCAGCTTACCCGTTGCAGGACGGATTCCCGGCAGTGTGATATCAATGGCCGTCGCGGCCACTTTGGGCCGGGACACTTGTTGTTGGCGTTCTTCCCAAGCCTTTGTGACGGCGTCTTTGACTTCATTGAAGCGTTTGCCGACCTCGGGGCGTAGTTCAGGTGGGACTTGGCCTAGGGTCGCTTGAAGATCCTTCAGCTTTCCTTGCTTCTTGCCTAGAAATTCGATCCGGACCTGTTCCAATGTTTCCGCATTCGAGGCCGCGTCGATAGCGGCCAGGGCTTGTTGCTGAAACGTGGCGAACGTCTGACTGAGATCCATGTCATCCCCAAAACAAAAAGACACCACCCCTCGAATATGACGGGGTGGTGTCTTGATTGATCACATCGGGCGAATCCCACCTCAGACGGCTTGACCCGCCTTCTTCAACCCCTCGCGGACGAGATTCGTGACTTCGTCGAACACTTCGGGGCTGTGAATGGCGACTTCGCTCAAAACCTTTCGGTTGAGTTTAATGTCAGCCAACGTCAGGCCGTAGATGAAGCGAGAATAGGACAAGCCCCGCATTTCGGCCGCTGCTTTGATACGAATGATCCAGAGAGCCCGGAATTCTCGCTTGCGATTACGACGATCGCGATAGGCAAAGCATCGATTCCGAACCACGGTCTCTTTGACGAGTCGCAGCAGATTCTTGCGGCCGCCGTAGCTGCCCTTCACTTCGCGGAACAGGCGCTTGTGAGACCGACGACGGGCAACGCTGAAGCAGATTCTCATAATGAAATTCGCTGATTTAAAAAACTATCCGGAAGCTGACCGGGGATCAAAAAAGGCCGTCGACTATCGACCGGCAGGACGAAGTGCGTCGCAAATCATTGCTGCGTCGACCTTTATCAGAACCGTATCCACTCGGTTCTGGCGTTTTCGCTTGCTCGGCTTATGGCTTTGCAGATGGCCACGATAGGGGCTACGGCATTTCGCCTTACCCGAGGCGGTGACTGTAAACCGCTTCTTAATCCCTTTGTGTGTTTTTTGCTTCGGCATGGCCGCGATTCCTTAAATTCATTGGCTGTGATGCCGGATCCTATCCGACAGTCCCGCATCCCCCCGTTAGTGGGGCGAGGAGTATAGACAAACCTCAATACAAGTTTCCAGCGAAAGACCCTACAAAATTGAATTTGTATCAGTCAAACTCGCCCAAATACCGTTCCTGGTGATGACGGAATGTCTTTTTTTGATGCAGGAGAGTTGGGAATTGCGGGTGGACCTGTGGTATGCTGAATGCGATCGAGTTCGGGAGCGTCGAAATGCCGTGATCTGGAAAATGCCCTCCAGTCGGCCGGTTCAGCGTTTGGTTGGTGGAACCAATTTGGACAGAATGCGAGATGCCGCATGAGCCCGTCTGCTGTTGACCTCTCCGATCCTCATTCCTCAGCAGAGTTTGCGACAATCGATACAGGCCGTGTGGCCGAGGTGACTCGCCGGCATCAGTTAATTCGCGAGTTTCTTCATCGCGAAGACTATTGTGCACTGCACTTGCAACACCCGGCGAATTTTGCCTGGCTGACGGGTGGCGGTCAAAACCAGCGTGGTGGTTCGACCGGTCAAACTGGATCGCTGTTCATCACTCCCGATGCTCGTGTGATTGTCTGCAGCAATGCGGAAACCGCCCAATATTTTGAATCTGAAGTTCCCGGTCTGGGATTTCAACTCAAAGAACGTCCTTGGTTTGAACCCCGCGCCGTTATGGTCTCGGATCTGTGCCGCGGTCGTCGTGTCGCGAGCGATACAGGAACCAACGGGACCGACGATGTCAGTATGATGTTGCTCGGCATGCGGCTGCCGCTCACGCCATTCGATACTGAGCGTCTTATTGAGGCGGGGCGGATAGCGGCCCACGCAGTGGAAGCCACGGCCAGGACACTGACGCGCGGCCGAACCGAGGCGGAAATTGCCGGGGAACTGTCACACCGCCTGTTGAAACACGGTGTCGTTCCAGAACGGATCCAGATTCTGGGTGATGGTCGCGGTCGGCGGTTCCGGTATTGGACGTTCAATCAGTCCCAGGTCCAACGATACTGTACAATTTCGGTGGTCGGGCGGTACCAAGGGTTACATGTCGGTGTGGCCCGCACGGTTTCGTTTGGAGATCCACCCGCGGATCTGTTGGCGGCTTTCGAGCCGGCGGCTCTCGTCGCGGCGACTGGAGTTTATTTTTCTCAACCCGAATGGGAACTGTTTGAAGTCTGGAATCGTGTTCGCCGTCTGTACGAAAAATCGGGGGCTGCCGCCGAATGGCGACAGGCAGATCAGGCTGATGTGGTGGAATACGCGTTCGGTTCCGTTCCCTTGATGCCGAACAGCGAGTTTCGATTGACGGCCGGGGTGCCGCTCTTCTGGCATCCGTCCGTGGGACCGGCGTTGATGGGTGACACCGTTCTCGTGACGAGCGAAGGCACGGTGATTGTCACACCGCCCAGTGATTGGCCAGTCGTTCCAATCAGTGTTAAGGGGGTCAACATTGACATCCCCGCCATTCTGGTCGTCGATCGCTAAGCCGGGCAGGTTTGTTCAGGAAATGTACTCAGCAGTAATTCCTGAGGCCGCAATCTTCGGCTGCAAGGGATTGCCTTAATCACTGACCGCGACGGCTCGCCGTTCGGAAGATTTCGCAGGCGGTTCGCTGATCGAAGGAAAGGCGTTGCGAGGATTCAGCGCGTCAGCTGGAGCGTTCTCGTCAAGTAGCTCAGGCTCTTGCGGTAGTTCCATCTGTTCGGGGTGCAACAACCGCTTGGCCTCGCCCAGCAGAAAGTCGACATTCATGAACGGTTCGGCACCCAGATCGTGCCAACGGATTTTTCCCGTGCCATCGATCAGATACGTGGCATGCAGCGGCGTTCGTTCAAAGTCATCGTAAGCCTGATAGCGTTTGAACGTTTCCAACGTGGGGTCAGACACCAGTTGGAATGGGAATTCACCATCCGCATTGTATCGCTCTTGTGATTTCTTCAAATTCGCAACGGAGTCTGAACCGATCGCGATCAGAGAGATGCCAGCGTTGGAGAAGGCTTGATGCATCGGTGCGAACGCCTGCAATTGTTCGACACAATGCAGGCAACCAAAGCCGAGGTAGAACAGGACAACCACGGGCTTGCCACGGTAATCGGCGAGCGAATGTGGCTGTTCGTTCGCGTCTGGTAGCGACCATTCAGGAGCGGATGTTGGTTGCCAGATGAACGGCCCCAGTGTTGACAGGTCGGGCAGTTCGGCCGCATTCCGAGCGACCGGTATTGGCTTTCTCCAATCGGGCGGGAATCCGCATTCGACGGCGATGGGGCCCAGCCGTACGAACGGCGGTAGATCAAGATCGATCACACCCGAAATTTCGCGGAGCGTGTCCAGCGTTTGTTTGGCTTCGTCTTTCTTGGCTTGCCGCCAAAGCATTTCGACCAGAGCGGCCAGGGGTCGAACCTGATTTTTGCTGCGGCCAACCCAATCTCGTAATCGCTTCAACGATTCGTCCTGTTTTCCCGCCAGAAATTCGACTTCTGCCACAAGGGCATCATCGACATCGTGTGCTTTGTTAAATCGATCAAGTGCTTCGACAAACTTTCCGTCGGCCAGCAGTAGATGTCCTTGCAGTTCATCGACGGCTCGTTCCAACGCATTGATTTTCTCGGCCGTGGCTTGAGCGGCTTGATTGCGTTTGGTTTCGATTTTCTTCGTATCGCCCCCTTCGTATCGGGCTTTCGCCACGGCGGTATCAACGGCCAGATCGGTGTCCTGCTTGATTCGCTTCAGGCGGCGTTCGAGAATCGACAGTTGCGTCCGGCCTTGGGCCAGATCGTTTCGACGAAAATAGGCTCGACCGAGTTGCCGAAAGTATTTCACTTGTTCGATGCTGTCGGCGGTCGGCGCCAGCACCTGGGTTTGAGCATCCGCAATCAATTGATCCCAAAGTTCAAACTGATTGTAGATCTGGAATAGTCGCAATCGCCCGAAGTGGGCGCTCTTTCCACCCGGAAACGGGTTCAGTTTTGGATGGCGGGGAAGCTCGATCGTGTTTTTCGCCAATCCAATGGCGTCGCGAACGCGACCCAGATATTGCAGGTTCTTGACCAGCCATTCGTTGTTGTGCGCGAAGTTATGGATTCGATCGGGAAAGATCCCATCGCGCATCATGTAGGCATGATCAGTCCGAGCCGAGGCTTCCTGATGCCACGCGGCATCGAAGTATTGGTGCAATTCGGAATAGGTATGCCCCGACATGTGCCACATATGGGCGATCCCCGGTGCCGACAAGCCGCATCGTTCGGCCGATGTAACGGCCATCTTCGCCTTATCGTTATCCCAGAGATGGACTCGGTAATGATGAACGGGGTGATACGGATTGACCGACAACACATCGTTAAACAGAGCGTCCAGAGCGAAATCGCCGCTTGCATCCAGATCCGATCGCTTTTGCCAGAGTGCCAGGCCCAGCATGGCTTTGGCTTCCAGATCATCGGGGAACTGGAAGAGGATTTCTTCCAGGGCGTTGATGTAGTTTCGCGCCCGCGTCTTCAATTTCTTTGCATCACCTGTTTCCGCTTTGTACCAGGCATCCAGGGCGTCGATGTATTTCTTTTCACGGTCAGATGCCTGATCCTTTCGTTTTCTGGCTTCGGCAATAAATCCCTTGGCTCTCGATTCGTTGTTGATGTTGGCCAAGGCCATGCCGAAATAATTCATCGCGCACCCAGGATCCAATGTGGCCGCGTGACGAAACGATCGTTCTGCCTCGAAGTACCAAAAGCCGTGCAGTTGTCCGATTCCCTGGTTGAAATATTGCTGTACGAGGGGACGGCTGGTGGTAATCGGAAATGTCACTCGGCCCGTATTGCCAAGCAGAGAAGCGGCTCGCCGTGGCCCTTCATCAAATGTCTCTCCGTGCAGGGAGTGGCCGGGCGAAGTAAAGTTCTCGGGGCTGAGTGCGCTCGGGATCGATTCCGGCTCGGCGGCGACCAACACTGTCGCGAAGGCAAATGGGATCAGAGAAGACCATTGTAACATGTCGTATTTCCGCATCGACGGTCCTGAGGATGGATCACGTGAGCAGTCGAGCTGCGCCCAGCCGAACCATCGGACACTTATTTTAGTCTAAAAGCTCGCCTAACAGACGCCGCAGTTCCGGGCCCCGGGCTTCCAGTGAAATAACCTTTCCTTCTTTATCAACGAGAAACGCTACGGGGATCGAGGAAATATCATATTTCAAGGCCATCGGATTTGATCCACCCGACGATTTTGATTTGGGATCCTCAAACAGTTGAGCCCACGGAATGGGCCACTCGGCAAGAAATTTCTCCAGTGCTTGGCGATCATGATCAAGGCTGATGCTGACGATATCAAACCCTTTGGAGTGATACGCGTTGTAGGCGGCTTTGACATTGGGAAGCTCGGCGAGACAAGGTCCGCACCATGTGGCCCAAAAGTCCACGAGCACGACTTTGCCGCGATAAGACTCCCAATCCAAGATGCCTCCGTCGAGCAACGTTCCTTGCAATTCGAGTTTGTTTCCGGGGAGCCGCAGGCGGTTCGCCCGACCCCGGATGGTGAACGCGTAGGCCCGTAGTCTCTTGTCGGGTATGTTTTCGACTAGGGCGACCAGTCGGTCGCATAGCGAGGCAGCGGTATCGACTTCGCCAATCTTCTCGAAACGCTCAATTAAGAAGCCCATGTTGCGGACTGAGGCTTGCGATCCTTTGGAGTCAACCACGTGCTGAATGGCGTCGTCGGCCAATTTTGTTCGATCATCGACGGGCATCGATTTTAATTGGAGGGCGCGAGCCGCGTTCAGGAACTCATTTGCCGTTTTGACGACGATTTCCCGCTTATCTTCTCGGAGTTTATTGATGAACTCGAGAATATTATTCGCTCTTGCTTCCGCTTGCGACGGCGGTTGCAGTTGGTCGGTGGCCAAGCCGATCATCGCGAATATTTTCATCGCCACCGCTTCGGCCAGCGATTCATCTTCCGCTTGTTGCGCCAGGATCTTGTCTCCGGCCTCCATCATCGCTCGTTGAGTGTTGCGGATGTAGTCGATTTTCTCCTGAGGATCCGAAGATTTTGGGCTGTTCTCGCGGAGTTGTTTCACAAACGCGAAAATCTTGTCGGGCTTTCCATCCGGAACAGCAAAACCCGTTTTGGCTGGTGCGTCGGATGTCTTGCCACAACCCGATGCTGTCAGCATCAATAGAGCAATCAACGTGAGGTTTCTCGCCGTCGAATAGTCTTCTCTCAAACGACGACGCATTAACGATCTCCCCGCCAGAAATTTGACCAACCAAAAGAATAACCAGTCCAGACCACGCTTTACCAGTACTCGAAAAGCCATAAGGGTGTTGGGGAACCTGTGAACGGAATTCACAGGAACCCAGCACATCCTTCATGGCGACGCTCGTTTTAGCCAGAAATTAATTGGCGAAGCGTCCGAAGATGTTGCGGGATCGCGACGAATGGATCCTCGGCGGATTCGTATTCCAGAACAACAAATCCGCGATAGTGAGCGTCCTTCAAGATTCTGACTACTCGGGCTAGATCCGCCGGTTCTTTTTTTCCGCTGCGCGAGATTTCCACCTTAATCTGAGCGTTGATTGCGTAAGGGGCGATTTTTTCCAAGTCGGAATACGGATCGGCGGTCTGAAAGTTTCCACCGTCGAAGTTCACGCCAAACCAGGGTGATGGCTTCACACCCTGAATGATCTTCTGCATTTGTTCGACAGTCGAAGTGATCCCCCCGTGATTTTCGAGTGCCAGGCAAACCCCTTTTTCTGCTGCGTAGACGAGTGATGTATTGATTCCATCAATACATCGTTCTCGGGCCGCCTCTTCGCGGTCTCCTTTAGGAATCTGGCCCGCAAAGATCCGAATGACGGGAGCTCCCAAGGCGGCCGAGTAATCGATCCAGTCTCGACACATTGTCAGGCTCTTTTGTCGCTCCTCGCCCTCGGGCAGGCAAAAGTCATTGCCGATCGCGGTTCCTGAAATATCCAGACCAAGTCGAAACGTTCGTTCTTTGAGGCTCATCAGATATTCGTTGGTGATCTGCTGAGGGAAGTAATAGGCCGTCAATTCCGTGCCGTCGAGGTCTTGCTCGGCACAGAAGTCGATGAATTTCTCCAGCGAAAACGGCGCCGCGGACAGTTGCTCGGGTGTGTCCCGTCGTCGCAGTAATCGATGAAACGAATAGGCGGCCAGGCTGAGCTTCAGATGTGATTTGCCATTTCGCAAGGGCGGCTCGGCCGAGATTAGTGGGCTCCTGGCCATCAGCATCTGAGACGCCGCGATCACGCCTATACCCAGCAGATTTTGGCGGAGAAATTCTCGACGAGTCGAAGCGGCCATTGAAACAGTCGGTAGCATCGTGGTCCCTGGTACTGGCCGTCGGCCCGTTTTTATTCGAACTTGTCCCGCCACCATTTGGCAAGAACGTCTGTCTTGCTGGTCTCGATCCGCAACTCGATCGAAGTCACAATTGCTTCGGCGAGACCACGGAAATCGTGTATTGTGTCCCTGGAACGATCCCGTTGGAAGCGTGTCACTGGAAATGCGCGTGGCGGACGTTCAAGATGAGAGACAATCGATTTCCGTCGACAACCACGACGCATTACTGGAACCAGGCCCTATGACCGAATCTGCACCGACGCTACTGGTCGAGCAACTGACAAAAAACTATTCAACGCCGGGCGGTGAGCTGTCGATTCTTCGTGGATTTGATCTGGCCATGACGCGTGGTCAGGCCCTGGCGATCACGGGCCCATCGGGATCAGGCAAGAGCACGTTGCTTTATCTCCTGGGAGCTCTCGACTCCCCGACGTCTGGTCGGGTCTCACTTGCCGGTCAAGATCCATTTGGATTGGGCGAAGCGGCTCAAGCGGCGTTTCGGAATTCGCAGGTAGGATTTATTTTTCAAGATCACCATCTGCTTCCTCAATGTTCGGTGTTGGAAAACGTTCTGATTCCGATGTTGGCCGGTGGCGGTGCCGATGCCGCGGCGGAACAGCGGGCTCGTGAACTGTTGCGGCGTGTCGGACTGGAAGGCCGGCTGACACACTATCCCTCACAATTGTCGGGTGGTGAGCGGCAGCGAGTTGCTGTTTGCAGGGCATTGATCAATCGACCGATCTTGCTGCTGGCGGACGAGCCCACGGGAAATCTTGATCGGATCACCGCCGAGAGTGTCGGCTCGTTGTTGCTGGATTTGAATCGCGAGCAAAACACGCTGTTGATTTGCGTGACGCACAGCACCGAATTGGCCAATCGCTTCCCGCGTCACGGAGTCCTGAACGATGGTCGACTCGAAGAGCAACCGAGGTAATCACAACCCAGGATGGGTGTCGCCAGGCCGTTTCCGTTACCGGCTGGTCTGTCAATGTCGCGTCGTCACGGTCAAGGAAATCTGAGCATGTCTCGATTGATCACAGGTGTCTTCTCTTTCTTGCTGCTCACCCAATCGGCCTGGGCACAAAAAGAAGTCATGCTGGAAAGTCTCCGGCAACGGGAAGTCGCGACGTGGGATTTGGCGTCGAAGATTTGGGAGTTGGCAGAACCCGGATATCAGGAATTCGAGTCGTCGCGATTACTGGCGGATGCCTTGGAGACGGCCGGGTTCCGCGTCGAGCGAGGTGTCGCCGAAATTCCAACGGCCTTCACGGCAACGTTCGGCAAAGGATCGCCCGTCATCGCCATCCTGGGCGAATATGACGCCCTGCCGGGGTTGTCGCAGGAAGCTGTGCCTGAACGGTTGCCACGAGGTCAAGCCAGTTACGGTCACGGCTGTGGGCATCACCTGTTCGGCGCCGCTTCTGCATCAGCGGCGATCGCTGTCGCAGATCAGATCAAAGCCAAGCAACTGACTGGGACGGTGCGTTTTTACGGGTGTCCCGCCGAGGAAGGTGGTAGTGGCAAGGCCTTCATGGTTCGAGCGGGACTTTTCCGCGATTGCGACGTGGCTTTGCATTGGCACCCGTCCACCCGTAACACCGCTGGAGATTCATCTTGCCTGGCGCGTGTCGCGGTCAAGTTTCGCTTCAAAGGTCAAAGTGCTCATGCGGCCGGCTCACCCGAACAAGGGCGTTCTGCATTGGACGCGGTGGAACTGGCTTGCCACGCCTCGGAACTGATGCGCGAACACACGCCCGATTTGACAAGAATTCACCATGTCATCACCAGCGGTGGTGGTGCCCCGAATGTCGTTCCTGATTTTGCTGAGGTGTTCTTTTACATCAGGCATCCCAAAGCTGAAATCGTCCGCGAGCTTTACCCGCGACTATTGAAATGCGCTCAAGCGGGCTCGCTGGCCACCGAGACAAAGCTCGAAGAATTGTATCTCGGCGGGACCATGGAACTGTTGCCGAACGACAGCATCGCGCAGGTGGCACTGAAGAATCTACAGCAACTCAATAATCTCAAATATGATGCGAAACAGACTGAATTCGCCAACCGAATCCGTGAAACGTTAGTGAAACCTCAACCGCTGGAATCGATCAGCCAAGTGACTGATACCAGTGGAGAAGTTGGCAAGGGATAGACTGATGTCGGTGACGTTTCCTGGGTTGTTCCTACGGCTGGATTTACAACGGCCTGTTTCGTTCCTGGAACGTCTTCCCATTCCTGGCAAGCGGTTGCGGCGAGTGGTACGTCGATTGGCAAGCAAGGGATGGAACTGGCTGCCCGTACGATGGCCGCCACGGTGTGGGATTTAATGCGTCAACCCGAAGTCCTCGCGGCGGCCAAAGCCGAACATGTCAAAAGACTGGCCGGTAGAAACTACGAACCCCTGCTGTTGCCTGGGCAAAAGGCCCCGCTCGACTATCGCAACGCCCCGGGAAACCAGTAGTTTCCTGCTGGTCATTCGCTGGATCATGGAAGACGCCGTGTCAATTTGGGCGAGCTGTTTTCTGGTTCATCAGTCCTCCAGTCCTCGCGGTTCTGGTGTGCGGAAAACCTCACGATTCTTTCGCGGTGGCCATGGCTCTCTATCCGGCGAGCGAACGATCTTGACCCATCTTGAAGAGAGGGCGATAGTTCGCGATGAATTGAATCGCTGGGCTTGTGAAGGAGGTTCCCATGGTCAGTGACGGGGAATCGGTCAACGACGACGAAACGGTGGATCCCGATTCGCTTGAGCAGGACTTGAACGACGACGAACAACTGTCGTCGGATGAGGACTTTGGCGACTGGGGCGGAGGCGATCTGGAAGCCGCCTATCTCAAGGCGATGTCGGCTTTGGAAGCCTCTGAATTGGAACTGCCGGGGCCCACCTCCATTGAATCCTCGTCCGAATCTGATGAACAAGAATCGGATTCCGCTTTGAGCCGAAATCTGTCGGTCGAGTCGAGCGATGCCGCGGCAACTTCGAACATACCTCAAGCATTGTCAGTCGAAGACCAGATCGCATCACTCCAGGAGATGTTCCCCGAACCAGAAACGGCCGTCAATGCGGCGGCGTCAGGCTCAGCCGCGATCACGTCCGTTGAAACGCCTTTGACACCTCGGCAGATCATTGAGGCGTGCCTATTTGTCGGTGGTTCGGCGCTGACTTCGAAAAGACTCTCGGGCGTCCTTCGTGGCGATTTTGATTCCGAATACGTCGACCGCGAAATTGATGAACTGAATCGACGCTACGCAGCCGAAAGCCGCCCCTACGAAATTCGTCTCGGCGAAGGAGGTTATCGCCTGACGCTGCGCGAGGAATTTGAACGGATTCGTCACAAAGTCTACGGGCTTGGTCCCAAAGAGGTGCGTCTGTCGCAAGAGGCGTTGGAAGTGTTGGCGGTAGTTGCCTACCACCAACCGATCAAACAATTGCAAGTGGAAGAACTCGGGAAGCCCGGTTGTGGAGCGGTCCTGCGACAACTGGTTCGTCGCGAACTGCTGGCGGTCGAACGCGATCCGGTTCAGCCGCGTGAAGTGAGCTACAAAACCACGCCTCGATTCCTGTCATTGTTTGGAATCCAGAAACTCGACGATCTACCTCGGCACGAACAAGTTTCGTACAAGTAGTTCATTTTGCCGAGTTTTTCGCCAGTTCGCTGGCCTTGTCGATCATCGTCTGGCAATCCGCCTCATTGCATTCACCCGCACGGTAGGCGAAGCGGGCTGTGACTTTCAGTTGGTCGTACAGGATCACCGTGATAGCGGCGTCTGGTGAGATGCTTTTCGAGATCGTGCCGGTCAATGATTCTGCGGCAAGTGTCAGAGGCAGGTCGAGCTTCTCATCGAATGCCAGCGTTTGCAGGCGAGCGGAATCTCGTTTCGTTTCGTCACTCAGTAGCACGACAAAGCACCGCAATCCGTCGGCGCGATGCTGATTGACGGTCTGGTCAAGCTGTTTGAGCAATCGAGTCGTGTCCGTGCCGATGTCTCGTAGGAAGACCATCACGACCGGGCGATCTCCATTCCGACAAACGTAACAAACCGATTTTCCCGCCAGCGGTCCTGTCACGGCGCGAACGTAGAAGGAAGAAACGTCGCTGCCGACATCGGGGCCGGAATTCAGCGAAGTTGCCGACTGATCACTTCGCAGAACGGATGTCATCGTCAGGATCAGCGATACGGTACAAACAATTTTCCCGCACCATGAATCGATCCACGAACGGGTTGCGGCAACCCGGCATCGGTCGTCATCGTTTGTGTCGCTGGGCAAATGATTCACACACATTTCCGTCAACGGTCTGGTGGTCGTCTCGACGATCGTGCCAACCGGTATTCTCCAATGATAGCCAAAGTTGTGGTGGTCGAACACGGGTATTTTCATTGAGTGTGTGAATCCCTGTCGGAAAGGGGGAACGATTGCATTGCGGCTCAATGTAAGGCGGGGGCAATTGTTCACAAGCCGTGAATTTCCCCATCGCGGTATGCGTTCTCAGCCGCATGGCAAGGCATCGAAGGGCTGATTGACTGAAATTCTCGCGACCTATGGCAGCTGTTCGCTTGACGTGGCGGGCGATTTGACGATTGTGTGCATGCTCAGAGCGACGAATTCGTTGTGCGAAGGGGCGTTGGTGCGAATCGTCCCCATCGACGGCGAACGAATTGCGACGAAGAAGCGATCTCGTGAATTGAAGAATTTAATGACGAACGTTGTAATCACGACCGGCGCCCGCCTTCATTTTGGCCCACTTTCCGTAGCGGCGCCCGCAGGTGGACGATTTGGCGGCGTGGGGGTGATGATCGAATCACCGCGAGTTGTCGTATCGGCTCGCACGGCGGAAATCGATTCGGTCCAAGCCGATGAGCAGACCGCGACGCGCGTTGCGAATTTTCTGCGGCACATCCGGCAGGCGCTTCCGGTTGGTAACGGGTCTGGCTGTGAATTGACGGTCACGCAAACGATTCCTTCCCATTGTGGTTTCGGTTCGGGAACCCAGTTAGGACTGGCAGTGGCGCTTGCGGCGTCTGTGGTTGACAATGAACCGAAACCCGGGTTGGAAACACTGGCTCGTCGAGTGGGACGCGGACTTCGATCTGCGGTCGGGCTGCATGGGTTTGCTCAGGGCGGCTTTCTCGTTGACGGTGGTCGCGCCGAAACCCATCAGCTGGGAACCTTAGTTTCGCGTGTCGACTTCCCGTCGGACTGGCGGTTCGTCCTGGCTGTGCCGCAGCAGACGGTGGGATTGTCCGGCGAAGCGGAACAGTCGGCGTTCGCCAGCCAGCCACCGATGTCGCAGCAGCTGACGGCGGAGTTATGTCGCATCGTGTTGATGGATTGGCTGCCGTCGGTGATTGAGGCCGATTTCGCGCGATGTGCGGAATCGCTGTTCACGTTCGGGCATGCGGTCGGTCAGTTTTTCTCGCCAGCGCAGGGCGGTGTCTTCGCGCATCCGAGAATGGCCGAATGGGCCGCGCTGATCCGCCAACGCGGTATTCAAGGCGTCGCCCAGACTTCCTGGGGGCCCACCCTGGCGGCGCTATGTTCCAGCGAGGCTTTGGCGCACCAGCTGAAGCAGGATTTCATGACAGACGCCGCCTGGCATGATTGCTCGTTCGACGTCGTTTCGCCACTTAACCGAGGGGCGAACGTGACCGTCGGTTGAAGGCTAGTCCAACAGCCTCACGGTACCGGCGTAACAGTGTTCCATCGCGAACGCTGTTCGCAACAACAGACGGCCGTCGTCGTCGATGCCGGCACAAATGCCGACGGTCTCATTGGTGCCGCTGTTCACGGTCACGGGACGCCCCGACAGCACGCAGGCATGTGACCAGCGTTCGACCAGATTCACGGTCCCTTCGGTCAATTGCTTGATCAACGAATGCCAGTGCGACAGGAATGAAATCAGGATCTCGGTCCGCGAAAACGCACGTCCCTGGCCGGCGTCGGTCATCGAGATGGCGATGCGTCGTTGCGCTTCAGGAGCCTCGGCGAATGAGTTATTGACGTTGATGCCAATTCCCACGACCAGCCGATCCGACAGCCGATCACCCTGTTCGATCAGAATTCCGCAGATCTTGCGATCATCTACCCAGACGTCATTGGGCCATTTCACGCCGACTCGGGCGGCAGGCAGAAATTCCGAGATCGTCTCGCCGATCGCCAGGCCGGTGATCAGCGAAAATCGAGGCCATTCGGCCGCAACCAACCCCAATTGAGGCATGTCGACGACGATGGAAAACATGAGCGAGCCGTCGGCGCCCCACCATTGATTGGCTCCTCGACCACGCCCCGCCGTTTGTTGATCGGCACCGATCAAAAAGGGAGTGGCCAAAGAGGATTCCGCCGCCAGTTTCAAGGCACGGCTGTTGGTCGAATCAACTTGATTGAGCCATTCGACATGACACAGCGGTGATTCGGCGAGTAGGCGGGATACGTCGATCTCCATGGCAGGTTCAGCGAGTCTCAAAAGTGCGGGGCTTGCCTTCGGGGCCGACTTGTACCGTATAGCTATTTCCGTCCTTGGCCACGGAGGATTTAATCCAGACACCTTTGCAGTCGGCCGTGGTTGCCATGTTGGCAATGTTTTCTGCGGGAGCCTGATCACTATCGGCAATTTTCACATTGCGATGCAGTTGATACATGGCTTGCAGCGACTTGCCCCGTTTCAGCGTCGCGATCGTATTCTCGTGGGCGCCCTTGGTTGGACCATTACATGTGACGCAGACGCGAGGATCCAGTGCCTGCACCATCACCGGATTGTTGCTGACCGGCAAACCGTGATGCGTGGCCATCAACAAATCGATTTGACCCAACGGGTTGTTGGGACTCATCAATTTGGCTTCGGTATTCCAGGTGAGGTCGCCGCAACAGACATATTTGAAACGACCGAAAGTCAGCAGCAGACTGATGCTTTTCGCGTTATCCGTCGTATCTTCGGGTTGTGGTTCGTGCAGCTTGGCGAACGGATTCGGTTCGCCCTGATTGGGGATTACTTCACCACTTGCCGTGATGACCTTGACCGTTAACGGCATCGTCCCGGGCTGAAACGGCAACAAGTCGCCGGCCTTCACTGTCTTGGATTTGTTTTGGCTGGCCGATCGATAAGGAGCCACATGTTCGGCGAATTGGGGATCTTCCTCCAGAGTGTCGGGAATGCCGCGATCCCAAAAATGATTCACTTTGATCTTGCTGGCAATCGCTGCATGATTTCCGAAATGATCCGAGTGCCAGTGCGTGACGAGGGCATGGTCCAGATGGTCCCGCTTCGCGACGTTTTGGATCACATCGAGGACGCGATTCAAATCACGTCCGGCGGTGTCAAACGTGCCCGAATCGACCAGCATCGACTCGCCGGCGGGAGTCACGATCAGCGTCGCTGCGCCGCCTTCGACATCGATAAAATAGATGTCCAGTCGACCGTTCTTCGCATCCGCGAAGAGTGTGGTTGTCCCACAAAGAATGGCACACAGGGCAATCCAGAGTCGATTCATGAGCGGGCGTCCTCGTGAATGGCGATCGAGAGAAATTGGGCAATACGAGAGATGGCGGTCTAGGCCGTCGGTCGATTGAAGTCGGACAGTTTTTCGACACGGTCGAATTGCGACGCCACTTCCTGAGCATGTGTCACGAGCAGCAGTGATACGTTGTGTTCGCGACAGGAATCGCGAAGCAGCTGAAGTACGGTTTGTTGATTGGCCACGTCGACATTCGCGGTGGGCTCGTCGGCCAGCAGCAAGCGAGGGGTATTGGCCAAAGCCCGCGCCACGGACGTACGTTGTTGTTCGCCCACGGACATTTGAGCCGGTTTATGATGCAGGCGGTGTCCCAATCCGACGCGTTCCAACAGCTGGGTCGCCCGGCGACGATCGGCTTTCTGCCCACCGAAACTCATTCCCAATAGGACATTCTCAAGCGACGTGAACGCCGGCAGCAAATTGAACGTCTGAAAGACATAACCGATCCGTTCGGCACGAAAACGATCACGAGCGGCTTCAGACAGGCGGACGATATTTGTGCCCCCAATCACCACTTCGCCGGCGTCGGCAGTGGTGATTCCGGCGATGATGTTCAGCAGCGTTGTCTTGCCGCCGCCGCTCGATCCGATCAGCACAACCTGTTCGCCAGTGGCCAGTTTGAAATCGGCCACGTTCAGTACGGGAACTCGCCCGCCGCTGGGGTCGCGATAAGTTTTCGTTACGTTACGCAATTCCAGAGACATCACGACCCCTTCATTCGATCAAACGGAATTTCCGGCTTTATCCCCGTCGGCCGCAGCGACAAGGCATCCAGGATGCAATGCGATGCCTTGTGATACGTCAATTGGCTCAGGATTGCTGGGAGTTGTGACGTCCAGATTGGTCAGGGCTTGGCAAACTGCTGTTGCAGTGCTTTGCGGCGGTAATCAAACCCGTCTTCCAAAGCATCCAGGATCTTGTCGGCCGTGACAATAAAGCCCATCAGGCCTCCCGGCGGCTCGAATTCGATGCGATTCACGAGCGTGATCATTTCCGAAGATGAATGGGGTTCGATGATGTAGTCATGCAGCCACAGCGGCAGCGGGCCTTCGACCATTTTTTC
>CAIQIR010000061.1 GCA_903871875.1 uncultured Schlesneria sp.
TCTGAAGAAAAAACATAGGCGTTTTTTGAAACTGTCCCACAAAAACAAGGCGTTTATTTTTTGGAAAAGGCAACTTTTTCACACTTCTGACGAAGTTGGGTTAGTGCTGTAGGTCCCCGGCCCCTTCCACGGGTTCACGATCGCCGTAGAAGCTGTAGATCACGGGCATCAAATACCGTGTCAGAAACAGCGTGGTAATCATGCTGCCCACGACGACAATCGCCAGTGGCTTCTGACTTTGAGCGCCAATCCGCGTCGACAACGCCGCCGGAAGCAGCCCCAGGATCGCCGTTAACGCCGTCATCATCACCGGTCGCACCCGTTGTTCGGCACCGGTCATGATCGCTTGTCGCAGCGGTAATCCGTGGGCACGGTGATGATTGAATGACGAAACGAGCAACAATCCGTCCATCACCGCGACACCGAAAATCGACGTGAAACCGACGGCCGCGGCGATACTGAAATTTGTTCCTGTCAGAAACAATGCCCAGATGCCTCCCAGAGACAGCTCCACCACGTTGAACAAGACCACAGTGGCATCCAGGAACGAATGGAATGCAAGATAAAGCAGCAAAAACACCAGCACGAGCGACATCGGCACGATCACCAGCAATCGGCCTTCACCTTCTTCCATGTTTTTGAATTCACCACTCCATTCATCACGATATCCCCGAGGAATCAGCTTTCGCACCGCGGCTTGTGCATCGCTGACCGCCCCCGCCAGATCGCGATCGCGAACGCTGAATTTGATCGCCACCATTCGCTTGCCTTCTTCGTGCGAAATCGTCGAGACCCCGCTGCGCACGAATTGGCCGTCCGCGCTCAGCGGGCCATCGAGATCGGTACCCTGTGGTGTGACCAGATCACGCAGTCGTTCGACCGGCTGGGTCATTGTTTCCGGAAGAATTCCACCGCGTGAGCTTCCCGTGATATCGGGCTGGGCACCGGTAAATCCGGTGGTCGACAACGCCGCCCCGGTGTCTTTGCCAGATTGCGGCGGAGCAATCACGATGTTGTCTGTCACAACGACGGGTATATCCAGAATGCTCGTCAAATCGCGGCGTAGTGATTCTGGCCAGCGAATCGTGATATCAAAAGACTTCTCGCCTTCGACCATCTGCGAAACGGTTTTGCCTCCGATGGCTGTTTCGATCACGTCGTTAACATTGGCCACGCTGACATTCCACAGCGCGCACTTGTCGCGATCGATCGGAAGTTCGACGTTGGCCTGTCCTTTAATCCGGTAGTACCCCACATCTTTGATGCCGGGAATGTCGACCATCGCAGCGACAGCCTGCTTGCCGAGTTCTTCCAATTGCTCCAGATCATTACCAATAATTTTGACCGAGTTTTCCCCCTGCACGCCCGACAACACTTCCAGGACGTTGTCACGAATCACTTGCGAGAAGTTCCAATTGACGCCGGGCAGTGCGGTGGTCAGCTCGTCGCTCAATTCGCGCACCAATTCCGGTTTCGTTCGCGGACGGATCGCCCCGAACCATTTTCTCCACCCGGTCGTGGGAACGGTGGCGACCCAATTTTCCTGAGGTTTGAGCGGGATAAAGAATTCGGAGCTGTAAAACCCGGTGGGATCGGTCCCCGATTCAGGCCGGCCAATCTGATTCACAACCAGTTCGACTTCAGGATACTTCCGCATGATCTCGCGGACGATTCGGGATTTGTCAGCGTTCTCGTTTAGCGAAACGCCGACCGGGAACGTCGCTCGTGCCCAGATATGCCCTTCTTCCAGGGCCGGCATGAATTCACGGCCCAGAAACGGCAGGGCGACAATGGTTCCCACAATCATCATCCCAAAGGCGATCACGACCAGCCACCGGTGGTTCAGGCAATATTCCAGGTTCCTCAAATAGCCATGCTTCAAATACTTGACGAAGAAGTTGTCGCTGGTGGGTTTCAAGTTCTTAAAGAACAACAGGCACAACACTGGGGCAATCGTCAGGGCCAACAACAAGGCGCCGCCGATGGCGAAGGCATAGGTCTCGGCCATCGGCCGGAACAACTGTCCTTCCGGCCCGCGCATGGTGAACAACGGAAGCATGGCGCAGACCATGATGATGGTGGAGAAGAACAGCGCTCGCTGAATCTCCGTGGACGCGCGAATAATGCGTTCCTTCATCGGCAGTTCGGCATATTTGCCGCTGCTCAGGACACGATAGATGTTCTCGACCATGATCACGGTCGAATCGATGATGATGCCGAAGTCGACCGCGCCGATCGACAGTAAGTTGGCGGACTGCCCGCGGAAGAACAAGACGGCGAAAGCAAACAACAAGGCCAATGGCAAGTTGATCGCAATAATAATGGCGCTACGAACATTGCTGAGAAACATCAGCAAGATCACCGTGACCAGACAAATTCCGACCAGCAGATTTTCTTCGACGGTTTCCGTCGTGGTTTTGATTAACGTGGTGCGATCATAAAAAACCTGGATCTTGATGCCGGGTGGCAATGAGCCCGGGGTATTGTTCAGTTCATCAATCGTCGCCTTGATCCGCTGCAAAGCAGGCAACGATTCAGCCCCCTTTCGCAACAGGACCAGCCCCTGGATAATTTCATCCTCGTCCGTCCAAACTCGCTGGCCGGTTTCATCGAGGATCAGCTCACCCTCGGCATCGACCTGGGGGCGACTCAACGCGACTTTGCCCAGGCGGGTCAAATTGCTGACCACCACTCCGCGCGAATTGACGGAATCGCCAGGTTGAAGAGGCCCGCCCTCGACAATATCGTCCACGCGAATCGGAAGGTTATTCGTCGATTTTAGGGTAATTTTGCGAATTGCCAGCAGTCGCCGATCCTCTTCGGATCGCAAGTGCAGCGCCGCGAGTCTGGGGCTTTTCAATCCCAGCGTCGGCTGCACCGGATCTCGACCACGACCGAACAAACCCAGGCCTCGCACGACGGCCGCCATATCACCCTGGGTCAGATAGTCACCGCTTACATTGCTGTTACTCTTCGAAATCGCTGTCTGCAGCTGTTCGAGTGTGACGCCGTAACGCTTCATTCGGTTGGGATCGGGGCGGATTTCATACCGCTTCATCGTGCCACCCATACTCGTGACATCGACGATACCCGGAATACGCCGAAACGTACGTTCCAACGTCCACGTTTGGATCGATCGCAAATCGTTTAGCGAATAGATTGGTTTTCCATCGTCATCCTTGGGACTGGCCAATGAATAACGCAGAATTTCTCCGATCGGTGATCGGGGCGAAATCTGGGGCGATACTTCAGGAGGAAAATCCGCCGTCGACATGCGGTTGATTACTTCCTGGCGTGCTTCCTTGTAAGGATAGCCATATTCAAACTGGGTATTCACATACGTGAGCCCGAACAGCGATTTCGTCCGCATGTTCTTCAAACCGGGCATGCCAGAGAGCGCCACTTCGAGCGGAACGGTCACCAGCCGTTCCATATCTTCCGCGGAACGCCCACGGTTTTGCGCGATGATTTCGACAATCGCCGGTGCCGGATCGGGATAGGCTTCCACATTCACGTTTTGGAACGAATGCATCCCCACGACGGCCAGCGCCAGCGTTGCCAAGACAACCAGCAGTGGATTATTCACCGACCACTTTATCAGTTGGGCTACCATGGCAGGGCCTCCGGGTTCGCAGGGCAGACGCAATTGTCCGTCTGGGCTTGGTGCTTCAAGGATGGAACGTCAAACAAAAATACGACCGATTTGCCCCATCGCTTCATCATCACATCAAGGGGGCGAGGTACCGAATCAGAATGTGAGATCGACCGATGAACTCACTACTGACTCGAGACAAGCCTGTCCCTCATCAGGGGCCTAACGCAGTTGCTCGAGATAATCTTCGAGTTCCAGAATCCCTCCGGTCACCACTTCGTCGTCGACTTGGACGGGCAGCAGGCCCTGTTGTTTTTGTTCGTCCGTCAACTCGCTACGCACATACACGACATTGAAATAACGCTGGACGATATTGACCCGACGGCGTTGAAACTGGGGTTTCGACGGGTCCGGCCGAACAAAGACGATCGCCTCACTGCCGAAATCAATCACCGCATTCGAGGGGATTTCCACCACCCCTTTGTCCGTCGGAATTCCCACATCGGCCGTAATGAACTGCCCTGACAGTAACGAACGATGGGGATTCTTGACGGTGCCGATCAAGAGTGCCATATGCTCGTTGGGATCGATCATGGGCGAGAAACGGTCGACATCACACTGAAGTTCACCCAGTTCCGGATAGGCCGGAATTCGGATCATCACCTGCAGCGGTTTCGGCAATTGTTCCAGTGCGGGCAAGTCTTCTTCGTAGGGATGCAAATAAACGGCCAGGACACTCAGGTCGGCGATCTTGAACAGGTCGGCATTCGCGTCCACGATATCGCCCACGATCGGGCCTTTTTCCACGATGTCACCGCTGATTGGCGCCGTCACCACGACACGCGACCAATCATCTTCGTAGAATTTGTCCACTTCCTGACCACGGTGATACTTCTCGGCCGACTCCTTTACTTTATCGATTTCTGCTTTGGTCACCTGGAACGCGATCAACGTCGATTCGGCCGTGAACACCGCGATCTTGGCTTGTTCGAATTTGGCTTCCTGCTCGCGGTACTGACGATCCGAGAGGACTCCTTTTTCCGTCATCACTTTGTAGCTGTCGAGCGTTTTCTGTTCGACACGCAGTTTCGTCATCGCTTCAGCGAGCTGGCTTTTCTTTTCACCCAAATCCTTACTGCGAATGACCGCCAGCTTGACGCCTTGTTCCACGTAGTCGAAGTTCTGCAACGTCCGTGACAAACGCGGTGGCGCATCGGATTGTTCGATCTTCGAACTGGCCACGGTCGCCAGTTCGACAATCTGTCCCGGGAAACGCGCATGAACGTGTGACAGACGATTGGGATCGATCTGCAGTGTCCCGCGCAAATGCAGCACTTTGGAAAATCGAGGAATCACCGCCGGCACCGTTTGCAGACGCATCGCTTTGATCGAATGTTCGGGCAAATCCAGCACATCCACCACGGCATGCGGGGCTTCGGCCGATGGATTGGCCGAAGCCGGAACGCGCCGACTGCGAGCGGCTTCGGACCGGCGAGATTCGGTGATCCACCAGCCCACCGCAATCACCACGACAACCGTCAAAAAGCCGAGTGCAAACCTGCCGAGTTGGTGCGTCCGCGATTGGGTGGTCATTTGTCGTCCCTCGCTGAAATAGACGCAGCCGTTGGTGCGCGGTGTTTGTTTTCAAGCCGATTTAAGCCACGCACGAGAGCACCTTCGACAGCATCGTGGCCGCCGCACAGACACTCTTCGCAATTGCAGGTCTGGCGCAAGGTAGATCAAGAATACCGGTTGCGCAAAGAATTCGCCCAACAGTACTCCGATGTCCACCAAGAGGGAAGCGGCAAAATCGGCCGATGACTTTATTTCTAAATCGGCCGCTGCAACGAAGAACTTGCGACGACGACGCAATGTTGACCGGCTGAGGCGGAACCTTTGCCGCGGCCCCCTCGATTCCCGGCGGAAAGACTGTAGTAACCCGTAAAACCGTTTCGATAGGAGCGATGCGAAAAGGCCGATCGACCGATCGTTTCGGCACATTCGTTTCAGTCGAACAAGTCGCCGGTCGTCAAACCGACGTGATCGAGACTGACAACCTCGATGCAAATTGATCGCTTTTTATGGCGTCAAATAACGTATGGGTGCTTCTCCATCAGCATCGCTTGAAATCATTGCCGGTCGCCAGGCGGACCGTGGCAACGGCTGGCGGTACGTCTGTTGTGGAACACTCCTGCTGGTCGTTTGTTTCGGTTGTCGCAGTGCGGGGATCACGTCCAACACGGTCAGTGCGACCGATGACGAGGATGTCTCGCCCCGCCGAAAACCTGCGGTCTCTCGCGCGGTGAGCTGGATCAAACCCGCGAAGACGAGTCCGGCCCCGAAACGTTCGACAACTTCTACCACTCCCGACGAGAGCCCGGGTTCGGAAGAATCGAGCCCTGAGGATGTCGCCGTTGATGAGGTCGATGAGGAAGAAGCCGAGACACCGGAGACGCCTCGCATGGCGAAGATCCGGCGAGAACGCCTGTCGAGTGTCGACGAAAAAACTCATGTCAACGCGATTTTCAAATCCGAGGATCCCCCGAGCACCGAGTCGCTGATTGAAATTCTTGGTTTTGACGATCAGCCGCCTTCCCACTCAGCGGATTCTCCTCGCAAAAAACGGACTCCCCGACCACTGCCAGGGGACCTGAATGACCTGACGCGTTCTCTGCAGCTGACGATTTCACCGGACATTCCCGGCGCCACAGCGCCCCCGCTTTCGCTGCCCGAAACGGACGACAATCCAGAACACATTCGCCAGAAAATGCGCGCGATCGACATTCTGTTCCCGCGACCTTCCGATCCAAAAACGATCGAAATGCCGCACGACCGTGTGATGACGCTCGAGGAACTGGAAGACCTGGCCCTCGAAAACAGTCCGATCATCGGTCAATCACTCGCGGGCACGACGATGAGTCAGGGTACGGCGTTCCAGGCGGGCGTCTATCCGAACCCGGTCGTCGGCTATGAAGCGGACACCGTAGGTTCGTTCAACACCCGTAACTATCAAGGCGTGTTTCTCTCACAGCAGATAAAGACGGCGGGAAAACTTGGCCTGGCGCGGGCCGCCGCCAATATGGAAGTGGCGAATTCTCAGCTGGCCCTGGAGCGGACGAAACTGGAAGTGCTGCACATGGTGCGGGCCAATTTCTACAACGTCTTGGTCGCGCAAGAATCGATCCGCATCAACGATGCGCTGCTTCGTTTTACCAACCGAGTCTATATGACGATGGTCGAACGACTGAAAGGCGGCGAACAAGCTGGGTACGAGTTATCCCAGTTTAAATCTCTGGTGGTCCAGGCCCGCGTCGTCCTGCGCCAGTCGCAAAATCAGTATATCGCGGCCTGGAAGCAATTGGCGGCGGCCACTGGTGTTCCGGAACTGCAGCCAGCCAGATTGCAAGGGCCTGTCGATATGACCGTCCCCAATTTCAATTTCGACGACTTGCTGGCAAGGGTCTTGAATGTCCATCCCGACTTAACCGCCTCGCGCAATCTGGAAGCGCAGTCGCGTCTGCAGTTGAAATTTCAGCAGGCGATTCCAATTCCCGACCTCACGGTCTCGACGGCCATCCAAAACGATTTTACGCAACCGGGATTTCAACACACCGCGTACAACTTGGATGTTTCTGTCCCGGTCCCGATTTTTGACCGGAACTTGGGGAACATCCGCAATGCGCAGGGCAAGGTCCACCAATCCTCTCTGCAATATGCAGTCACGAAAAACCAATTGACCCAACTATTGTCTGACGCCGTTTACCGTTATCAAACGGCTCGGTATCAGGCCCAGAATTCGCGAGAGCAAATTCTGCCTGACCTGGCTCGGGCCTATCTGGGCGTTTACGAAGCCCATATCTCCAACTTCTCTGAAGTGGCTTTCGGTGACATCATCGTGGCTCAGCAGGGTCTGACGAATGGTGTCGCCATCTACTTGAACACCCTTTCGGTTCAGTGGTTGGCGCTGACCGATATTGCCAATTTGATCCAACTGCGAGATTTCCGCGAGTTGTTTGTGGGTGGCTCCCTCCACGTCGAAAGCTCGGTCGATGAAATTCCTCCCGCCGCCAAGCAGGAAGGAACCCAGCCATGAAAACCTGGATTCTTCCCAGCATCATTGTCGGCCTGGCGGCAGCAGGATCGATTGCACTCGCAGCCCAGCCCTCGACACGTTCGACTTGGCCGATCGAAAGCGTTGTTCCCGTGTCATTCGCACAGGATCCGGACGCAGTCAACGGGACCGCAGATCTGGGACTCAATCCACCATCGACCGATGATCCACTGCCTGCCACGTTAAGTGCCGCACCGCCACCTGATCCTGAAATGTCCGATTGGGGCCAATATCTGACCCCCAGTATCGCACCGATTCCGACTCCGCCCATTGAATACAATCTCGTCGGGCCACCCCGGGGCGTGATCCAGCAGATCGAAGGTCAGGATTATCGTGCCGTGGTGACAGACCCCAATACGGTGTTTGGCTACGACGCCACGATCGGCCAGACCATCGACATTCACCGGCCGGACGGAATGGCTCCCGTGGGAGTGTTCGGCGATCACACATTGCCGACGGGATCCACGTTTATCTCGTATCGGTATCTGCAAAATTCGTTTGATCAAAACTATGTCGGATCGCATCGCAGTGGTGTTCCCACGGGCTATCCTTTTGCCCCCTCGCGAATGATGCAGGATTCGCAAGTCGCTCTGCTGGAATACGGAGTGACCCAGGATTTCACGATCATGGGATATCTCCCATTCCAAAGTAACCAGATCATCTCGCAAACCACGACGGGCAATTACAAAGCGACCTTCACGAACCCCGGAGACATGCGAATCATGGGCATGCTGGTACTGACTCGCGGAGACCGGTCGCAGTCGCATCTGAATTTTGGATTGAGTCTGCCGGTCGGGTTCCTCGAAACGTTGTCGCTCACACCATCGGCCACCGCACCCAATCTACCCTATCAACTGCGAACGACGTCGGGCACTTACGACCTGCTGCTGGGCTACACCTATCGCAAACAGACCGACAACTGGACCTGGGGTGGACAAGCCAATGCGGTGATCCCCACCGGAAAAAATACGCTCGACTACGAAGTGGGAAACCAGTTCCAAGCCACGGCGTGGCTATCACGACGCTGGACCGATCAGTTGAGCACTTCCGCGCGCCTGGATGGTCATGTGATCGGCGACATTCGCGGGGCGGATCCACGACTCGACCCGACGTTATCGCCCGTCAATCAAACGAATGCGCAGGCATCGCGTTACCTTAACGGGCTGTTGGGAGTGAACTACCTGCTCAGTCGTCCGGAACACCGTATTCGCGAACAACGACTCTTCCTGGAATCTGGCATGCCCCTTTATCAATGGGTACAAGGGCAGCAATTAGGCCGGTCTTGGACGTTAAATGCCGGCTGGGGAATGACGTTCTAATTTGCGATCAGGACCGAAGCGGTGACACGTTTGACATCGCATCCGGCCTGAACAGAGGCATTACTTCCCCGATTGCCCGCGACCGTACTTTTTGGGACGAGCAGGAATTCGGGCGGGGAGCCAACCTGAACTGGCAGTTCCTCCTTGAATGAAACTCGCGGGCCTGCTATCGTTCTCGGTTCTGGTGATCGATCACGACATTTTTTCGGTGAAAACGACGGGAGAGTGCGGGGAATGGGCGTCAAGAAGACAGGTAAAGGGCGACGTAAACTTGGCCGAAAGAAGCGAAAGATGCGGAGCAAGATCCGCCACCGCAAGTAGTTCGGCGAATTCTTCATATTGCGACTGACGGACGACGGGCCTCTGCCCGAGCCAATCATCAGCAAATTAAGCCCGGCATGGTTCATGCCGGGCTTTTCGCGTTTGTCGAATCCGGCATCAATCTCCGTCCAGCGGACTACGGCTTCGCAGGTCATCCGGTCAAAGTCGCTGCCGCGGTATCGGTGCTTCCTTGGGATCGGGCAGCTCTTTTTCGCCAGAATCGCGATCCGACAATCATCGCCATACCGATCCCACCGACCAGCACGATCACGGTCTGATCCGTCGCCACATAAAAAAACAGTTTGGAATATTCGCTCAGGTACGTCGTTAATCCTTCCTCCGTCGTCCACCAGGAATTCGGATCGACGGCCGATAACCGAGCCGAAACAAAAAAGACTCGACTCGCGTCTCCACGCAGGACGCGTTGGAAGACCCAACTGGAACGACGGGTGTGATAACAATCCGTCACAATCGCGATCGTGGCCTGCGGATGTTCGCGCATAAATTGTGAAAGGGCCAGCGCGTCGGTCCAAGTGCTTTTACTGTGCCCTGGTAGCACCTGAATTTGATCTTCACGTACTCCACGAAGCATCAAGATACGTCGCAGGACGTCATCGGTCGTGGGAACCAGACCTTCGTCATTCGCGGGATCGGTCTGGGTTTCGGCGGTCAGAACTCCCTTCGCTAATCCAGCGCGCACCATGGCTGCGGCAACAAACGGGCGCTGCTCGGGACCGCCTGGCAGCACCATCACGTAATCGGCGGGCCGCGGAAGCACACCTACATCCAGCCAGTGAGCCATGAACGCCAAGATCGGCCGATGACACACGCTGATCACGACCAGGCATACGGTCAGGGTCAGGAACAGCGCCAGTCGAATTCGAACGAATCTCATACCACCACCACCCATCGATATCATCACTGAAGCGCCGTCGATTCGTATTTGTCTGCCGACCAATCCACGTCCGGAACAACATCCTCGCCATGCCAGCGTGCGTAGGCCAATCGAAACAGACTGCAGAAGTAAACCTTGACGCCCAGTCGTCGTCGCCACCAATTTGTTTCGTCAAATCGGGGATCGGTGATCCCCTCGATCTCTACCCGTGATCGGTTCGGCTTGGCCAACGTGCGGTCGCAGATCCACGACCAACGGCGACCTGAAAAGGAATCACACAAGACACGAAGCTGCTTGGCGGGGTGTTCGTTCAGCCAAACATCGAGAAGTCGAGCCGTTTCCCAGTCGGTCCGGCTGACTCCCTGGATGAGCTGAATCGCATCAGGCGCAATGCCATCGTTCAGCAGCTTCTGTCGTCCCAATTCTTCAATCGAGGGTATGGCCCCGATCGAGACAAGCCTGCGAGGCGTTTCGGCACACAATAAGACGGTGTCAATCGCCCCCGACCTCACGCTATCCACGGCCGCGCGATAGCACTGACCACTTTCGAAATCGACGACGAACACCGCATCGGCCGCGGAATGCGAAGGTTTGACCATCAGAATCTGGGCCGAGTAGCGCGACCTTCCGAAAAGAACCGCGACAACCATCAGGACGAGCATCGCAGCGCACCACCGATAGCTCGCCGGAACACGCCGAATCGTCTCTCGAATTCGGCCGGTCTTCGGCGATCGTGGAATATCGGACATTGACTATCCCTGGATGAATTGTCATCTACCGAACGACCGGCAGTCTTCGTGAGAACACAGACTGTCACCGAGCAATCGCAAAAAAATCTGCCTTGAGCTGAAAGCGGAGAAAATCCCCAAGATTCTTATCCGACGAGTCCAATTTGATCGGTGTCGGCATTCATGGCGAACCAAAACGATCAGGTTCTGTTGTGTGCGAATGCGAAGAGATTTGAATCGTCGAAAAGTTCTTGGATGATTTTGACCAGAATATCTTCCGAGATGTCATAAAAATTGAGAACAGGAGAATATCTGAACATTTGCTAAGAGTAACCCCCGTCTGCGGTTTTGAATGAATCGTTGTGGAATTCCACGTCAGTCGACTCTTCCTTTGCGGTCCAAACATCGCGTCCCATGTGGATAGCGAAGAGTGCTCCAGGTCGCCGAAAACCAGCCGAACGTCGTGAATCGTGTCTGCGGCAATGAGTGACCGGCCGGAGTCGGCGACGGCCTGTTGTTTCGACATTCGTGCCACAGTTTTTGTCAAAGGTTCTTCACGGTCTAGAATTCTTCCGACAGCGTTTCGAGGTGCCGAACATTGAGTCATGTCGCGTTACCCGGTACGCTTGTTACTGCTGCACTGGAGAGATTTCTCTGCCCACCGCTGAAAGTCCCGCCTTGATGTCTGAAGTGATTCCATCCGTGGAACTGGACGTTCTCCCCGCCTTTGACTTCGACCCGCGAACGCGAGTTGTTTTCGGCTCGGGCACCCTCACACGTCTTGGTGCCATCGCCAAAGAACTCGGTGCATCACGAGTGCTGTTCGTGACAGACCCGGGGATCGAACAGGCCGGACACGCCGGTAGGGGAGTCTCTTCGCTGCAAGACGCGGGGCTCGAAGTCACCGTGTTCGATAATGTGCAGCCCAACCCAACGACCGATGATGTCGATCACGGACTGGCGGTCGCCAAAGAACGGAACATCAACCTGATTGTGGCCGTGGGCGGCGGCAGTGCGATGGACTGTGCGAAGGGCATCAACTTCCTGCTGACGAACGGCGGGCGGATGCAAGACTATTGGGGCGTCGGTAAAGCGACCAAGCCCATGCTGCCGCTGATCGCGATTCCGACGACTTCGGGAACGGGAAGCGAAGCTCAGTCATTCGCGCTGATTGCCGATGCCAAGACACACCTGAAAATGGCCTGTGGAGATAAAAAGGCGGCCTGCCGAGTCGCCATTCTGGACCCCGACCTGACGGTCAGCATGCCAGCCAGCGTGACGGCGGCCACCGGCATTGATGCCATCAGCCATGCTCTCGAGAGTTTTGTCACGAATAAACGGAATGCGATTTCGCAGTTGTTCGCCCGCCGCGCCTGGCGGCTATTGGCGACCGCATTTCCGATCGTTGTGGGTCAAGGGAATCGATCCGCCGGCACGAACGGATCGATTTCCCAGAATGGTGACACGGCCCAAATCATGCTCGGGGCTCGTGGGAATATGCTATTGGGAGCTCATTTGGCTGGGGCGGCAATCGAGAACTCGATGCTGGGCGCAGCACATGCCTTGGCCAATCCACTCACGGCTCATTTCGATGTCACGCATGGCTTGGCCATCGGTGTCATGTTGCCCCATGTCATTCGCTACAATTCGACTGTGGTCGGATCGTTGTATGGACGATTGGCCGCCGACCTGGGACTCTGTGCGATCGATGATCCGCAAGCCGGCCACCAGGTGGCGGATCTGGTGCGACGGTTCACGGTGATGGCTGGCTTGCCCACCAACCTCAGTCTGTGTCATGTGGATCGTTCGCAACTGCCGAAGCTGGCCGGAGAAGCGGCCCAGCAATGGACAGGGACATTCAATCCGCGCCCCGTTGATGCGCCGAGTCTACTTCGTCTGTACGAGTCCGCATTTGTGGACTGATTGATAGGAAAGGCTTTGCGATGCACGGCTTTCGCCAACCGCGATGGGTGTTGTTATGGGTGGCAGTCGTTTTCTGCCAGAGCCAATTGCGCGAAGGACTCGCGGCCGAGCGAACGATTTCCGACAAAACAAGCTGGTCCTCGTTCCGACACGATCTGGCTCAAACGGGCGTGGCATCCTCAGACCTGCCCGAAAAATTGGAAAAATTGTGGGAAGTCTCGCTGGGTGATCAAGTCGTCGCCACATCCGCCATCGTCGGAGACTTCGTTTACGTTCCCTGCCTGTCGGGTGAATTGTTCTGCCTGGAACGTACCACCGGAAACAAGGTCTGGGCCTATAAAACCGTCGACAACGTTCAGCCCAACACCTTTGCACCCGGATTCAAGTCGTCTCCTACCGTTACGGCGGACAGGGTCTATCTGGGCGATGAGGAAGGCGTTTTCCACGCCATCGATCGTGCGACGGGCGCACGAGCCTGGACGTTCAATACCGGCGGAGAAATCTTCAGTTCCGCAGCTGTCAGCGAGGAACGGATTATCTTCGGATCGTATGACAACAATCTTTACTGTCTCAACAAAGATGGAACAAAGGCCTGGAGCTATGCCACCCAGGGATACGTCCACTGCGCCCCGGCCGTCGTCGAAGGAGTGACCTTTATCGCCGGCTGCGACGAGCATCTGCGGATTATCGACGTCAAAACGGGCGAACAGCGTGCTGAGCTGAAACTGGAGACCTATTTGATTGCGTCACCTGCCGTCATCGGCGACACGCTTTATGTGGGCACGTTTGCCAGCGAAGTTGTTGCCGTCAATTGGAAGACACCATCCGTCACCTGGCGCTATCAGGCGGGGGCTGGCGAGTTCCCCTTTCACTCTTCTGCCGCTGTCACCGACAATCTGGTCGTCGTGGGCGGACGTGATAAGTTGATCCACGCCATCAATCGTGACAACGGCAAACGCACCTGGACATTTCCCACGCGAGCTAAAGTCGACAGTTCGCCCGTGGTGGTGGGCCAGCGAGTGTTTGTCGGTTCGAACGACGGCAACCTGTATGAGCTGGGTTTGGCCGACGGAAAAGAACGCTGGAAGTTCAATGCCGGCAAGCCCATTTCGGCTTCCCCCGCCGTGGGGGAAGGGATCCTCGTCATCGGCATCGAAAGCCGTGACGGAAAAGTCTTTTGCTTTGGCAAAAAGTAAACTCAGTGGTCGTCGTGAATTCCACCTATTCAATTCGCGGCGAAGAGTTGTAAAAGCCATTCGTTGGACAACTACCGGTACGACCGAACCAACGAGTCTATGATCAAAGGTCGTCGTCGCTCTCGACTTCGAGGACTTCGCTAGTGACGCTGCCATGTGAAAACAACGTCGAAATGCGGTCACCAGTTTTCAACGCGCTGACGTCGCGAATCAGATCTCCGTCGTCCAAACGCTTCGTCAACGAATACCCGCGATCCAGCACAGCCAACGGACTGAGCGCATTGAGGGACGCGGAAATCGTTCCCAGTTGCTGCCGAGACAACTCCAAGCGCCGCCGCATGGCTCGCCCTAGCCGTTCCTCAAGATCATCGACTTCGGCTTCCAGTTCGCGAATTCGATCCAGTGGTCGTGAAAGACAAGGGTGCTGGGCCAGCCGCTCGACCTGAAATCGGGCGTGCTGAGCGCGGTATTGGAGCGCCGAAGTCAGCCGCTGACGGATCTGTTCGAGCAACATCCGAACGTCGGTTTCCAGCGGGACCACCAATTCCGCCGCTTCACTGGGCGTTAGCGCTCGCTTGTCCGCGACCAAGTCCGCGATCGTCAAATCGATTTCGTGTCCCACGGCGCTGATGACCGGGATTTGACACTCAAAAATCGCTCGGGCCACCACTTCTTCGTTAAAGGCCCAAAGATCTTCCAGGCTGCCGCCACCTCGTCCGCAGATCACCACGTCGACATCGGGAATCAGATGCACCGATCGCAAAGCGGCCGCAATCTGGGGCGCGGCTTCGGCGCCTTGAACGGGCACAGGTACGACGATGATATTCGCGCGAGGCCAACGACGAGTGATGACTTGCAACATGTCACGAACGGCTGCACCACTGGGACTGGTGATCAGCGCAATCCGTCGCGGAAAAACAGGCCAAGGTCGTTTGCGATCGGGATGAAATAGCCCTTCGGCTTCGAGTTTCTGCTGCAACTGACGAAACGCGAGTTCGAGAGCTCCGACACCTTGGGGTTCCAACTGCTCGGCGATCAACTGGTACTGGCCACGGGTCTCGTACAGTTGGATCGGACCGGCAGCCAGCACTTTCAGTCCATCTTTGAGTTGAAACCGGAGTCGCTGGGCGGCGCTGCGCCACAGGATCGCCGCAATTTGGGCTCCTTCGTCTTTCAGCGTGAAGTAAACATGCCCCGAACCGGCCTGCTTGCAGTTCGAGATTTCTCCACTGACCCAGACGAATCGAAACGTATTTTCCATCACGCCCTTCAGCTTGGCGGTCAGCTGACTGACGGTCAGTGCTTTCACAGCAGGTTCGCTCTCGGTGGCCAATGGCAACTCCGGTCAAAATTCGGCGGAAATGGTGCGGGCCACCAGAATTACCGGTCTGTTGGTCCACTGCAATGCTGAAGCAAGTCAAATCGAGTCAATTGGATGCGATCTGGGCAGACGACTTGGACGCCGAACCGGGTTCTCGTGTAGACTCGCCAGTCTGGCTTCCCACGATATCGGTTGTTGTGGCGTATGCAGCTGTTGTCCACCGGCCTTTTTGGAAATCGACCTGTGAACCTAGCCACAATTGCCTGGAAAAGTATCCGTGAACGCGGTCTGGCGTCGTCATTAACCGCGTTAAGCGTGGCGCTGGGCGTCATGCTAATGGTGGCCGTGCTAGTGATCTACGGGATTTTGCAATCCACCTTTAGTCAAAGCTCGATCAACTACGACCTCATCGTCGGGCCCAAAGGCGATCCACTGCAACTGATCCTGAGCACCGTCTATCACATCAGTCCCCCGATCGAAAACTTGCCTTATCGCTACTATCTCGATCTGAAAAAAGATCCGCGAGTGTCGATTGCGATCCCCGTGGCGATCGGTGATACGAGCGAACAAGGGGCCTTTCCGATCGTCGGTACAGTGCCCGAGTTCTTTGACCTGGACTACATTCCCGGACGACCATTTCTCGTCAATGGACGCGAATTTCGCCGCCCCTTCGATGCCTATATCGGTGCTCGCGTGGCATTGGACAACGACTGGAAGCTGGGCACCAAATTCAAGTTGGTGCATAGCGGGGCCGAAGGACATGTGCACAACGAAGAATTTGAAGTGGTTGGTCTGCTCGCGCCGACCGGCACTCCCCACGACAAGGTCGTCTACGTCAACCTCGAAGGCTTTTACCAGATTCAAGGGCATGACAAACCGCTGAACGAAGCGATCGCACACGAACGCAACTTTTATGGCGAACCCGAACTGGACAAAGAGCAAATGCAGGCAGAGATCGCCGCCATCGAAAAGAAATTCGGCAAGCATGACCACAATCACGAAGGGCATGGTCATGAAGGACATCACCACCTACATGATCTGCCGATCATCCAAAAGCAAGTCACCTCGATTTTGGTGCAATGCAAATCGTCGACCGCTGCGATCATGTTGAGTTCGGATCTCAAGAAGGGTAACAAGGCGCTAGGGGTTAATCCCGTTGATCCGATGCGAAAACTGCTGAAGGATATTTTGGGACCGGTTCAAATGCTGCTCCTGATAATGACGGGCTTGATTGTCATCGTGTCGGGGATTGGAATCTTCGTCAGTATTTATAATTCGATGACCGCACGTCGACGCGAAATCGCGATTATGCGGGCGTTGGGAGCTCAACGCTCGACCGTGCTGTCCGTGATTTTGATCGAATCAATCATTCTCTGTGTCGGCGGCGGATTGTTGGGGCTGTTGTTCGGCCATGGCCTGGTTTTCGTCGCACGTCCCATTGTTGAAATCAAGACCGGCCTCGTCGTGAGCCCGTTCGCGTTTTCGCCCTACGAATTCGTGTTGTTTCCGATTTTGTTGACATTGGGTGTTCTGGTCGGTTTCCTACCCGGCATGACCGCCTACAAAACGGATGTCGCCGATTCGCTGAACAGTTAGTATTCTTGATTACCTGGAACTGGTTCGATCATCCCGCCAAGGGACACTACACGATGTCGTCGATTCCTGCTGGCCAGCGAAGTTGGAAGTGTCCGCAATGCGGCGGCGAAGTGCTGTTGTCGACGACACAACTCGATCCGATCGCCTGCCCAGCCTGCATGGCGAAATTGAAGAGTGGTCAATCGGCCACCAATCAGGGTTTGGCCGGCGCTGTCGCCGGACCGCTGGCCATTTGGCAAGCTCTGCCCGAGACGACGAAACTAGGCATCGTGGCCGCGGCCTTAGGTATTGGCTTCCTCGGTGGATACGTTGTGGGCAAAGCAACACCACCCGAATCGGTTCACACTCCCCGGGCAGCGACTCAGTCACGTGAGACGCTGCATCCGAAATCCACGACATCCGTTGAGGATTCTTCATCTGACGAGGGAGTTGAAGACCGCCCCGCAGCGCCTGGACCGGGTTACAAGTGGGTGCAGGGCCGCAAACACAAAGACGGAACTCGCGGGACCGGCCATTGGGCCAAAGATCCTCGCTATCAGGGTGACGACGGATCTGCCGTGAAATAATCCGTTGGTTGACGGATCCGGACAACAGCCTTACCGTGGCGGCATTGCATTTTCCGGTTTCAATCACGGGAGATCTGGATGCCGACTGAGACTTCTCTGACGCCGATCGACGAGGCATCGCGATCGACGTCTGTGCGATATGTCATGCTGGCTGTCGCAACCTTGATGTCGATCCTGCTCTATCTCGATCGGTTCGCCGTCGGAATTTCTTCCGAATACATCCGTGAAGATCTGGGCATGACCCAGACGCAAATGGCCTGGTTCGTGAGCGCGTTTTTCTGGTCCTACGCGTTATGTCAAGTTCCCGCTGGCTGGCTGAGCGATCGATTTGGTGCGCGGATCATGCTCACGATCTATATTCTCGCCTGGTCGGCTTTTACCGGTCTGATGGGAGTGGCTCACGCGGTCTGGCTGATGCTGTGGCTGCGGTTGTTCTGCGGAGCGGCCCAGGCGGGAGCGTATCCGACCGCGGCAGGCCTGATCCGCCATTGGTTTCCCGTAACATTCCGAGGCACCGCCAGTTCGTTCGTAGGTCTGGGGGGACGTTTCGGCGCGGTACTCGCACCCATTCTGACCGCCTGGCTGATCGTTTACTTTGTGTCCGGCCGACCGACACCCGTTCTTCACAGCGATGACATTATCGATGGGCAGGCATTCCTGGCTCGTTTCGATGCCGAACCGGCCCAGGATTCCAAACGAGATCTCAACCTGCAACGACATCTCTTCCTCGACGAGTTCATGGCGACGCTTTCCTCGCCAGAACGAGATGCCCTGTCATCAGCGGCACGTGCCGCCGCCGATGCGATCAAAGTCCATTCGGCGACAGCTCGTCCGAAATCCACCTCGCCGATCGACCTGCAAGACTGGCTTCCTCGACCTCATTCATCGGGAGATGATTTGGCCCGACAGAAGCCTGAAGGACTCGACGACCTCATCGCCGCACTTTCCGCGCGGATGTCGGAACCGACTTTTTTCGATTTCGCCAAAATACCGGTTAGGCTGCCGAAGCAAGGCAAGCAGTTGCTCGATCGCCGCAATGAGGGAACGCAGTTATCTACTAAGGAAACGATTGGCCTCAATCGTTTTGCTTTGGAAGCTCTTTTCCCCACGGAAGTTCGGAAAATGCAGGGGCCCGGCTGGCGGCCGACCATCATCGTTTACGGGATTTCCGGAATCGTTGTCGCGCTGATTTTTGCCGTCATCAGTCGCAACAGCCCGCAGCGGCATCCGTGGTGCAATGATGCCGAGAAGAATCTCATCCTTGATGTCGCATCACAGAAATCAGCCTCGGTCGAGCCGCAGAATCCCACGTTCCCGTGGCGGGCGTTCTTGATCGATCTCAGTTTGTGGGGCAATAGCCTGACCCAGTTTCTGACCAATCTGGGCTGGTTCTTCGTTGTTTCGTCCCTGCCGCGTTATCTGACGGAAGTTCATGGCGTGTCATTTGTGACAAACGGATTCATGACCGCCTTTCCAAGCGGAATCGGGATCTTCGGGTTGTTTTTTGGCGGGCGTTGTACCGACTGGGCCGTTCGACGTTTTGGACTGAAGTGGGGTCGCCGGTTTCCGCTAGTGGTCTCGCGGTTCACGGCGGCTGCCGGTTATGGCCTTTGTTTGCTGCTCGGAGTCTTATTCGTTCCCGATCCTGACAAGACCTGGTTGCCATGGCTCTATGTCGTCGGACTTTGTCTGGCAGCCGGTTCGACCGATTTCGGCAGTCCCGCCATTTGGGCCTACGCGCAGGATGTCGGTGGACGATACACCGCCTCGATCCTCGGTTGGGGAAACATGTGGGGGAACCTCGGTGCAGCTGTCGCACCACTGATCTATAACAAATGTCTCGGTGAAACACCGTCGATCGACAACTGGAATTCTGTATTCGCCGTCTGTGGTGGTTCGTTCGTGCTGGCAGGGCTGTTTGCCATGCTGCTGGACGCAACAAAGCCTCTGACGTTCGAACGTTTGCCACGAAAGAAATAGAAAGAATCCATGCTGGAAAATCCTGTCAAAAAGACCGTAAAAAACGGTGGTGTTTCGATCGGCACAATGATGTTCGAGTTCAACACCACGGGCATCGGGCGAATTGCGGCCAATGCCGGAGCCGAATTCGCCGTTTACGATATGGAACATACGGGCTGGGATCTCGAATCGATCCGGATGTTGATCGCCACGACCCCCCGGCCGACGCTCGTCCCCATCGTTCGCATTCCGACGACGCACTACGATTTCATCTCCCGGACGCTGGATCTAGGTGCAATGGGAATCATGGCTCCGATGGTCGAATCGGCCGAGGAAGCCAAACTTCTCGTTCAATCGGCCAAGTATCCGCCGATCGGTCGTCGCGGGGCCGCGTTTTCCATCGCCCACGACGACTACCGAACCGATCCGATCCCGGAAATTGTCCGGTCATCCAACGAGGAGCTGCTGCTGATCGTGCAGATCGAAACGGCCACTGGACTGAAGAATCTGGAACAGATTGCGTCGGTCCCCGAGATTGATGTGCTCTGGATCGGTCTTTACGACCTTTCCAATTCGTTGGGAATCCCTGGTCAGACTCAACATCCCGAAATTCAATCGGCCATCGATCGCGTCCTGGCCGCCTGTCGTCAACATGGCAAAACTCCGGCAGTGCTGGTCACCAGCGTGGAGGAAGGACGTGCTCAGATTCAGCGCGGGTTTCGGCTGGTCGCTTTTGGCGGCGACGTTTGGATCTATCAAACGGCATTGAAGCAAGGTTTGGCAGCGTTGCGCGCTCATTGAATTGTGGACGGCGGTGGGGTCAGCAACTAAACTTCTATTAGCACGTCGATAGACGGGCTATGGTTCCGATTCCTTCCTGGCCCGTGGTCCATTGGGGATCCGCCTGAGCGATTCGTCAAAACACGCCGTGTATTTGTCGGTCGTGGCATGCGTGTCCCTCCCGCCTTCCTCGGGCTGCTAGACGAGCTTTTATTTCGATATGGCTGACACCGTTCCCAAGATTCAGGCTGTTTGTTTTGATCTCGATGGCTTGATGTTCAATACGGAGGACGTGTTTTACGTTTCCGCCGAAGTGTTGCTGCAACGTCGCGGCCTGAACATGTCTCGCGGTGCGATGGATGCCATGCTCGGCCTTCGTCCTCTCGAATCATTTCGCGCGTTCTGTGACTATCTGAATCTGAAAGAAGAACCAGCCGATTTGCTCGCCGAATCACGCGTCATTTTCTATGAAATGCTGGATGAACATTTGAAACCGATGCCCGGACTATTCGATCTGCTCAGTCTGATCGAAGCGAAACCGCTCCCAAAAGCGGTCGCGACATCGTCACATCAAGATTATCTCGAAAGAATTTTTAACCGCTTTGATCTGGTTCGTCGGTTTCCGATCCGGCTGACGGCCGAGAGTGTCACACACGGCAAGCCGAATCCGGAAATCTATTTGAAAGCCGCGGAACTGCTGGGCGTAAAACCCGCGAACATGCTGGTCCTGGAAGATTCCGGAACGGGAACACGGGCGGCCGCGGCCGCGGGTGCCTTCATTGTCTCGATCCCTCACGAACATACCGCCGCACACGATTTCAGCCAGTCGAAATACGTGGCCACCGGCCTGAACGATCCGTTCATCCTGAATCTGCTGGCGGACTGACGCGTAAGCGGCTTCACGCCTTCTACATCGTGTCCTTGATCGCGCTGTTCAACAGCCCGATATACATCAACGCGATCCGGAAGATGAAGAAGATAATCAGCGAAGCGACCAGGCTCCAAATGACCCAGGCCAGCGTCGCCGTGAGTGCGGACAGGGCGCGCCGAGCTTGATCTTCCAATTGAGGACTCAAGCGCTCCAGTGTTTCGGGGACCGTGCCTGACGCCTCGCCCACGCGGACCAGTTCCAGATATTCGCGGGGAAACAGTTTCGTTTCCTGGAGCGAGAAAGAGAGATCTTCCCCAGCGGAAATCATCGCCGTCACCATGGGCGTGACACCTGCGAAAGCACCGTTGCCGGTGGCTTTCAGACTCGATTCCAAACTGGGGTTAATCGACATGCCGGCCTGCTGCGTCAACGCGAACGCCCAAGAAAACCGAGCCATGGCAAACGAGCGCAAGCAGGCTCCGATCACGGGAATTCGCAGCAGGGCCGAATGCACGAAGGCCCGGCCTTTCAAGCCGTTGACGAGCATAAAATAAGCGATAGCACCGGCAATTGCCGTCCCAAAACAGCCACCTAACCAAGTCAAAGCCCCCACGGTTCCCGTGAGACCGATCCCCAGAACATCGAACGGCTCGCCGCCATTACTGGCCGCAATCATCCCCAGCAAAAAGATCAGGCCGGCCACGATGAAGATCGCAGCCAGCAGCTGAATCACCGGAAACGTAATTGCTCCGAGAAATGTGCGACGCAGTCGAATCAAGTTGTCGTAGTGGTCAGCCAACCCTTTCAACACCTCCGGCAGCGAGCCTGTCTGGTCCGCCACACGGACGAGATCAATCATGAGTTCCGGAAACACCTGTCCCTGGTGCTCCAGGGCGACAGAAACCTCGGATCCCTTTCTCAGTTCATCAATGATCTCGGCCGAGACACGTTTGAGTTTCGCGTTGTGCGATTTTCCGCCCGCCACCTGAAATGCTTTCAGGATGTTGACGCCCGAATGCAGCATCGTCGACAACGAACGACAAAACGTCGCCACCGTGCTCAGAGACAGCGCTTCAAACATGAATGGCTCCTGACGACGAAAAATCTGCGGTGTACTAACGTAGCTGGCAAGCCAACACAGGATGGGACAAGCTCACTTCGAATGCAGCCTCACCTCGACACGATTAAGAAATCCGTTCCGAAATGCACTCCATGGATCATAGAACTGGTGAGAACATTCTGCAAAAGTTTTCCTGCAACCGGTTCCAGCTGGATCGCCGATTCCAACTGATTTCTTCAATCGGACGAGCGTGCAACAGATCCTCTGTGAACTGATGTTCCAACTGTTCGGCCAGATTGCGGTCGTACAAAATCACGCCGACTTCAAAATTCAAATACAAACTGCGCGCATCGAAATTGGGAGTGCCCACCAACGACCAGCAACCATCGATAGTCAACGTTTTGGAATGCAATTGGCCGTCCTGGTACTCGTAAATCTCGACCCCCGCCTTCAGCAACGAGTCATAGTACGAACGAGCCGCACGTAGCGTCGCCCAGTAGGTTTTTGGACCGGACAACAAGACACGGGTCGGCACCCCCCGCTGAGCGGCCGATTCGAGTGCAGAAACCAGCGATGGCGTTGGTACGAAATAGGACGTGGCCAGCGTCACATGACTGCGTGCGGCGTTAATGGCCGCGAACATCAGGCCATGGAAAATCGCCTCTTCGTCGTCGGGTCCCCCGGCGGCCACCTGAGCGAAGACATTACCGACTTGATCAGGCTGGGGAAAAAATTCGTCGTGCGTCAGCTCTTCGCCGGTCGCATATTTCCAATCGACGGCAAACACTTCCTGCAATTGGAGAACTGCCGGACCATGCAATCGCAAATGGGTATCGCGCCAGTGACCGAAATGGGGATCGTGACCCAGATATTCGTCGCCAACATTCATTCCCCCGGTAAAGGCGACCTGTCCGTCAACGATCACGATTTTGCGATGGCTACGCAAATTAATGGACCAACGTTCGCGGAACGATTGTCCGGGAACAAACGACGCGATTTGAATCCCTGCTTCTCGCATCGGCCCCAGAAATTTTCGGGTCAGGTTCAACGAACCAATGGCATCGAACAGAAAGCGAACATGAACGCCGCTATTGGCCTTCGTGATCAACAGATCGCGAAGTTGCGTCCCCAGTTTGTCGGGCTGCCAGATATAGTACTCAAGGTGAATGGACGAACGTGCGGCGGTAATGGCGTCGGCGATTTCTTGAAACGTCCGCTCGGCGTCGATCAATAATTGAACTCGATTGCCGACCGTCGCGTGGGTACCGGTAACGCGTTCGGCCAGACGCCTCAGTTCTCGCTGCGTTTCGTTCAGATGATCATGATGCAGGTGATGATGCCGCGCTAATTGGGGAAGTGCCCGGCTGACCACTTCAGTTGCGACCTGCTTTCCCCGCAACCGGCGTCCGACACGATTGATGCCGAACATGATGAAAAAGAAGGCACCGACATAGGGCATCATGACAATCGCCATGGCCCAGGCCACGGTGGATACCGATTCCTTCTTTTTCGTCAACAGCACGACCGGCAAGAGAGTCAGTGTCAGCACATAGCCGAAGACCGTTACGAAGGCGAGCGCAGTATGCATGGTCAGCGCATCATTTCTGTTCGAATTTGAACGGCATCGGAATGCGGCGTCATGTCGCGCCCAGCACCGCCGCTTCGAGGTGCCATTGTTTCAGTCCGAGAACCTCCTTCAATTGTTCATAGGCCTGACGACGTGAGGCACTTTCAGGAACGGCGGCATCCGGTCTCCGCACCGCTCGCAACAGCAGATTTTTGGGCGTGTGTTCGGTCTCAATGAATTCCAGTACTTGAGTCCGATAACCATGCAATTCGAGGAATTGAGCCCTCAGGGCGTCGGTGGCCAATGAGGCAAACCGGTCTTTGAGAATTCCGTATTCCGTTAATCCCGGCAGCGTCTGGCGGCCCAAGGCCTGACAGACTTCGTGCTGGCAGCAAGGAACGGCCAGAATCGCCTCACATTTCCACCGCAGCGCAGCCGCCAGTGCATCGTCAGTGGCGGTGTCACACGCATGCAGCGAGACCGCCAGATGAATATGTGATTCCGGCGTGAAATTCTCGATCCGACCGATTTGGAAGTGCAGACCGCTGCAGGAGAGCGCTTTGGCGATCCGCGAACAGTCTTCGATCACGTCCGTCTTCACATCCAGACCCACAATGCGGACTTCGCGTCCGTGAATCGTGGTCAGCAGATGATGCAGGGCAAAAGTCAGGTAGCTTTTGCCACAACCAAAATCGACAACATGAATCGGTCCGGTCGGAGGCAGTTGAGGCAACAGATCTTCGACAAATTCCAAATACCGATTGATCTGGCGGAACTTATGGTACATTGCCGGTCGCACTTGACCACTCGGCAACATCACACCGATTTCCACCAGGAACGGGCAGGGCACACCTGCCGGAATCAAATATTGTTTCTGCCGGTTATGGCCGGCTCCCTCACTGGGTTGCTGCGTTGGCGGCTTGCGTTTAATCTTTTGCGGCTTGCTATAGTTCCAACGAACCGTCAAATCGGCTTCGGTTGTGAACAGATGGGCGTCGCCGAAGTTCACTCCGAAAACGGATTTCGTTTGAACGACCAATTCGTCAGCCGTCAAATTCTCATGCAATTCTTGTGAATGGGATCGCGCCGCCCATTGGTACTTCGTTTCGCCACCGACCTCGATCAGTCGCACGGTGACTTTGGAGAGGGCCGTGTCAGATTTTGAGAGCGGCTGACTGAGTACCAATCTCAGAAACGTCCGCTCCCGCAACGCAGAAGCGAGCAGCGACGTCAGCGTTAAATCAGTCGATTTTTCGGAACGCGTCTTTTGCTCGCTGGGCTTGGAGGCCGCGCGAGGTTTCGGTCGAGCTGGACGTTTCGGAACGGGAGGCTTTGACTTGGCCCCGGAGTAGGAAGGGGATCTCGAAGATGGCTTTGCTCGTGGCATGCTGTTTAGTAAGTCTCTCTGGTTTGCAGGAACAACGCCTTCTTTTCACCGGGCAAAGTGAAATCAAATCCGCATCGTTGGAAAAATTCTTCCGATGAGGTGATGGCCATCACCTCGAATACATTGTGCCGCTGGGCTCGTTCGACACAAGCCCTGACGAGTGCTTTGCCAACTCCGTGCCCTTGAAACTCCGAAGAAACGGCCAGGCTACGCAGTTCTGCCAGCTTGGATGAATAGATCTCCAGCGCGGCAAAGCCGACAATCGTTCCATCGGCCACGGCGACGAACCCGTGCATCGTCAGATCTTCCAATTCGTCCCAAGTACGTGGCAACAATCGCCCTTGCTGAACAAATGGCTCGATGAACCGCCCCAGATTTTCCACGTCGTCCTCGGTCGTGGCACGCACGATAAACGAGAAATCGGTGGCAGGCGGGTTCGACATAAAGGCCAATACAATTCGAGTGTGGTGACGGCAAGAAACGATGACTTCGCGAGGAAAGTCCTTTCACCGGCTGCGGCCGGCTCTCGATTCTTCATTTGATAAAGTATCGAGGGCCGTTGTTGCACAGTGGAGGGTTCGGGATCATTTGTCCCATGGGCAGACGAGGTTTGGACTATTTTTTATCAATAATGGTTGCTCGTTTGATACTGTCGAGGCGGGGATATTTCTTCTCAAGAAACTCATTCCCTTTTTCCTGAATCATAAACTGATCGTCGCTAGGCGCTCCGCCATATTCGCTGTTGAGCTTGTCTACCACATCCATCCCTTCGACGACTTGGCCGAACGGAGCGAACCCTTGTGAATCCAAGCTGGCATTCGTTTTGTAATTGATAAAGATTTGCGAAGTTCGCGAATTGAGACCCGCTTTGGCGTAAGTCACAAATCCGCGTTTATTCGATTTCATCACCGGCTCGTCTTTCAGCGGCGCGTTTCTCCATTTCGCGGCGATTTTCGGATCGCCGCTAATGCCGAACTGGACCATAAAATCAGGAATCACGCGAAAAAACTTGCACTCATCGTACATGCCTGATTCCACCAGATTATAAAAACGATCCGCCCCAATCGGAGCCCATTCCCGGTGAACTTCAATCACAAAATCGCCAGCAGTCGTTTCGAATTTCGCCTGGAAGACGGCAGGAGCTTTCTTCGAAGAAACTTTCTCCTGCGCGAGAAGATTGAGACCAAACACCGCCATCAGACCACAAGCGCCAAGGATGAACAAACTCCGACTTTTCATCGCTTCCTCCTGAAATGAATCAATCAACAGCTCGATGGATATATCGCCCCGCAAAAAATCAGAGACGGTCAGTTCGCGCGACTTCACCGCGGACTCTTCTCTTCTGCAGATTCCGTGACTTCACGGCAACAACGCCACGTTTGCCGGAACGCCTTCAGGCTGGCGCTAACTTGCCGCGATGTCATACGGAACAGCATCGGATTTTAGCCCAGATACGGCGCACAATGAAGCGACACCGTCAGCACTTCGTTGCCTTGCAGACAAGATCGACAGAACCAATTTTCACTCGTCATCTCGGAAGATCGACCACCGAACCGAGCGCTTTCTCACGCGGCATTGGCCCTTTCCATGCATGGGCCGGCACGAATATCACCGGCAACCCCAGGTACTCACCATCTTGCCCAATCGTCGGAAACCATCATTGCCGCCCTGATTTTCCGAGGAATGATGAATTTCCTCTGTACTCTTCCACGGCGATCGTTATACTGATTGCCTTGAGCTTCGGCTCTACTATCCTTTGGACGATTGAGTGTGCCATCGGGTAAACCCTTTCAGGGTGCGATGGGTTTTATTGTGGACGCGGTTTGCGTCCGACACATCTCGTCCTGAACCCCGCGAGCAATGCGTTGGAAGAAGGGCATTTGCAGTCCGCGTCTCTTCAGTGAGCGTCGACGAAATCCCTGACTCGTGGGTTCCTTATCACGCGGCCTCATGCCGGATTAACGGCACGAAGAACGGTCGCGGGACGGGTGTCGTTCCATCGCGAAGTGAGTTTCGTCCGCAATGCCTCGCCTTCCGTGCGTGGCTTTGATCGGCAGAATTGTTTCGTCGCCTACCCAGGCCACGAAACATGACTCACCTTGCGTGTTTCGATTCCGTTTCGCGGTACCGATCGATCGTGGTGTCGATTCGCTTCCGACGGCCTGCTTGGAGTTTTCGTTGAGTTTTGCTGATCTCGGGCTTTGTGAGCCTATTCTGAATGCGGTGAAGGCCGAGGGTTATGAAACCCCCACCCCCATTCAAGCACAAGCGATTCCGCATGTTTTAAACGGCAGCGACCTGTTCGGTTGCGCTCAAACCGGAACCGGTAAAACGGCCGCATTCGCGTTGCCGATCATTCATCGCCTCTTGGAAGCCGGTACGCCATCAAACAAAGCCCGTCGTCCAATTCGAGCCTTGATTCTCGCGCCGACCCGCGAGCTGGCTATTCAAATCGCCGATTGCATTCTGGCTTACAGCCAGAACACGGTCATTCGTCACACACTGGTTTTTGGCGGTGTCAGCCAGGTGCCTCAAGTGCGCGCCTTGCAGCGCGGGATCGATATCGTGATTGCCACACCAGGCCGCCTGTGCGATCTGATCGGGCAAGGACATGTCGATCTGAGCCACGTCGAGACGTTTGTCCTCGACGAAGCTGACCGCATGCTCGATATGGGGTTCATTCACGACATCCGTCATATCGCCGAACGGGTGCCCCAAAAGCGACAGACGCTGTTTTTCTCGGCCACGATGCCACGAGAAATTCGCGAATTGTCCTCGTCGTTGCTCGTGAAGCCGGTTTCCATCGAAATCACGCCCGTGGCCACCGCGGCCGAAACGGTCGAGCAAGCGGTCTACATCGTGCCGCAATCGAATAAACCTCGATTGCTCCACACCTTGCTGGCCGAATCCTCGATCTCGCGAGCCCTTGTCTTCACACGCACGAAGCACGGCGCGGACAAAGTATTGCGTCATTTGATGCAGGCCGGTGTGCGGGCCGACACCATTCACGGTGGCAAGTCGCAGGCGAAACGACAGCGAGCACTTGCCGATTTCAAATCCAACCGACTACGAGTTCTGGTCGCCACGGATATCGCGGCACGCGGAATCGATGTCGATGGCATTACCCACGTCATCAACTACGACATGCCGGTGGAAATCGAATCGTACGTTCACCGCATCGGTCGCACAGGTCGCGCGGGTGCCAATGGGATTGCGTTGACGTTCTGTGACCCAGCCGAACGGGGTAAACTGCGCGCGATCGAACGAGCCATCCGTCAGCCGATCGACATTGCGAAACTGCCGACTCTGTTGTCAGCGCCGGCACCGACCGCGGTCAATCACGAATTTGAAAGTCGCGAACCGCATCGTCCCGCACGCCCCATGGGTGGCAGCGCGGGAATGCCTCCGCGTCGTTCGCACGGACCGGCGGGAGAGTCGTTCGGCCAAGGCGAACGCCAGCCGTTCAACAATAACCGCTCAGGTCGGCCACCACGCCGACGCGATTATAGCAACCGCTAATTCGGCCGGCTGAATGCGTGACACGAAGAGCTCGATCCCACAACGGAATCGAGCTCTTGTTTTTTGCTGAGATGCGAGCTGTCGAATGATCGCCCTGCTACGACGCCGAAGGAGGTTTCTCATCCGTTCTGCCGCTTGGTATGTTTAATCACGACCCCGAATCAACAGGAATGAACTTCGTTCGACGATTGAGACATTGGGAAGAGGCTTTCATGACGGACCTGACCGCTCTGCAATTTGATCGCGACGATTGGGGCCGATTGGTTCTGACATTGGGTGACGGCCAGACACACGTCGGCATCGAACCGGTCCGTTGTTTTCCCCTCTCCGATCCAGAGAAGTCGATTGCCTTGCTGGACCCGGAAGGGCATGAATTGCTGACACTTTCCAGCCTGGATTCCCTGAATCCAACAGCCCGGACGGTGCTGGAGTCTGAACTGAGTTCACGTGATTTCGTCCCGGTTATCAAGCGAGTGATCTCGGCCAGTAATCCGACGCCGCCCTGCCAATGGTCGGTGGAAACCGATCGCGGTACGACACGCTTCCAATTGGAAAGCGAAGATGACATCCGCAAGCTGGGTCCGCACCGGGTGATGATCGCCGATTCGAACGGGATCCGCTACACCATTCCCGACACCCGGCAACTCGACACCGCTACGCAACGGATCATTCAGCGCTTGGTTTGAAATCGCCGGAGTTGCTGCGACGGAAACGCGAACCCGCGTAACACACCCGTCGAGTCCATCACGGATCGCTTGTTCGGCGAAAACGCACTGAAAACGCTCAATTCAGGGGAGACCGCACCCGGCTCGCGATTCAAGCGGAAATCAATTCACTTTTCCAGATCGCGGGGCGGGGACGTTTCGAGGAACAGGGTCCGACTGCAGCAACTCTTCCTGTTGCGTCAGTTCTGACAGCTTCTTGAGAACCAGCCGACGTTCCCGTTCGTACTTGGCCGCGTCATCGTTTTTGCGACTCTTCGCATAAATCGTCAATGCGCGCGCTTCTCTTTGTAAGGCGTTCAACACACTGATCATGCGATCGAGGAACTCGGCATCATCACCCGAGACATTGGAGTCTTGCAGCCGACGCAGCATCTTTTTCGGTGCGTCGAGACCATTCACAGTCCCATTCATCAGATCTTCGATCTGCTTGGCACTATAGATTTCCTTCGAGACCGAATCGGCAATCACGCCAATCAGACCCAGCGTGCTTTGAATATGCCCAACCCCAAGCGCACCAATCGTTTGCAGTTGAATATTACCTTCACCAGGTGACCGCCCGACTTCCAGTGATCGGTCATCGTCGACAAGACTGTCTTGCGCCGCAGAAACACCGGTGCAGAGGCCGGCGGACGTACCCGCCAACAACGCCAAGAGGGAACGACGATCGAGTAAATCCGACGACATCGAGTTCCCTTCTGCAGTACCATAGATGAATGTGAAACGAATTCATCCCGAAGTTTCGTCGTGGAATCCGTGAATTCGGTCGACGAACGGATGAGCCGGGTCCATAATCCCGCCTGTAGTATCGACGTGGCGGGAGTTCATTCATGATCGACGTGAGGCATGTTTCCAAGGTTCATCTGCGAGGTCGTCTGGAAGTTCCGGCTTTACGCGATATCTCATGCCAAATTCCGGCGGGATCATTCACTTTTATTCTCGGGCCTTCGGGAAGTGGTAAAAGCTCCCTGTTGTATCTGTTGGGCGCTTTGGACGAACCGACCAGCGGCACGATCACTGTTGAGGGCCAATCACTGCAGGCCATGACGACTCGCGAACGCGATCATTTTCGCCGCGAGCAGGCAGGGTTCATTTTTCAAAACTTCAATCTGCTAGCCAATTTGACTGCGCTGGAAAACGTGCTTGTACCGTTTTTACCGAAAGGGGTGGCGGCGAAACAGCGGAATAAAGCCGAGGAATTACTGGACCGACTCGGACTGGGAAGTCGTCGTGAACATCGCCCCAACCAATTATCCGGCGGCGAACAGCAGCGGGTCGCCATCGCCCGCGCCTTGCTGAAACGCCCTAAACTGGTGCTGGCGGACGAACCTACCGGCGAGCTCGATACGGCCAACTCAATCGCCATTCTAGCCGACCTGCGATCGCTGTGTCAGGAACAGCAGTCCACAGTCGTCGTCGTCACGCACGAACACGACTACATTCAACCGGGCGATCACGTGATTCGAATCCGAGACGGTAAACTCGCGGATTGAAACAAGAATTACTTCACTCCAGCCACAGAGTCCATCACCGCTGGCGGACTCCGTTTTCACACGGTGCGGGGCTTCCACATGGTACGGGCCATCCCAATTTCATTCCGCCGCAGAAGATGGTCGCTTTGAAACCCGATGTTATTTGAATTTGGTGACGTCGTAGTAGCGATATGTACCACCATTCTGGCGGGACAATTTTCGGAGAAAGTTGTTCGGTGCCACGGTCTCCGAAACCTCCTGGCCCACGCCAAATTCGATGCTGTGAATCCGCGTCTTTTGACCGTTCATCAGTTTCAATTGTTCCAGCTCGGCCGGGTGAATTGGCGGTTCTTGGGCATCGGTCAAAAAGAAAATCACATCCGGTCGCAGTCGTAACGCCATTTCCAGCGCGGGGACATGCTGGGTTCCCGTGCCGGGATGAATGCCAGCAATTTTCTGCCGCGCCAGTGTTTTATGAATTTCTGTCGCAGCATAAAGCTGCGGCTTGTGAATCTCTCGCAAATTCAACACCGATGGCTTTTCATCGTAAAAGATGATCAAGAATTGCTGGTTGGCCTCAAGCGCTTGCAGGCTGGAAACCAATGCTGATTTAGCGACTTGCATCGAATTATGCACGGTCATACTTCCCGATGCATCGATGACGAACACCACTTTGGTCCCTTCGTCCTTCGCTCCCATAAATGCCGTTCCGGGAGTTCCCCCGACCGTCCCTGTTGCGGGGGGCCTTTGACCGCCACCTGACTTCACAGGCTGACGAGGGTCGATGACAGCCGCCCCGACTGGCAAATTAACCCCCGGTCCAATTCGAGGTGCCGTCTCTTCTTGAGGGAGCAACGTCTCAACCGGCGGCTGATCCGATGTGGCCCGGGTCGGAGCAGACAAATCGTTTGTGACCGTGGCATCCAACGCCAATTCCGTGGCCTCTCCCTCGCGGGCTTCGCCGGGAACAACGGCATCGGGATTGTCACCGACTTCTTTGATGACAATTCCCACCTCGCGCGTTTCTTCAGTCGTAAACCCGACCGGGGCTTTTTGGCAACTGCGAAGACTGATCGCAAAGAACAGCAAGAGCAGGGCGTGCGTGACGACCGAGAGCAGGCTGGGTAGTAGAATCGCATGCGGCAGCCAGTCCGGCAATGAATTCCGGTGCCGCAGTTTCGCGGGCGACGCTGTCATGGCAACCCCATCCGTGCTCCAGTCGCTTTGAGAGATCAACCAGAACTCTAGGCCGTGTCAAGAGTCACGTCAATTCGAGGTTGATTCAAGGGAACCTTGACCTGGCGAGAAGCATATCGTCGACGTCGCAAGCCTCGGACGAGTCTCCGTCCGTCAACTCGGAACTCGTCGACGGGATAACAGAACCGGATCGAACCAGTGACCGCCTTCCATCATTGGCAGGAAAACGATAGGTTGCAAAGACCTTCGTAGCGGCGTCAGGTCTCGCCCTGGTTCCAACGACCGGCCCAAGTCAGCCCATTCCAAATCGGAGGCTGACCTCGCCGAAGAAAACGGAAACAGCAGGGACTTTGGGAATTCAGTTGCCCGTACCAGTGATGGGATAGTGCCATGACCTGGTATAGGGAATCACGAATTCGGCGTGCCCTTCACGAGTCATCCCATCCACGGCACGGATTTGTTCCCAATCCATTTTGGGAGAACCGTGAACGTCAATCAGGATGGCGACCGCATGAGCCCAATCTTCGCCACCGCAAACGGTCTGAGGTCGATCACGAAACCACGCCGACCAACAGCCTTGATTCTGTTCCGCGATGATATGTGCAAATGTGTACATGTCGATCGACTCGGTAGGAGGAGAATGCACCAAAAATAAAGGTCGCCTCCCACAAAACGACAAAAGTCCTCGAAACCGGACGCGAAATTCTCAACAAACCGAAATTATCGTGACAATTCTGAACAGAGGGCATGTCATACGAGTTCGCCAAAATGCAATCCTTAGATTGCTGAATCAGAATTGCCGACAAGGCATGTGGATATCCGAAGACGACCTTCGCAATTGCGAAAGCGTACTGAACGAACGCCCAGCGAAGGCAATCGATGCCCCCTCGCCATGAGCATGACAGCCGAAGTATTGCAAACTGACGGCTATTTCCCGGCTGATGGCGGTGTTGGAGTTGATGCTGTAGAAGTCGACTGCAGAACAGGCACGTTGATTCGCGACGACATGTTCGCCGTCCGGAAAACCCGCTGGGTCGCTTTTTGAAAATCCGTCGACTTGGCCGCATAGATGTCGACAAACGTCTGCGGATTGCGATCAAACAGCGGGAACCAGCTGCTTTGGACCTGGATCATCATCCGGTGCCCTGGCCGAAACACGTGATAAATGTCGGGAAGCTGGAATTTCACGACTTCGGGACGATTCGGAACGAAAGGCTCGGGCGTTTCAAAACTCTTCCGGAACTTACCGCGGAAAAGATCGCCTCGAACCAATTGCTGATAGCCTCCCATTTTCACTTTGGTCGGATTTTCTGCGGGGTCCGGATAGTCGTTTGGATAAACGTCGATCAACTTCACAATCCAGTCCGAATCCGTTCCCGAGGTCGATACTGTCAATTCGACTCCGATCGGCCCCGCCACCGCACGATCTTGTTCCAGCGTTTCCGACTGATAAACCAGTACATCGGGACGCCGCGATGCGTGGCGCTGATCGGACGTCATATACTCCGAAGCAGTGCCCATGGTGATCTTTTCAATATAGGGCACCGGTTTGGCCGGATCGCTGAGATATTCGTCGTTACCGACACTGGGATCGGTGGTCGGCGGCGGTTCGCTCAGCAATCGTCCCTCCGAATGGAAATAAAACGATTGCACCGCGACGTTTTTCGGCGGCCACGAATCATACTGTCGCCAGACATTGGTTCCTGTCTCAAACACCCACGCCTCAGGATGCTTCAGTGAACCGATCCCCTTCAGATAGAACTCAAAGAAGGGCAGCTCAATTTGCTCGCGATAGAACGGTCCCGTCTTCGAGTTGAAGGTCACGTTCCCCAGCGATTCCCCATCATTCTTTGACCACCCGCCATGGCTCCAGGGCCCCATCACCAGGATATTGTAAGTCGAGGGGCTGCTGGTTTCGATCTGTTTGTAGGTTTCCAGTGCTCCGAATAAGTTTTCGGCATCAAACCAGCCACCCACGGTCATCACCGCCGGGCGGATCTGTTTCAGATGGGGACGAATATTTCGTGCCTTCCAATAGTCGTCGTAGCTGCCGTGCGTCATCAGTTCCTTCCAGTAAGGAAGTTCGCTCTTTTGGTAGCGCGTCCCGATGTTGGGCAGCGATCCCAGACGCAGCAGGAATTCATATCCGTCGGGAGATTCCGGATCGAATCTGGCTTCACTCTTTTTGGTCGGATCAGGACGAGGATGTCCCACCGATTCGATAAACCCCAATGTCTGCGACAACTGCAGCGCCCCGTTGTGGTGCCAGTCGTCGCCAATAAACCAGTCGGCAATCGGCGCCTGCGGAGAACAGGCCACCAGGGCCGGATGGGCATCGATCATTCCTGCACTGGTGTAGAAACCAGGGTAGGAAACTCCTGCCATCCCTACCTTGCCATTGTTGTTGGGCAGGTTTTTGACCAGCCATTCGATAGTGTCCCAGGTATCAGTACTTTCATCGATGTCCTGTGGCCCGCGTTTGCCCACCAGCTGTGGTCGCATATTGACAAAATCGCCCTCCGAGGCGTTCCGCCCCCGGACGTCCTGATAGACAAAAAGGTATCCCGCTTTGCCGAACAGCGGCGATGGACCAAGATCACTGCGATATTGGTCAACGCCGTACGGTTTGATGCCATAAGGCGTGCGAACCAGCAAAATAGGATAGGGCTTGGCCTGATCCTTTGGCGCATAGACCGCAGTAAACAGATGTTTTCCATCACGCATGGGGATGCGGTATTCAAATTTCGTATAGCTGGCTTTGACCTGTTCTAAACCTTGAGCGGCAAGGGGCTCGGGTTGGCTGATGGCCGTAGCGAACAGCACCAGTGGCAACAACAGACCCCACGTCGAGAAACGTACGAGCGTACGTCGGTTGAACACGCGGCCTTGTCGGTGCCGAGCCAAATAGCAGTCCCCACCATTTTGCTCGTCGTCTGAACCATCCCCACAGCTGTTCATCTTCGAATGTGTCACAATTTTTCCTGTCTTTTCCCGTCTCGATTCCTGGCGGCATCCTGCAGTCATTCCACTCGATCAACGACATCACTCAAGTGGGCTTCGAAGGAGGGGTTCGGCCACTCGACTCGTTCAACCACTCATCAAGACCATTCGGATTCTGTATCCGCTGCTGAAGCTGATCGATCCGCTGCTCCCAATCGCTCTTCGCATCGTGGGATTGGTCGACGAGCTCTTTGTCCAGCTTTTCGGGACTGATCCCCTCGAACTCCTGCAACCAGAAATCCAGATCGGCTTCCGGATTGGCACTGGGAGCGGCTGATGGTTGGCCGACATGACGTTGAGGTGATTCCAGCTGCTTCAGAAAGACGTCACTATCGATCGCCGTTCCACGACGTCGCCGAATGGCATTTTGCAGACGGTGATCGCTTGAGACCACCGTCAATCGACGGGACGCAGAATGTTGACTGATCAGCGTCTCGATCAGTTCATCAGCTTCGTGCCCCGGCTGGGCAAACAAGACGATCATTTGTTGATGCTGAAATCGCCCGGGCAGATTCGGCGGAGCGTCGATCGCATCGAACACGACCGTGCAGCGTTTACGTTCGTCGACCGTCAATCGTCGGGCCAGCTTGATCAGTAATTCCAATCGCTTGCGGGCCAGATCACCTGGTCCGTACTGCGCCCGTGCCAGCCCCGCGGCGTGCATCAGGTTGTATCCATCAATGATCAGAAACGGTACGGACATCGATTGCCAACAATGAAACGGGATTCGATCGCAACTGCAGTTGTAATCGAAGAAATTGTTTTGTCACGTGGGCCGTCAAAAAGCGGCGGCGATGTCGTCGAATCCGAATTTCCACGACATCGTCAGGTCGCGTTGATCTTCAAGATCATTGATCTTCGAAACGACTGAAGAGAAATCATTGTCACTGGTGAAGAACAATGAATTACCACCAATCAATTCCGATCGGGCAGAATTCTGACGACGTTCCACATTAATCGCTTGACGCTGACACCCGTCGTTGTGACAGTCGGGATGAATGGATACAAGAATCGGAAGCAACGGCGCGGGGGAACGACGTCGTCGTGGCAAGTCTTCTCCCGTTTTCCGTGGCCACCCGCAGAAATTCACGACGAACGATCGCGGCAAGCGGCCTGATCGTTCCTTTTTGACGATAGTTTGAATGGACACTTTACAGCGATTTCTCGCGTGGTACCTCGGCCTGAATGCCCCTCGACCGGGTGAGGGCACGGCGTGGCGATTTGATTGGCGATTGCCCGAACCCCATTGGCTGGTCCTGTTAATCTCAGTGATGGTCGTCCTGTTCATTGTGGCCATCTATCGCCGTGAGGGGGAATCGCTGCCATGGAAAAATCGCCTGGGATTGATCGGACTTCGCCTGGCCGTATTTGGCGTCATCCTCGGAATGCTGACCGAGCTCGGCCTGACCATTGAAAGAACGGGCCTGCCGACCGTCGCCGTCCTGATCGATACATCAGCCAGTATGTCGCTGCAGGATCAATACCCGTCCCAGACAAAAGCTGTCCGACTGATGGACGAACTGGCCAAATCCACGTCAGCAGAACCAACTCGTCTGGCGATTGCGCAGCATTTGTTGACTCGAAACGGGGGACGATTACTGCAGGAACTTCAGCAGAGCCACCAACTGCGGCTGTATCGCTTCGCCGAATCGGCCACGCCGTTGGAAGCAGGCGATCTGGGAACATCATCCTCACTGGAAGCCAAACCCGAATCGCCGCAACAACAGTTTTCCGTCGCCCTCCAAGAGATCAATCACCTGCGAGCGGATGGCGATCAAACACGACCGGCACCCGCCGTAAAAAAAGTCCTGGGAGATTTGCGAGGCGCTCCGCCGACGGCAATCATTCTGTTCACGGATGGAGTCGCCAGCGTTTCCGATACCGACAAGCTGTCGACGCTCGCGGAAACCGCACGCCGGAAGGGCGTACAACTTCATCTTGTCGGTTTGGGCAGCGAAGCCGCCGCCAAGGACCTGCATCTATTCGACACCCTGGTCGACGAAATCGCATTCGTCGGCGATCCCATGTTGTTCAAAGCCAAGCTTCGCAGCTTCGGCTATTCGGGCAAGAAGATCACGCTGCAACTGCATAAAGAAGGCGATGCGGCAATCCTGGCCCAGCTGGAAATCCCGGCACCCACCGATGGCCAGACAATGCCGGTCGAACTCTCTTACACCTCTGAAGTAACTGGCGAATTTGACTACGTACTGGAAGTCGCCGGGGAACCGGATGAAACAAACCGCCTGAACAATGCCGAAAGCCGGCACGTCAGCATTCGCGAAGAGAAAATCCGCGTACTGCTGGTCGATGGAGTTCCTCGCTACGAATTCCGCTTCCTGAAGCAGTTACTCGAACGCGACAAATCGGTCGAGTTGAGCACGCTCTTGCAGGATGCCGATCTCGAATACACTCAAGAGGACCGCACAGCGATTCCTCATTTTCCGGTCAAGAAAGAAGATCTGGCTCGATTCGACATCTTGATTCTGGGTGATGTCGACCCCATCCAGCTCGGTTCGTCAGTGCTGGAAAATGTCCGGGAATTCGTCCGGGAAAAAGGCGGCAGCGTGATCTTGATCGCGGGCACTCAGTTCAATCCGCTCGCGTTTGCCGGAACGCCGCTGGAAAGCCTGTTACCGTTCGAACTCTCCGGTGTGCGCATCCCCGCCGACGGATCTTCCAATAGTTATCACGCAATACTGACACTCGAAGGCCAGAAAGGGAACAGCCTGTTCCGCCTCGGTGATAGCGAGGCGGACAGCCTGCGGATCTGGAATGGATTGCCCAACTTCACCTGGTTGGTCGAGATTCCGAAAGTGAAACCCGGAGCACGCATTTTCGCCGAGTATTCTCCCAATGGTGGCAGCACCAGCCATTTGCCCGTGATTCTGATGCAGCAGATGGGGGCCGGAAAAGTCTTGTACAACGCCACGGACGAAACGTGGCGCTGGCGGTACCGTAAGGGCGATCTGTATCACAGCCGCTATTGGATCCAGGCGATTCGCTACCTCAGCCGTAGTCGTTTGATTGGCAAGGATCGCACGGCCGAACTGACTGTCGATCAGCAAGTCTATCAACGGGGCCAACCCACGACGCTGCGAGTGAAATTCGTCGACGAAAAGTTCATTCCACAAGACACCGAAGGCGTCAGCGTCACGGTCGAGCGAAAAGGAGCAGGGCGGCAAACAGTGAAGTTATCGCGTTTACGCGATCTTCCCACCGCGTTCGAAGGACAACTGACACGTCTGGCCGAGGGAACCTATCACGGCTGGATTTCGCAACCGGCGTTCAATGAAGCGCCGCCATCGGTCGATTTTCGAGTCGAAGTCCCCCAGCGGGAACTGCTTCGCCGAGGCATGGACAAAGCCGACTTGCAATTGGCCGCCACCACCTCACACGGTCGCCTCTATACGCTCGACGACGTTGATCGACTCTCCGCGGAAATCCCTCGTGGCACGCCCGTACCGCTGGAAACAGACCAGCCAATTCCCTTATGGAATCGCTGGGAATTCTTGACGCTGGTCACGCTATTACTCAGTGCTGAATGGCTCCTGAGAAAACGCTGGAAGCTCGTCTGAAGAGACGGAGCGATAGGCCAAGAACAACGATTGATCCACGTCGGGCAGTCTCACTGCAGCAACGGATCTTGAGGCAACCGTCCAAACGTCGCGAGGCGTTTTCGCAGGAAACGTCACCCGCACGACGTATCGACGGGCATTTCGAAACAACATCCCTAAGTCACAACCAAGTAGCAACCAAACAGAGACGGAAACACCCAGTCGCTCCCGGCGGATTGGCAAATATCCCCGTATCAAGACTCAACCCAGACGCAAAAATTCGCACATGTCACAACCAGACAATAGCTTACGTCCGACGTGGAGCCGATTTCGAACGAGAATGAGCGAACTCACGCCATTGTTCGAACGCAGCCAGAGGGGTCAGCGCACCGACAACCAAAAAAATATCGACAACCAATTCGAACATCATCCGTCTCCTTGAGGAAACGAAAGGATGCAATAACTGCGCCAAGCGCAAATTCAAGGGGATTTACCACAAAATCGAGGAAATCCTGCCTAACGATGATGCAAGATTGCTAAAAAATAAGGAATCTTGGGGTTGTCATTGTCCGACCTGTTTTTCCTTCCTTTTGAGGCCTCAATCGGCGGATCAGGAAGAAGAATTGACGGGGTCTGTTCCTCATTCGTCAACTTTTTCGCTCGGTAAGAGTCAAAGGAAAATAAGTACGGGGTGAGGCCCAAAATCTGAAGAAATTCTCGCAACTTCCTGTCGGCCCCTCCCGAGGGGTTGTCTCGGGAACCAAAATACTGGATCCTCCCGCAGAAGTTTTTCGCCCTAAGCCGACGTCGGACAAGAAGAGCAGAAAACTGAGCCTGCCAGGTCAACAATTCAGCGTTCGCATCGAACTTGCTGACGAGCCGCAGACTCGGATTTCGACATGACCGAAGAAAGACTCGAACCAACCGACGAGTCAAGAAAGCTCAACAGCCAGACGCCAGCGAAACCCGAAAGCAGACAAACACCACGCGCCCGTAGCTCAGCTGGATAGAGCAACGGATTTCTAATCCGTCGGTCGGAGGTTCGAATCCTCCCGGGCGTAATTGGTTACGATATCTTGAGCGACTGTCGACCGATGGACTTTAAGTCCATAAATCAGTTTGAGTGCAGCCTTGGGCTTGCATAGCGCGTCGCTCCAACGCCAAAAATGTTGCCGTGTGCCACTGGCTCTGCCAGTGCCGTTTGGTAGTCGATGACAATGGCTGAAACTTATCGTAAGCAGTTGCGGAGATTTGAGCAGGTCTCGCACTTGCACGAGTTGACGTTTTCGTGCTTTCGGCGACAGCCGCTACTCACCAATGATGTCTGGCGAAGTCTCTTGGCGGCCGCGTTGAATTCGGCCTGTTTGGAAGAACGGTTTCAATTGATTGCGTTCGTGTTCATGCCCGAACACGTTCATCTGTTGGTCCTCCCGCA
>CAIQIR010000062.1 GCA_903871875.1 uncultured Schlesneria sp.
CGCCCGGTGGAATCGTGGCCAGACGCTGCTTTAAGCGGAGAAGCAGGTAATCAACGTGTGCGGTTTTGGCTTGGGCTTCATCCTGGGAAACGTCACCCACCGTGAAGGCGTGTTGCTTTCCGTGATAACGAAAAATGACCCGGTAGCTACCATTGCGATGCTGAAGTGCGGCCATGCGTGGCTCCAATGCCACAGCAATACTGTTACCAATTTGTTACCAATTCGCTGGGGCTGCGTTTTCAGATTATATCGAAGAACCGCATAAAACCCCAGTATTTCATGATTAGCCGAGAAGGGGCTCGAACCCTCACGGAGCTTTCGCTCCACAGGATTTTAAGTCCTGTGCGTCTGCCAGTTTCGCCACTCGGCCCGATTGAGTTCCGGATTGTCGCGTCGATGTATTGTCACTGCAAGGCATGGATCTCGAATGAGCCTCAGATCAAACAACTCGAAGCCAGTTGCCGACCGCTGGCCGAACCTGGCAACATTTCTGTGTGTCAGCGTGCCGGACCATCCGAACGGGCACGATGAGGCAGAGCATCATGAGAAGTCGAATCATGTACATCGAGTCGAAAGCATCTGGACTTGTCGGGCCTGCTCGGATCGGACGGGTAACATTTTCCCGGACAGGCGCGACTCTGTTCTACGATGGCAAGTCGTTTCAAAGCCTGAATGGAAACGGCTTCAAAAGCAACTATTTCGACGTAGAGACAGGCGAAGAGTACTGGATCTCTGGCCCTCGGAAAGACGGTCAAGACAGCCTCTATCCCACAAATATCCTCCCCGAAGTTGATGCCGATATTTACGATGAGTATTGGTCAAAAATCCGGAAGCCTACTTACAAATAGGCCAATCTCACAAACGTCACGGGATCACGACGTTTCATGTCCCGCGGGGTTTTCCATCCTGTGCGTCTACCCGTTTCTCCACTCGGCCCGATCGAGACCCGCCCGCAACTGGTCTCACCCCCCCTTGTCGTGAGACTGTTGACTCGCTCCAAATCAGCGACCGTCGCAGGCCCCTCGCTTCACACGCGTTCTCCCTAAATTCCGTCCTCGCGTGAGCTTCCGGCACGCCTTCAGCGCCACGACGGTCGCACTCAAGACATGAAAATCAAATTGATTTTGTAAAGTCCTGCCAACGTGATTTTCACATTTGAGATCCGCTCGCTTTCGAATGTCATTGGCTCACTCCTTCGCAATGCCGGCGATTCTTGTTAGAGTTTTCACGCGAGAGACGCAGTCGCCACGAATTGGATAGCGACGAAGCTGAGTCCGCCTGACTGCGGCGGAACGGGGAAAGCCACTTTTGTGGCAAGCTCAGTTGTGGTCTGGAGGAGAATGCTCAACTCCCCCACCGACAACCACCCACGTAGGCAAGTCGAGGATGATGGACGAATAACACGTATGACATTCGTGCGATCGCTCCTTCGTTGTCATCGGTCCCCGGGTCGGACCGGCCTCGCCGTCCCCGCTCATGGTGCGTCTCCAGGAGAGATTTAATGTTGGTTCAGGGGAATCGGCCGCGCCAGTTGCACTGGTATCATGCGGGGCCGATGCTGTTCGGTGACTGGGGAACCAGTCGGCTATACGTCTTGGGCCTTTGTTTCTTTCATGCAGGACATGCCTCCTTCTGGTTCATGCTGGCGATGTCTTGCCTGCTGGTGGCCGTCGGTTGGGCTTATTCGGTCATCTGCCGGTTGTACCCCGACGGGGGCGGTGTCTATTCCTCGGCGCGGCACAAATCGCAATCGTTGGCGGTGTTTGGTGCGTTACTGCTGGGGGCTGACTACGTCGTCACCGCCGCACTTTCCGCACTCGATGCCTTTCACTACCTGAACCTCCCGTATCCCGCCGTCTGGGCGGCGCTCAGTATCGCGCTGCTCGGAGTGCTGAATATCTTTGGGCCGACCAAGGCCGGCGCGGCAGCCCTGGTCGCGGCCGTGCTGACCGTCATCTTCAGTCTCGTCATCGGCATGGCGGCTGTCCCCAGTCTCTCGCACTCGCACGTCTCTGTACTCTCCGGCTCACCGGTGAGCTGGTGGACGCAGTTCACGGGCATCATCCTGGCGATCTCGGGGGTCGAGGCGGTCGCGAACATGACGGGCATCATGGTCGAGCCGGTCGAAAAAACGGCTCGTCGCGCCATCTGGCCCGTGCTGATCGAAATCGTCATTTTGAACCTCATTTTGACGCTGGCCATGTCGGCCATTCCTCTCGAATATCTCGGTGACGGCAACGTCGAAAACGCCTATTCAGCCCATCGCGACGACATGCTGCGAGTCCTGGCTTCGTACTATGTGGGACCGACGTTTGCCGCCGTCGCCTCGGTCGTCTTCGCCCTGTTGCTGCTGTCGGCCGTCAATACGGCGGTCACCGACCTGGTCAGTATCCAATACATGATGGCACGAGACCGCGAATTGCCGCAGTCCTTCGCCGGACTTAATAAATGGGGCATGCCGCTGATCCCGCTGGCGGTCTCGGTCCTGGTCCCGCTGGTCACCGTGATTGCCGTCCCCGACGTAGGCAATCTGGCCGACTTGTATGCCATCGGTGTCGTGGGCGCTGTCGCCGTGAACCTGGGCAGTTGCGTCACCACTCTCAGCCTGCCGCTGAAGAAGTGGGAACGCACCATCATGACCTTTCTGGCGGTCTTGATGACTGCCGTCTGGATCACCATCGCTTATGAAAAACCACACGCCCTGGTCTTCGCACTCGGCATTGTTGCCACCGGACTGACCGCTCGCTGGTTGACACACCATCGAGAAGCCATCGGAGGCACCGTCACGTCGGTCGTCGGTCGCATCATCGACATGACCAGCAGCAGCACGTCGATCGAAGCGGTGTCGCATTCCACGCGATTCCTGGTCGCCACACAGGGAAGCCCCAAACTGGTGGCGTTTTCCCTGGAACAGGCCAAGTCGTTCCATGCCGAGGTTCTGTTCCTGTATGTCCGGCATATCGCCATTCCGATGATCGGACCGGCTCACAAACCCGACATTGCCAATGATCCCGATGCACAAAAAGCGGCGCAATACATTCAAGAGCAAGCGGCCACCGCCGGAGTGCCGATTCGCTTCCTGTATACCGTGGCCGATAACATTGCCGAGACGATCGTGGATTTCGCCGTAACCTATGGCGTCAACCAGGTGATCATCGGGACGACCAAACGCGGAGCCCTGTGGCGAACGATGAAGGGAGACGTCATTCAAGGCGTCGCTCAACATCTTCCCGACCGGACTCAATTGCTCATTCATGCGTGACTCCCGACTCCTACTTGAGTGACGTCTTGCTTGATCTCGTCGACCCATTGATCGTCGAATTCGTTCCAGACAATCGAAATTTCGTCCTGTCAGGAAATCGCGAGTGACACCGGCCGAACAGATCGAGCTTGCCTGCCTGATGGAAGCCACGGCGAGGAAACCAGGTAACGTCCACCCCGCCGCAGCTTTCAACGATCTCGACTACAACGATTTCGTCCAGGCCGCCAGCGCCATCGCCCGGCCCCTGGCGACAGCCCCCGATGTCGGATTGGGACGAGCCATTTTCGATGCCGTTCAAGCCACACGAACGGCCACCGGCACCAACGTCAACCTGGGCATCGTTCTGCTGTTGGCGCCGCTGACCGCGGTACCCGAATCCCTGTCGCTGGAACAAGGCCTCCATCAGGTCTTGAACCAGACAACCGTCGCCGATGCCGAACAGGTCTACGCGGCCATCCGTCTCGCTGTACCCGGCGGGTTGGGTGAAGCCGCGTCGCAAGATATTTCTCAAGCCCCCACGGTCACGCTCCAACAAGCCATGGCTCTGGCAGCCGATCGCGATCGCATCGCCGAGCAATACATCAACGGGTTTGACCTGGTATTCCAAGCCCGTCGTCAACTCGAAAAGTTGTTCGCCGATCAACTCGACTGGGAAGAGGCCATGATCCGGCTATTCCTGTGGATGCTGTCCCAATGGCCCGACACCCTGATCGCCCGCAAATGCGGGCCCGCCGTCGCCCAGGAAGCGTCATCCCGAGCCGCCGCCGTCATCAATCGAACCGACACGAACGGGAAGTCGCCCGGGTCAACATCAGGGACAATCAACGAACAACTACTGTTCGAGTTCGACACCTGGCTGCGAGCGGACGGTCATCGCCGCAACCCCGGCACCACGGCCGACCTGGTGGCCGCAACTCTGTTCGCCGCCCTGCGAGACGGATTGATCACGGCCCCCTCATTCGACGACGTTCGACAACGCGCCGCAGCCATTCGCTAAGCAGCCCAGTGAAAACTCGCATGGAAACCGGCTGAAAACGAAGTACCATGGTCAGGTTCTCTCTCCCCTACCGCTGACATTCCCGAGACACGATCATGAACAGCGAACGATATCGCGTGCGTGTGACTAAAGACCACCTGGTGTTTAGCGCGGCGCACTTCATCACGTTCAACGGCAACATTTGCGAACGTCTGCACGGCCACAATTGGCGAGTCGCCGTGGAAGTCGCCGGCCCCCTGGACGAAAACAGCTACGTCTTCGACTTCATCGCCCTCCGCGATGCCACCCAGCGTCTGGTCACTGAACTCGATCATCACATCCTGCTGCCTACACAACATCAAGCAATCCATGTCACGGCCGACGAACGCGAAGTCACGGCCACGTTCGAAGAACGCCGCTGGGTCTTCCCCCGCGAAGACTGCATCCTGTTGCCGATCGAGAACACCACCGCCGAATTGATCGCTCGTTGGATGGCCCGCCGGCTGAAGGATGTGCTGCGTTCGACTCCCGGCGGCCAGAAACTCGAATCACTGACCGTCGAGATCGAAGAAAACTTCGGTCAATGGGCCATCTACCAAACCGACATCACAAAAGTGAGCTAGCCGGTATCACCAACAACCAAAGCTTTCCGCCCCCCTCCTCTGACCTCTGTGCCCTCCTTTTCTCTGTGTTTCAAACTCCGAATTCTCTTCTGGCGCCACCCAGGCAACATGGACGCAGGACCGCGAAAATACGCGACGAAGCGTCTCCCACAAGCACGCCTGTCATTCATTAAATTGTGAAAGATCTGAATTGCCAGAGATCAAAGTCAGCTTGGTGCGCGACGCCCATCATCTCGAGTAAGACAAACAAAGATTTGAAACACAGAGCGGCTGTGTTTCAAACTCCGTATTCTCCTCTTCTTCCCCAGGTTCTTCTCCGAGGCTCATCGCACCCAGCAAATGTTAAAATGGGAAAGAACGTGTTTTTTCAGAATCGGATGATCAACATTGATCAAGTTGATAAACATTGACCAACACCCTTGTTTTGTAGTGTTTGGCCGATTTATCCCAATGATCAATATTGATCAACATCCGTATTTCGTAGGGTTTGACCGACTCTGCGGATCTCAACATCCCCGCATCGCCGGAACGATCCCACACCGTGGCCCCATTCCACGCGGCATGTCGCGAAGCTCCTTCTCCGACGATTCGATCCACCACCAAACTCTCCCGCGCCAATGTCACCAACAAGATCACCCCGATCGCGCCGAGTAACGACGCATCCCTCCAGACCATCAAACGAACCACCTCGACGAAACCGAATTCCACGTTCCTACCCCACCCATCAGCAAACGACAACTGGCCCAGAACTTCAGGATCACCAGCAACAAATCCGAACCAAACGACGTACAAAACGGCACCACATCTCGATCATACGCAGACGACAGAGATTGTCGACGCCAATTTGACGCTTGTTTCCAAACGTTTGGAAGACTGGTCAAAAAGAACCCTCGCTCGCCAATTTTCAGCGTCAGACAACGACAACTAACTCAAATCAGCTTGAACCAGACCAGTCAGCACCAATCGCCCGGACCATTGGCAACTCAACGCCAAGCGACGCTGGATTTTCACGTTACGGCGACAGATCCAATATCTCACGCATGTGGACCGCGCCGGTGAGCCATAATTCATCGCGAGCAATGGCCAAATTGATCGGACACTGTCGATAATGCCAATATCGGGCTAGCCCCAAAAGAACGGGAATTCGTAGCTCCGCCTTCAACGCGTCGCGACAGTTCGCAGCCACCAATTCTTTCCGAAATACACCAATACCGCGCAAACACCGAAGACATCCAGGAAGACAATAGAAGCGGTCCAAAAGTCCCATTGCTGACCCGGACTCGACTGTTTCTGAAGCTCGAACTTGACCACAGTGAGATGAGTTTCCGCATCCTTCGCTGTTTTTGTCGTCAAGGGCTTTGCATCCTTCAACAACCGTGGCAGATAGTCTCGACCGACCCGAAGCAGCGACATCGACACCGAATCGAGCTTTACTGCGTCACGATTCAGCTTCGGAAGTAGCGTTGCAAGCTTTTCTTCGGATTGTTTTTGAAATGCCTCCCAGCTGGCGGGATCGACATCCTTCGAACGCAACTCTTTCAGTTTTGCAAACATCTCGGCCAAGTCTGCATAGACTTGCCTTTGGGTGATCAGAGAATCCGCAACTTGAGCAATGAGCGGCGGGGCGACTGCGACAGCCACCGCGACGAAGACCGACACCTGAACGGCTCGGTACCAGAATGCTCGGTTGAGCAGCGAAAGAATTAATTCAAACGTCGACCGGAATGCACCCCATGCATAACAAAAGGCGGCGCTGAGGCCCGATGTGATCTGAACGTTCAAATCACTCGATGACGACTTCAACTGGTCGCGTCGAGGCGTCGTTTTTTTAAATTGCTTGCTGTCGAGACATTCCGCGAAGAGCCGCTGCATCTCGATATTTGCCGGGAGATGAGTTGCCGCCGAATCTGGTTTCGCCGATTTTCCGGCAGGGGTAATTGGCGAGGATTGGGGAAATTCGAGCCCGGCGATTTCGGCCGCGGTCATCCATTGGAGGCTATCCGCCAATCGGACAAAGGTCTGTGGTACGACAATGCCGTTGCGAACGGCCAGCAGAAATTGCTCCGTATCAATCGGTCCGACGGCCCCCTCTTTTGTCCGGTAAATCCATCTGTTACTCGTTACCGGCATGTCCGACGAAGTCGGCACAGCTCCCGAATTTGTTTGCCGTTTCTCGAGATGATTGAGCGGGCGAGAAGCACCGGCTGGAGTTCGAACATCAGATTGTTTGGTTGGAGTTGTTCCCGTGGGAGACCGAGGCTCTGGCCGTGTCGGCTCGATGAGCTGAGTTGACGCCACCGAACCATCCTTCGACGGGAAACCTGTTTTCGTTGAAGCCGCAATCAGAAAGGAGACGTCGCGCCACGCCCCACCAACCCCGCAGTACTGGTCTCCAGCACTCAATGTTCCGCGGCCAATCAGCTCACGAATCGCGGTCAGCGAAACCGGACCGAATTCCATCCCAAGAGTTCTGTAGAAGTATTGATCCGGCATCGTGAACCTCAACCGTCATTGACAGCGACCAAAGCCGATCGGAAACCGTTGACATCAGAATCGACGCCCAGTTGTGATCGGCACAGGCCGATGAACTACTATTTCGTCGTTTGCCTTCGCAGCTAATTCATTCATCTCGTTGGGCACGAACTTTTCACCCCCAAGGCAATCATCCGTTCTGGAATGATTGCCGATCGAGAAAATTACACATGGTCATCTGCCGAAATCTCTGAAGGACTTAATGACTCTTTAATCGGCTTACCAAGCTTTCGCCGCCGTAGTAGCCACATCGTCACCACAGAGACGGCAAGTCCGGTGCCCACGGTGATGTTGTATCTTACTTGTTGGGAACGCGAATCAACGAAAGCAGGTTCACAATTTCCAGTTAGCGACTTCAATTCGACAGGCGTTGGCCGCCGAGAAACACCGTTTTCAGCGACGACATACACACGATTTGAAACCTGATCATTCACGACCGCACCGACCGGAATCTCCAGAGCAAATCGACGGGAGTCTTCAGGTTGATTGACTTCGTGGCGATCGACTTCAACCTGAACGGACTGGAACACTTCAGCCTGACCCGGATAGTCACCATCGGGATTGAACACCATGATCGTCCAGGCGTTCGGAAACCAGCCGGCATCCTGATCGTGCGCATATTCAATATCGAATTGCTGGCGAAGATGACCGCCCAAATAGTTCATCGCGCGAACCACGGAGAACCCCTTTTCGGGAACGACCCACAATCGAGAAGACACCCCTTCGTCAGACTGAACAACGATCACCACGCAGGAATCGTTGCCAATGGTTGACGTTTCATCTTGCAGGACGAAACCTTGATCGGGTGATTTCACAACCAGAGGGATCATCGGACGAAAGGCCATCAATACAGGCCAGAATATCAGGCCTGGCGAAATTCGGCACTTTGAGTTCAGGACTAGTGAGGTTGATGAATCGCGAATCGTTGCAAGCGAGGGCCAGCCGCTAACTCCGTCCAGCAGCTCCCGATGATTAGCTGGTTCCCAGACCAACTTGAAGTGATAGGGAGAACGATCCCACTTCCTCACGTCGTCGTGGCCTCGTCGCATCGAGTCAACGAATTTCGGAAACAGGCTCTCCTTCGAATAGCCGGCAAACTCCCGGTCCAGTTCGGCGTACCAACGCCTCGCCTCGTAACAGATTTTATGGCCAGACAACCACAACGACTCCAAAACAGGTTGATGTTGCCGATCCGCCGGAGTTGAAAACTCGGTCTGATAATTGTTCGGACTTTTCGCGGAATCACGGGCAACGTGCCAACTCATGTGTACGGTGTTGAAATGATGTTCGCGATTTGACCACTCGGTCGTAATGTCCGTCACGGAAAGAGAGTGCTGACGAAGATTTTCCTTCTCGTCCTGACCAAAAATGAAATTGGGCGTGACCAATAGCAACGCCCCAAAAATAGCAATCAACGCGGCGATGCCGCTAACCGACATGTGTCGGTCAGTGACCCATCTCAATTCCGTGCTCGTAATCTGGATTGCCATCACTCTACTTCACGAAGCCGAAAATGCCGCCACTGAAGACTCGCATCTTGTGGTTGTACTTTGATGGAAAAGGTTCCGGTATGGTTCAAAAGACCGTCGTGCCGAAGATCGTGCAACTTCGATCCATTAACCTCCGCCAGCAAGTGGTTGCCATCGATTCGAATGCGCACGTCGTTCCAGATCCGCTGAAAAATCGCTCGCTGAGCGGTTGGGCTGGGCATCTGCAGACACTCCTGAGTAGCAACGTCGTAAACCCCTCCGCTACCAGATTCGGGGAGTGCAATCTTGATCACGATGTTGTCGCCATCCCTTGACGGAAACAGCAATTCGAACTGTCGCCCCGCTTCGTACCGGACCTCGAAATGCAGCTCGTACCCCCGAAACGTCGTGTCGTAAAACATCACGCCAGGGCGGCCATTTGCCGTTGTGTTGTCGAAATGCAGGTTTCCCGCTTCGTCGACGGACCAACCTTCTTCCGCCGAGCGATTTGGCTCAGAGAATTCCTCGCGACCGACGATCATCTTGAACAGGCGGCCTTTGTTCGCGGCATTGCCACTTCGCGAGTGACTCAACAGCCAGGAATAAGTAGCGTGATTGCGATACGCAACACCCCAAGCATTGTGCTTCCACCAAACGTCGGAAAGCGTCCCATCAATCTCGGTCATCAAGGGGCTTGCCCCCCGTTTCAGCAACTGAATCTGCATCCTGCGATTTGCCTCCAGCCCTCTTTCGCTATCGCCACGAACATAGAAATCCCAGATCGGCAACTGGGCATCCGCAATCCTCTTGGCGGAATCTTCAAGACCAATGGCAGAACCTTCAAAATCAGGCGCCCCTGAAACGGGTGCCGCTGCAGCGAAGAGCTGGGGGTACATTGAAACCAGCGACCAGACCCCAGTCCCGCCGGATGAAACACCCGTTAGATAAACTCGGCCTGGATCCGTGTTATAGTCACGCTGCGTCTTTTCCATGAGCGCCAATGTGAGCTTCCCCGCGATGTCATCTGCGCCCCAAGTGCTCCCTTTCACACACTGCGGAAAAACAACGACGAAAGGAAAGGCATCCCTCGTTTCCCACATCGGCGGCCCCAGACACTCGTAAATATGCTGAATCCCCTCGTCGCCATTCCCGGAATTTCCGTGCAGAAACACGAGCAGGGGTGGCTTAATGCCCGCTTGAAGACGGTAGGGTACGAATACGACGTATCGATGTTCTCCGCCACCATCATCAAAATAGGATCGTCGCAAGAAACCAGGCCTGCCACCTTTCGTGAAGCCATCATAATTATTTCGGATCGCCGCCCGTTCGGCGGGAAACAACAACATCCCTGCGGCAGCATTAGCGCCGACAAAGCACAGAAACCCGAAAGCGCACCAAGCTAGAGATCGGCGATTCATAAGCTACAGTTGGTAAATAAGGACAATCCAGGAGTCTTAGAATGTCGTTGTTTTTGTGCCACTAACAGACTGCGAACCATAACGATCTAAGAGCGTCCATCACGTGGAAACAGACCAGGCCAATTCGCGTACCACGTTAAAACGGGAGGTCAAATGCTTCATTGCTGTCACGCTTGTGCATGTTGTACCAGACGTTAAGGTCCACAACATCGCTGACAAAATGGGCAGAACTATCAAGCATCAGGACGTGAACCCCCCCAGGATGCAGGCTTCGAGCAGTCGCTTGTCCGTTTGTTTCATTGGAGGTCACCAGACAAGGCATCCGTTGTGCGTTGAAAGCACCGGCACCCATCGCTGTCACAGTGGCCGAGCACCCCACAATATCGTCCGCGCTCGCCAACTGGTTGTTGGGGCCACCACCATCATTTTTGGGAAAAGACAGAAGACCATGACGTGCCGCACCACTCGCACCAATAAAACCAAGCGCCCAGGTTCCTCTCGAGTCAGCGAGATATACTCCTGAGCGCAACTCATCGACGGCCACCATGTTTGACTGCCCGACCGTCACGTCGGCAAGCGTGATTGACACATTAAAGCCACCAACTCCCGTACCGATCAACGTCATGTCCTTGTTCATCAAATCGGGATTGTCAACAGTGAATCCATCTGTGCAAGTTGGTTGAAGCACCATCACGCAACCGCCGTCCGGGCCGATGTTCATGCCGTAGTTGCCCCGCGCATATCTATTCATGTCGGCCCCAGTCCCATAGTCCCGTTGATAGTACTTTCCACTCTGGCTGTAAGGGTCACTTGGACATTTCAATACTGCCACATCGGCCATTCGCACCGCCGCGTTTTCTGCGGCGGACACGGGAACAAGAGGATTGTAATTCTGATACAAAGCGCCTTGATCGAGAAATGGAAGCAACATCACGAGCCAGTTCGCATTCGTGCGATCGGGTTCCGATTCCGGCGCGAGCCCCCGCGCAACACGATCAATCACTCCGATCGGAAGCCGGCCCCCCCCAAGTGGCTCACCCGGCGGCCCCGACCAAACGGCAAACGGGGGCAACACTTTGTTTTGATCATGGTAGTTATGCAGCGCAAGCCCGATTTGCCGAAGATTGTTTAAGCATTGCGTACGCCGAGCAGCCGCACGCGATTGCTGAACTGCGGGCAAAAGCAGCGCCAGCAACAATCCAATGATGCCCACTGCCACCAACACTTCGATCAACGAAAATCCACGACGGCAACGATCCCGAGACGCTTTCATTCCCTTGGTCCTTTCGTTTTGGATCTCGATTTGAAATCGATAAATTTGCGCGGGCTATTCAGCACGAAACGCCGACCCGAGCCGCAATCACCCACTCCAAACCGTTCATTTATGAAGCATCGATGGATTTTCCAGCAAGACCCCTTAAGATTCTCGCATCACGGAAGCCACAATGCGCACATTCGATACACACGCAATCCATATTGACCAACGCTCTTATTTCAAACAGAGTAACGATGCCCAGCTTGTTTTCAAAGGAATAATCGGGTCGAGTTTTGTCAAAAGTCGCGAAAAAATGACAATGTGACTCAGGCGATTTCAGAGGGTGACATCGCTCGACGTTGACCGCCTTCGACGAGCCGACTGCAACGCCGACGAAAGAACGGCATTAGGAAGACGGATATACTTAGCAACTCCCCTGAAGCGACGTTGGCGACAGATATCGTCGAATATGAGAGATGCGCTTCGACCGATGTTTCTGCAAACGAAACAGAGATGCATCTTCGACAAGCGGTTTATTCCGCGCAGCGAGTATCTCAAGGGGCTTTGGAGAAACGGATGTCAATGAGACACATGAGCCGCGACTTTCGCCTGGATTTCTTACGTGGTATTGCTCTGCTTGTCGTTTTGATCGACCACATTGAAGCCCAGACTCCGATCGCTTTGATTCGTGCCTGGACCCCACGAACCATCTGTTTTTTTGACGGTGCCGACGCGTTCGTATTTCTGTCTGGACTCGTGTTTGGCCGAGTCTTTCGAACCAAGCTTGTGCAAGACGGATTTCTCGCCTGTCAAACAAAAGCGATCCGGCGCGCATTAAGAATCTATGCGACGTATTTGCTTACAGCATGGATTGCGATTGGTCTTGGAATCTACTTTCGGGATTTTTCGCCGAATCTTGCCTCATTGTTGACTCTGGAGACCGGCATTACCAATTGCGTGTACCGATCAGTCTCGATGTCATACCAGCCGTACGGATTGGAGATTCTCGCGCTCTATGCGACGGTCTTTCCGTTCTTACCCAAGGCATTTTGCGGAGCTTGCGTCGCCGCCTCACTCCTTGGCAGCCTGTCAACCTTCCCTCATTCAATGTCATACTTCAATCTCGCCGCCGGAGGACCGCTGGGCGGGCCAAAGCATTTGCTGGATGCAAATGCCGACTGGGGACAGGATTTGCTGGAACTGAAACGCTTCGTCGATTGCCATCCCGAAGTCGTTCCGATTCAACTTGCATACTTCGGTTGTGCGGACCCCAACATAGCCGGATTTCCTCACGAATCGATACTCCAAAACGAAAAGAATGAATTGGCACCAGCCTTTAAGCCAGGGTGGTATGCAATCAGTGTGAATCATGTCTTCGGCTATCGACACTATGACTACGACAAGCCAACATTTACTCGCTTCCAAAGTCTCACTCCAGATGCCATGGCTGGGTATTCAATCTATATTTATCATGTGACCGAGGACGCGAGCGCTATACTTAATTCTGCACACTGACTTTCACACTCCGATGATTCACTGAGCGTTGCGCAACGAGCTTAACTTCTCTATTGCAGAAGCTCTAACAGCCCGTTGAAAGATGCCGCCAGTGGACACGGAGTTGTTCCGCCGTTGGCTTGAGGAAGCCGAAGTCGAGAAGCGCCTTGGATCCTCGCACAATGCGGTCTCGCCTGGAACCGATGAAGCGGGTGGCTCGGATGCTGCGCGCCCATAGCCCTCTCATTCTCAACTGGTTCTGCGCACGGGGTACGATTTCCGCAGGCGCCGCCGAGGGATTCAATAACAAGGCGAAACTGGCAACCAAAAAGGCGTAGGGCGTTCGCACCTAGGAAGCGATCGAAATCGCCTTGTATCATCAACTTGAAAAGCTACCTGAGCCAGATTTCACCCACCGATTCGGGTGGGGAGGCGATGTTTATGGGGTAAATCAAAGTCGTAGGTTATCACGATGAATTCGTCGCCTGTAACCCGCTTAACCTAGAGCACTTACGCCTCTGGCTAACCGCATCAAAACAGATCGTGCATAAAATATCGTGCATACGCGACGCGATTGCGTATCTTTTCGCAAACATCATGTGTATTTTATCACCACGACCATTCACCCATCGCACCCAGCGAATCACACAGAGCCTGAATGTCTGCATTTCTACGACAGAAGCGTCAAACAACCTGAACGTCGGAAGCACAAATGCGAAACAGTATCATTCAAGACCCCACCCGCGCACAGCCTCGAAAGCATTGGGGAGCGACTTGCTCGCTTTTGCCCTGCACACGTCGCCTCACTTTCGAGCAACGAGCCAGCGCCTCAGGTGAACGAAGAGCTAACGCACCCACAAGAACCGACGCCACCCCAAAAGCCACACCTGAATTGCCGACGACTAGGCTAGGCTTTCCCTGATTGAAAAGTCGATTGATTCGGTGACAGATTGCGACGAGGAAGTGTGCTTCGTCGGCGGATTTTCTGGGTGAAATTCCGCCTTGGTAGCTCTTAAAGCTGATGATACAAGGCCATTTCGATCACCGGGTAGGCACGAAAAGTGCCAGCGATTTTTGGGCGTCAGGTTCGGTTTGTTATTAATGCCTTTTACCGCGCCTGCCGAAATTGCACTGCGGGTGTGAAACCCGTTGGGAATCAACGTGCGATGGCCTCGCAGCCTCCAGCGACACACTCCATCAGTCCCAGGCAGGGTGGCAATGTTCGGGAATGCGGCTTGCACAGTCCCCGCACTGCCCAATCGGATTAGAAGCATCCACAAAGTCGCTGAAACCCTTGATTGGGCAAGTAGGCCCCGAACCGACGCAGCGCAGAGTCGCCGTTCGCTTATTGGTGATCTATTTGCCAAGAATCCACACCGAGCAGATTTAAAAACGGAGGCTCAGTAATCGTAGGAGGTGCGAAGCATGAGGCTGTCTTGGGGGGAGTAGTTGCCGATGTCGGAGCGGTATTGGACCGAGCGGTCGAAGATCCAGCCGATTTCCAGACGAGAGACGTGGCCGGTCGCGTCTTTTGATTCGACTCCGGCGATCAGGCGGTAGTCGCGATAGGTCACGGTGTCGTACGACCGGTCGGAACGGCTGATCGCCCAGGAACCGCCTCCCAGTTCTCCGTTCAGATAGAGCCAGTGTTCGTATTGGCCGTTTTGACCGTAACGCCAGGCGATTCGGGGTTTGGGGAAGACGAGGTCTAGGCGGATGTCGCTGTCGGCGGGGGCGTAGATCATCCCGACGACGGGCAAATAGCGGATGTCCTGGCGGGCTAAATCGGTGACACCCAGGACCCAGCGGAGATCATTGTCCAGCTTGTAATACGAAACCAGGTGCCAGGGCAGGCGGAAGGCTTCGACGCCCTTGTTGGAAAAGTCGGTGTACCAGCCGGGCGAAATCATCGCGTCGATCATCAAGCGGTCATCGACTTCATAGGTCGAGCCGACGTTGATCAGGATGTTGAACAGTTGTGGCGGCAGGTCGGTGATGTTGGGGCCGGACAGCCATTTCGCTCCGAAGGTCGTGTCGAAGTAGATCGGGTTGGGACGTGTGGCGTCGTATCTCGTCCGCGCGAGCGGTTCAAAGTCGAGTTCCGTCATGCCCAGGCGGTTGTTGGAACCGGCGATCCAACCGAGTGACGTTCGACTGCTGAGTAGTGCGGGTTCGTCGTCCGGTTTGGTCCGCCCGTCTTCTCGGGGAGCCCCATCGAGTGGGATCGCTTCGAAGATTGGTCGGGTTTCGGGGTCGGAGATGGGAAAGTTGATGGCAGGCGCGGGGTCGATCAATGTTTCCAATTCCTCGTGCTGAACCGGGATGATCGATGACGGCTCGCCCGTCTCTTTGGTCTCGGGAGTCTCGTCAAAGTACGGTTCGTTGACCGTCGGCGGGGACAGGAAGATGACGACGTCGGAACCGAAGGAAATCTCGGTTTTCAGTTCGAACAGCGATGATCGCCGGTTCGTGGACGGATCGGGCGGCAATAGCGACTGGGTGCGACCGGGCCGGAAGATGCGCGGCAGTTCGACGTTCGTTGATGGGTCGGGTGCCCAATCGCCGGCCTGTAGCACGGCACTGGAGATTCCCCAGAGCCAAGCAATGACGAAGCGATAGCGCATGAACGCAGTCTCGGCCGAAGATCGAAGGGATTTGAGGGTGAAGAAGCCCGTCTGGTAACACGTCATTCCCAGGTGGTCAAGACGGAATGACAGATCCGTGTGGCCCCGGCAGGCGGACGACGGCGTAACCCGATTCTGCGTCACTTCTTCGGCTTTTCACAAAACCTTCCCGAGGGCTTCACAATCGGAGGCTACTGTGGGCGGACAAATGATGGTGAAAACGGTTGAAAAAACAGACCTGGAATCGCACGGAAGACCCTTCCTGCCCATGAACACGACAGAACGCATCCCATCGCTGGCCGTCCTCGACGATCTGATCGATCATATTCGAGACCGCACCTTTGGCCGATTGCACGATCTGAATGTCGCTCGAGCCGAAAACGGCGTGATCACGGTCTCGGCGGTCGCGCATTCTCGATTCGTCGGACAGTTGGCCGAATGGGCCGTCTTGGAGCGTATCGCTGCCGCCGATGTGCAGCTTTCCATTTCTCTTCGTTTGCCGTCTCGTCACTTCATGGAGGTTCCGAAATGACCATCGTCAGTACCCGCAGCTTTTATGTCGATCAGGTGCAGGATGTCACGGTCGTCTGCTTCACCGTGTCGTCAATCATCGACTCGACGTATGAATTCGTCTCCGATGAGCTGTTCGAATTCGTGGAATATGTCACGTCGAACGGTCCGATTCAGGTCGTGCTCGATCTGTCGAGCGTCCGCCAGATCGACGACTGGGGTCTGGCCATGCTGCGTGCCTTTCACGAGACGATCGAAAGCAATGCCGGCACAGTCATTCTCTGCCGGATCCCCCAAAACGTGTCCGACGCCCTGAATGACGTCGGTTTGGGTCGATGGTTTCAGACCTGCAAGACGCGGGGCGAAGCGATCCAATCGTTTTCCCAAGCGTGATGGACTCGGGGGCGTGATCGCAGCGGAGCATGATTGTCATGCCGCGTGATCGCCGCAGAGGAAGATCCCTGTGGAGCTTTGGATTTGGCTGCGGGCCTGCCGTGGGGATCGCAAACCGTCGGACGCACCGTCTACCGAGGTGCGGATCGCAGAAGGGAGTGATGTGATGAGGGCCGAACAATTACAAGTCCCCCTGGTACGGATCAAACGGTCGCACGACGCCGTCTATGTGTCGTTTACCGTAACGGCGATCGACGAGCAGAATTTTGCCGTCGTTGCTGATCAGCTCGAAGAGATTGTCCGCTGCCCTGCTCCGCAATCGCTGTTCATTGACCTGTCGGTTGTCCGGCGGATCGACGAACTGGGGCTGGCGGTGCTGCAGTCGCTGCAAGAGAGCGTCAAGGAAGTCGGCGGGACCGTGAGACTTTCGGGACAAACGGACCAGATCAAACGGTCGGTGAGCAACACGCAACCGGCGCGACCACGGGAAATTCGCGATTCACACCGCCAAGCGGCTCAATCAGCTTATTGGTGAGCGAGACTCGCAGGCGAAGTCGTGGGACGCTCAAGCGGTGCGGGGGTCATTCGTCGGACGACAACGACGTCAGACTATTTCGGGTTTTCGCCACGCGGAGCCAGCGAGCTACTGAGGGTTTGCCAAAGCCAACGTCTGACCGGGTTCAGCGTGATTGTGTCCAGGATCAAGTGTCCGATGCGGGCGGGAACACCGCTCGACAGGATCTTCCATTCGGCCATGCGATCGATCACGTAGAAGAACACGGGTGTCAGAAAAATTCCGAAGAACGTCACGCCCAACATGCCGCTGAAGACCGCGGTCCCCAGGGCGCGTCGCATTTCGGCTCCGGCACCGCGTGCCACCACCAGCGGCACCACGCCCAGAATGAACGCGAACGACGTCATCAGGATCGGCCGCAGACGCAGTTCGCAGGCATGCAACGTGGCCTCGCGCCGGCCGGCTCCTTCGTCGCGGCGGAACTTGGCAAATTCGACGATCAAAATGGCGTTCTTGCAGGCCAGACCAATCAGCACGATGAAACCGATCTGCGTGAACAGATTGATGTCCATCTGCGCGATGGCCACTCCGGTGATCGAGCTGAGCACGCACATCGGCACGACCAGAATCACGGCCATCGGCAATGACCAGCTCTCGTACAATGCCGCCAGCACCAGGAACACAAAGACGACCGACAGGGCGAACACCACCATGCCGGTGTTGCCGACCAAACGTTCGAGATAGGTGATCTCGGTCCATTCCAGTGACATCGTGTCGGGCAGTTCGGCGCGACACAGGGCTTCGACCTGTTCGATCGCCTGGCCGGTACTGAAGCCGGTCTTCACGTTGCCGTTGATGGCGGCCGCCGGATACATGTTGTACCGCGTCAGCACCAGGGGCGAACTGACGCCGCGAATCGAGGCGATCGCCGCGATCGGCACCATTTCGTTCAGCCGATTGCGAACACACAACTTGCCCACGTCGTGGACTTCGTCGCGGAACTGCGTGTCAGCCTGCACCACCACCTGCCAGGTGCGGCCGAACAAATTGAAATTATTGACATACCGTGACCCCAAATAGGCCTGCAAGGTGCCGAACACGTCGTTCAGATTGATCCCTTGGGTCAGGCATTCCTTGCGGTTGATGTCGACAAACAATTGCGGGGAGTTCGCCTTGTAAACTGTGAACATCCCGAGCAAGGCGGTTTGCTTGTTGCCCAGATCGATGATGTTGTCGGTTTGCTGCTGCAGCTTTTGCAGGCCGACCTCGCCGCGATCTTCAATCATCAACTTGAATCCACCGGCGCGGCCCAGGCCACTGACGGCGGGCGGCGGGAAAACGTTGACGACCGCGTCGGGAATCTCGGCCGCGTAACGTTTGCGGAGGGTCTTTAGAATCTCGTCGGCGGACATCGAGGGATCATGACGTTCGTCGAAATTCTTGAGGATGATGAACATCGAGCCGAAGTTGGAACCGTAGGCACTCAGCACGAACGAGTTGCCCGCGACCGAGTTCACGTTCTTTACGCCGGGCGTTTCCAGTGCGATGCGTTCGATGCGCGAAACAACTTCGCGGGTGCGGACCGCGGCGATCGAGTCAGGCAATTGAATGCTGGCGATGAAATAGCCCTTATCCTGTGTCGGAATGAAGCCGGTCGGAAGCTGTTGAAAGCCCCAGTAGGTCAGACCCAATAGTCCGACATAGACAATCAGCACCAGCGCCGGAACCCGCAGCATGCGACCGACGATCGAAATGTAAACTCGCGTCGATCCCCGAAAGGCCCGGTTGAACAGCCAGAAGAACCAGCCGAACAGGATGTCGATCAACCAGGTCAGCGGATCACGACCGGCCGATTTGGGCTTGAGCAACAACGCCGCCAGAGCCGGGCTGAGCGTCAACGAGTTGAAAGTCGAAATGATCGTCGAAATCGCGATCGTGAGCGCGAACTGGCGAAAGAACTGACCGACGATTCCCGTCAGGAAGGCACAGGGAATAAAGACGGCGCTCAGCACGAGTCCGACGGCGATCACGGGGCCGGAGACTTCTTCCATCGCTTTGACGGCCGCCGCGTGCGGTGTCAGGCCTTTTTCGATGTAGTGCTCGACGGCTTCGACGACCACGATCGCGTCGTCGACCACGATTCCGATCGCCAGCACGAGTCCAAACAGCGTCAGGTTGTTAATGCTGAAACCGGTCATCGCCATGGCTGCGAACGTGCCGATAATCGCAACGGGAACGGCGATCAGCGGAATCACGGCCGCACGCCAGCCCTGCAGGAACACCAGCACCACGATGGCCACCAGGATGACCGAATCGCGCAGGGCTTTGACCACTTCTTCGATCGATTCACGGATGAACGGCGTCGTGTCATAACCGATGTCGTAGCGCACCCCCTCGGGAAAATCTCGCGACAACTCGGCCATTTTCGCCTTGACCATGTCGGCCGTTTCCAACGCGTTGGCGTCGGGCAATTGAAAGATCGCCAGGCCGACCGTCGGCTTGCCGTCGAAGCGGTTGCTGACGTCTTGCGAACGAGCTCCCAATTCGACGCGACCGATATCCTTGATGCACAGCACATCGCCGTCGGGCCCCGATCGGATCACGACATTCCCGAATTCTTCGACGGTCGACAACCGCCCCAGAATGTCGAGCGGCATTTGATGCGCCGCGGCACCGCCCGCAACCGGCGTGGGAGGCTGTCCCAGATGTCCCGCGGCGATATCCAGGTTCTGTTCGCGCAGCGCGTTGACGACATCGCCGACCGTTAAGCCCAGTGTGGCGAGTTTGTCGGGGTCGACCCAGATCCGCATGCTGTAGTCTCGCTGACCGAACACCAGCACTTCGCTGATTCCGGGCAGGCGCGACAACTCGTCCTTCACTCGCATCAGCGCAAAGTTGCTGAGGTACAGCTGGTCGTAGCGATTGCCAGGACTGTTAACGCTGACGGTCAGCAGAATGTCGGGCGACCGTTTTTTTGTTGTGACGCCTGTCTGGCGAACCACGTCGGGTAAGAGCGGAATCGCGAGACTGACGCGGTTCTGCACCAGCACCTGGGCGAGATTCAAATTGACCCCGGGCTTGAAGGTGACCGTCAATGTGTACGAGCCGTCGCTGGTACTTTGCGACGACATATAGAGCATATTCTCGACACCGTTGACCTGCTGCTCGATGGGAGCGGCCACGGTTTCGGCGACGACTTTGGCACTGGCGCCGGGATAGTTGCAGTCGACCTGCACGGTGGGCGGGGCGACGGGCGGATACTGGGCGATCGGCAATTCAAAAACGGCGATTCCGCCGGCCAGGGTGATCAGGATCGAGAGCACGGTGGCGAAGATGGGACGGTCAATGAAGAACCGAGAAAACATGGAGCCCTATTCGTTAATGACGGCCAGCAACTCCAGCGGTCGGCTTCGCCTCAATCGACTTCGCCTCGATCGTCGTTTTGGATTCATTTTTGGCGGGGGATTCGGCTGCCGGGGCATCGGCGTTCAGGGCCACCCGTTCCACCAGTTTGGGTTGGACTTTCTTGCCGACACGAACCCGCTGCAAGCCCGAGACGATCACCCGGTCAGCGGGCTCGAGGCCCTCTTCGATGACTCGTTTTCCCGCTTTCAAAAGACCGATGCGGACTCGTCGATAAACGACTTCGTCATTTTCATTCAGGACGTAGATGTAACGTTGGCCCTGGTCCGATCCGAGTGCTTCTTCGGGCACCAAGAGAGCGGGATGGGGTTTGCCGATCGGCACTTGCACGCGAATGAACATCCCGGGCGAGAGCAGCAGGTCATCGTTTTCGACGGTCGCTCGCAAACGCAGGGTGCCAGTCGTGGGTGAGATATGATTGTCGAGAAAATCGATGGCGCCTTTGCGCGAGTAATCCTCTTCGTCGGCCAGCGAGAATTTCACTTCGTAAATCGCATCGCGGGGCGATTTGACTTTACCGTCGCGTACCAGTCGTTCCAGACGCAGGACGGTGCGTTCATCAATGTCGAAGTAGGCGTAGATCGGATTCAGCGACATCACCGTCACCAGCGGCGTGTCATCGGCCTTAATCAAGTTACCGGGATCGACCAGACGTCGACTGATTCGCCCGGTGATCGGCGAGGTAATATGAGTGAATTCGCGATTGAGCTTCGCCAGATCCTTCATGGCGACGAGCGATTCCAGTCCCGCTTCGGCTTCGGCGCGATCCGCGGCCGTCAGGTCGAGATCTTCCTGCGTCGTATTTTTGCTGAGATACAACTTCCGTTTACGCTCTTCATCACGTTTCAATCGCTGTAACCGAGCTTTGGATTGATCGACATTGGCGGTGGCTCGCAGGTATTCGACTTCGTAGGGACGGGCATCGATCTGGAACAGCGGCTGGCCTTCCTGCACATTCGCGCCATCCGAAAAGAACGCCTTGTCCAGATACCCGCTGACGCGCGACCGAACTTCCACCGATTCTTTCGCCACCAGTCGACCGGTGGTCTCTTCGTATTCCAGCACATCGTCGGTGAGGGGGTGTTCGACGATCACTTCCGGCGGCTTGGCTTCGGAAGTCATGGCCACGGATTTTTGACAACCGCCGATCACCGAAACGATCGACAGCCCCGCAACAAACAGGCATACCGTGGCGAATCGGGCGAGAGCAAAAAAGACAGGGTTCACCTTGGCGGCGGGGTCTGGCATTTCGGAAAACCTCGCGAAGCTCGGGGCGAGCCTGGCAGGAAGCGGTGGGTCAGTTTCTGGCAGAGCCATCTATCTTAGGCGCCCGTCCTAGGTGGCGACAACTCGAATGCCCATCAGTCCCGAGCAATTGCCGGTCAAATGGCGGCACTATTTAAGGTCGAATTAGTGTTCGAATTTCCACAATGGGGTGGTCGGTCAGAGGCCCCGTTTCGACCTCGATCAATACCGTCCTCGCTGACGGCGACGCGGCGTGCAGCAGCCAGTCGCCTTTCGGAAATCCTCAGACGGTGGCGACGCAGACAACGGAGCTGCGTGGTCCTGATCGCCCAGACAATCAGCAAACCCGACGTACCATCCAACAATCACGCCACTGTGGATCGAGTAAATCGGCACAGGGGGGGACTTGCACAGAGTTTAGATGAGGCCTCCACGATCGTCGCAGATCGATTCAGTCGAACTTCCGGAGCAGGCGACGATTCTGGTGCTTCAGACGGAGTGCTTCGTCGGCCGTGCAGATGACGACGATGTCGCCCTCGCGTTCGACGACATACCCGCGAATTTTGGCGATCGCTTTCAGCGCCGCCTCGAAGGGAACCTCCCGCAGCGTCAGCGAAATCAAGCCCGTAACTTCGGGGCCGGGCAGGATGCTGACGCCGGCCACTTCACTCAGTTTTTCAAAGAACTGCCGCACATCGGCGTCGTGGACCTCCATCGTGTAGACCTCGGAATGATCGCTGCCGAGTTTTCGACTGATGCGCACGAATTCTTCTAATGAGGCGGACTTCGCGGGTGACGGATAAGACGGAACCTCGACCGCTGCGTTTAGCGATGCAGTCACCGGGTTTTTGAAAACCTCTTCCGTCGGAGCGGGATGCGAGAAACCGATTGCAGGGTTCGCCGCTTCGGCCACGACAGTCGCCTTCTGGACTGGACGAGTGGTGACTGGCGACTGTTCGACACGCGCTTCTCGCCGGGGTTGTTCCTCGACCGTTTCCGAACTCGCTCGCAAGCGGAACTTCAACGTCTGTTCGGCCGCCTGCTGTCTGACGCTGGTCTCGCTGAGGTTTTTAATCGCGTCGAGGAAGACCGTTTCGCGTTGCAGGAACTGCGATTGCAGTTGGGCATTGTTTGATTGATGTTCGCTTTGTTGCTGCGCCAATTGATCAAGGCGCTGCCGAACTTCCCGCAGCTGACCTTCTAATCGGCTGGTCGATACGGCCGGGACCGATTCACTTTCGTTTTCGGCAGAACGAGAGAACTTGGGATGGCGGTGAGCACTTTCGTGATCAGCCGTCGATCGGTCGTGATCCAAAACCGGTGTCTCGGCCGATGGCGATCGGACGGGCATTTCGATCGAACTGTGTCCCGTCACCGAACCGGTCAGGCTCGTTTCCGGTCGCGGATGACGAACCAACGGCGTGGGCGACGTTTCGTCCGATCGGATACTGGCGTTGCGGACGGAAACTCGGCGGGAATCGCCATCAGTCGTGGGGTTTGTCGAGCCCCATCCCGTCACTTTGGCGAATTGAGCCCACCGGGGATTCGCCGTCGATTGCAATTGGCGATTGCGGATCGTTCCGAACATGAACACGACACCGGGAATTGCCAAGGCCAGTAGCAGTGCCCAAAATGCCGTGTGGAATGAACTTCGGAATCCCTGCATTGCATCATCCCTGATCGCCACCGATCGAATCGTTCGCCTGGGCCACGCTCGTCATTTTTCAGTCGGCTTCAAAGTCTAACTTCATTTCGAGCGCCGATTGTTCGCCCGGCATGATTGGCAGCCGTAACGGCTTTCCGTCGACCGTCAGATCCACATGCGACAGGACAATCCGATCAACATGACAACTGGCACCGTTCAGGGTGACTGTTTGCCCTTCCCGAACGAGGTGGTCACAGATCATCGCTGTTCGCCGCGATTTGCCCAACTGGATCCACTGCAACACCAGTTGTGGACGGTGCGCGGCGACCGTGAGAGCCGAAAGGCCATTTTTTGTCAGAATTGTGCCCCAACAGGCCAACCCCAACAACAAAACGGCTGCCAAGGCGGTCTTTTGAACCCTACCACTAGCAGTTGGACGCGAACGTCGCGGGCCTGAGAAGTGTGTGATCATGATCGGCACGTCTTGTGATAGTCATCCGGTTCGTCAAAGAAATGCGGTTGCGCAAACCTGACGGGTTACATCGATTATCGGACGCAGCCTCGACCCAACTGTTGGTGATTTCGATCGGTCAGCCACATTTATGGGTGACGGCAGAGATGCCCAAGACCATTCAAGACAAAACCTGTCGAATGGCGGAGGCTTGCGAAGAAGTGACCTGACCCGAGTTCAATGCTGACCAAACGATCAGAATTGTGCTGGCAGGCAAAGAAAGAAAAAACGCGGCAAGGTCCCCTCGAAGCTCCCAGCTTCTCCTTGCCGCGTTCGGAAGTTCGACTTTTTTCAAAGTCGAACTCATTTTCGTAGAAGTCTTTGTGTCGAATTCGCTGACGTTCAGTGCGTCCCGATGCCAGAAAGATAGGTCGAGTATTCCGCATGTCAACTGGGCAATCTGCATTGAGTTGGATATTTGCCAAGAAATCTCCTTTTTGGGGATTCGCGGAAGCTTCAGGAGCCGTTCCGCATGTGGTTTTCTTCGCTTTGCGGCAGCCAGAAATCGACCAGAGGCCGGTCGCTGGTCGTTGACAGCGCCGCAGTTCTGTCGGCATGATGCCGCCCTCATTGGCTGCCCCCCTTCGAATTGTTCACTTTTGCTTGGGAGATCACATCATGGCCGACGCAGCGCAACCCGTCCCCGAACCGGAACGAACCGCCACGACTCAACCTGTACAACAGGTCATCGAACCCACCGATCTGGAGCCGCTTTATGCGAATTTCGCTCGCGTTTCCGGGTTGCCGGAGGAACTGATTCTCGATTTTGGTCTGAATCCAGCCGCCGCAGGGGCACAACCGGTTCCCGTCAAGGTTTCGCAACGCCTGGTCGTGAACTACTTCACCGCCAAACGACTGTGGTTGGCGCTGGGAGCGTTCCTGCAACGGCACGAACAGGCCTTTGGTGAAATCCAAATCGACGTCAACAAGCGAATTCTTCCGCAACGCAGTTCCAAATAGCTCGCACCATGGACGAATCCTTCCTTCCCTGGTGGCTCGTGCTGTTGCTCGGAATGTGGGCCGCGGCGCTGACTCTTTGGCAGCATCCGTCGGTCCACCGCGAGGTCCGGCTGTGGGCAGGTCTGTCGACTCTGGTTTATCTGGGTCTGATTTTCCTGGCCCTGGGATTGGGCGGGCGCGTTGCCAATGCGGAAGGTTCGTGGCTGGCCGCGTTTCGGTTGGACAAAGTCGGCCTGGCGGGTTGCGTCATCGTCAGCCTGACCAGCAGTGTCTGGATGCTGGGGCGTCTTTCTGTTCGCAGTCGACGTCTTTGCTATGTCCTGCTGACGACCTCGAATGCCGCGTTTTGTGCGTTGGTACAAGGACCAGAAATGGCCCTGGGGCTGCTCGTGATCGCCGCCATTTCCGCGTGGCCCCTGATCCAGGAATGGCGACGGACGACATTGCGATCACCGCGTGAATGGCTGGTCGGCCTGGTCCGATTTACCGAAACACCGGTACCACGCGACCAGATCGGCCTGTTCTGGTTGATTGGCGGCTTAAACGGAATTCTGGCCTGTGCGTTGATCGGAACCCTCGCTTACTCGCTCAGAATCGAGACCTCGCGGATCTCCGCCAGCCCCCGGTATACAGCGTTGCCGTCGCGGGAACAGCTCGACCGAATGCAGACATCATTCCACGATCCGGCCGAGAAATCCGGTTTACTCGATCTGGCGACTGGTCAACGCGCTGATGTTGTGGTCCTGCTGGCGGCGATCGTCTTCCTTAGTCTGGCGACCAGCCTGAACGATGCGTCCTCGCAACAGGACGCATTGAAGGAACCCGCCCACGAGCATTCGTCGGAACATCTGATATGAGGAACTCGCATGGACGGTGATCTCTCGAGTTGGAGCAGCGGACTCTTACTGGCTGTCCTGTGTGTATTGCTCGGAACGATCGGGGTCGTGTCGGCATCCCGTTCCGAAGAACGATGGCTGGCGAGCGGACTGCTCTGGCAAGGGACGTTATTGACCTTCGTCGTCGCCGGAGCTTATTTTCATCGCTCATCACCGCTTTATCTGGGAGGGCTGGTCGTGTTGGGATTGCTGATGATTCAGACGCTACAAAAAAGGGAATTCCACGACGACAGGCCCGCTAACCAGGACGAAGTGGAATGATCGTGCCGGTCGCGAGCCTGTTGATTGTCACCGCCGCATTTCCGGTGCTGGGCGGCATTGCAGTGCTGGGGGCCAGCCTTCGAGGCCAGCGGAAAGCCAGCTTGCTGCTGACTCGACTGGGTCTGATCGGGGGGGCGGTCTGCGGAGCGATCCTGGCGGTCCTGCTCGCTCGCGAACCCGAGTCGGTGTCGCCGACGGTTCAATTGTCGCTCTGGACGTGGCTGTCCTGCTCCCTGCCGCTGTCGCCTTCGATTACCTTCGGACTGGAAGCCACTTCGATCAAAGCCTGCCTGGTCAGCCTGACCGGCGGACTGGCCCTGATCGCGTTATGGAACGCCGGTTCGTCCACAAAAAGTTCGCTGTCGGACGAGGCCATCCTGACGACAAGCCTGCTGTATGCCGCCGGGACCATTTTTGCCTTCGCGCCGAACACAGCTCAGGCCCTGCTCGGCTGGGCAGGGATCAGCTTGCTGGCGGTAATCTTAATTCGGCTGTCGCACCAACAACGGCCTCCGCAGTCCAGATACAACGAGACGACCCTGGCCCGTGGCACAACGACGTCCGGCGGCGAGCTGATGACCGACCGCTTGATGCACCGCTTGCGGTCCCTGGAATCGACCGCCGGATATCTGGAAAGTCTGTATCTCGAACGAGTCTGGCGGGCCTTCACCGGCCGTTGGCCCGATTGGGCGGCTGAGCAGACCGAAGTCCTGGAAGACCGTTCGGTCTCGATCCGACTTTTGGCGATGACCTTAGGAGCATCGGTCATCTGGCTAACCTGGCTGATCGGCATCTGAATCACCAACAATCGCGGCTGGTTCCACTGATCAGACTGGCCCCTGCCCTTTGGCAAAACGGCCCAGGATCCGCCAGAGAATTTCACTTCGCCTACAGACGTTGAGATCAGGGTCGAGCCAAGCGAGCCCGGTACTTCTCATAGAATCGGGTTTGGCGGTTTTCGGGCTGGAACGGTTGTCCTTGGATCAACGTCCCTTTGATCTGGGTTGTCGGCTGAAGCAACGAACCGTCCGTAATCACCAGGTTGGCCCATTTGCCCACGGTCAACGATCCCATTCGATCGGCCACGCCCAGAATTTCAGCCGTCGAGAGTGTCACGCCGCGCAAGGCTTCTTTTTCCGGCAGACCGTACGCCACGGCCATCGCCGCTTCAAACGGGACATTGCGACTATTCGATGCGGTGTCGGAACGGAAACAGAACTTCACGCCCGCTTCGTGTAATCGACCGGCGTTGGCATACGGGGCGTCGAACGGGTCATACTCCGCCATCGGCTTGCGCATCACCGGACCGACGATCAACGGAATGTTGGCCGCCTTGATCTTGTCGGCGACCTTCCAGCCGTCGGTGACACCGCACAACACGATCTTCAGTTGTTCCTGCTCGGCGAACCGCAGCGCCTCGACAATTTCCTGCTTGGCATCTGCTTCGATGAAGATCGGCTTTTCGCCCCGGATATAAGGACGCATTGCTTCGTAACGAGGATCGACCAGCATTTTGGTTTCACCGGAACGGGTTTGCGACGGCGACTTGGATTGGTTCTCCAGGCTGCGAGCCTTGTCATAGAGCCGTGCCTCCTTGAAATGACGCTTCAGATCTTCGATGGCCGATTTGCGATTGCTGCCGCCGGGCCAGAGTAATTGCAGTCCCTGCTCCAGATTCAAAACCATGTCGGGCATTGTCCAACCGGCCAACTGAATCAGCGACACCTGTCCGGGAACAATCGCGCCGTACGCTCGTTCGTGGGACGTCATATTGCCGCCTCCGGCGGGCAAACACAAAGTCGTGGTAATACCACCTGATCGGGCCACGGGAATCAGCTCCGAATCGGGGTTCACCGCGATACCGGCACGAAGGTCGGCCTGGAACTGCCCGATCTCACCCAAGTCGTCGGTGGCTCGCACCATGGCAATCTCGATCAGGCCGACCGAGGTACCGGCATCGATCAGACCGGGATAAAGATGCAGTCCGTCGGCGCGAACAATCGGCAGCCCGTCAGGCAGGGGCAGCTGCGGTCCGATCGCCGTGATCTTTCCCGCTTCCACAACGACAACGCCGTTCGGGATGTCGTCGGCATCGATAGGATGCAGTGTCGCACCGACGATCGCATACTTGGCCGTTTTGGCCGCGTCGAGATCGATCCGGGCAATTCGCCGATCCGGTGGCAACAGTTTCAATTCCGCGGGCTTCGCGGTACTGGCCACAGCAGCGGCACTCATGATGCTGGGCTGTTTGTCTCGCGTGAAGTAGGATTCGCCGGCGATCAAAGTCTGCTCGCAGCGCGAAAACGCGTTGAAGGGGTGACCACTGAAAATGGCGATGTCGGCTTGCTTGCCGACTTCAATCGATCCAAGCCGATCCGACAACCCGAGTTCCCTGGCCGAATTCAACGTGATGGCCTGCAACGCCGCGTCGGGGGGCATATTGCCATAACGAATGGTCTTGGCCGCTTCGACGTAAAGGTGCCGGATCAACTCCCAGTCGTCACTTTTGATCACCGTGTTGGCACCCGCTTCGTGCAACAGAGCGGCGTTGTGAGGAACAGCGTCGAACGCTTCGACCTTGTAGGCCCACCAGTCGGCGAAGGTACTGCAACTGGCGCCGTGCTTCACGATTTCGGGCGCGACTTTGTAGCCCTCTAAGACGTGCTGCAGCGACCAGACGCGAATGCCATGATTTTCGGCCACACGCAGCAGCATCAGAATTTCGTCGGCTCGATAGCAGTGTGAATGGATGAACTTCTGATGGCTCAGAATGTCGGCCAAGGCTTCCAATCGCAGGTCACGCCGCGGCGCGAGCAGTTTGTCGGCGACACCACCGGCTTGTTGCCGGGCCTGTTCATGGGCCATCCAGACGCGGCGATAATCCAAGGCTTCCAAAAATGCGCGATTCAAGGTGGCTTCCACGCCCAATCGCGTATTGGGAAACCGTCCACGAGAAAATTTCACGTTCTCGCCCAGGGCGAATTTGACCCCGGAATGCGCACCGGGAAAAAGATGCTCAGCGGCGGATGTGCCATGCTTCAACTGGACGACGGCGTCTTGTCCACCGATACAATTCGCCGATCCATGCAGCAGCCTGGCGGTGGTCACGCCACCGGCCAGCGCTCGGTATTCGCTGGGATCGGCCGTATTGACGACATCGCGAATGCGGACTTCGCAGACAATCGAATCGGTCGCCTCGTTGATGCCATTCGAAATCATGATATGACTGTGGGTATCGATAATTCCCGGCATGACGTACCGGTCGGTGGCATCGATGATCATCATCCCGGGCTCGGGTTGCAGGTTGGGACCAATCGCGGCAATCGTGCCGTTCTTCACCAGGATCGACGTGCGGGGTTGAGTGAGTCCCGTTGCCGTCAGGACCGTTCCGTGCTGAATCAGGACATTCCCCCCGGTCAGCACCGGACGAGCGCGGCGATCTTCGGGAAATTCGACCGGTTGTTCGATCACAGTGGCTGCGACCGTCGCGTCGGTGGACACGTTCGCGGGGCGAAGTGCACTGGGTGTTTCGGGGGAAGGAGTTGCTTCAGTGGCCTTGGCGTCCGACGTTTCGATCCCCGACAACTGAACGGCCGCAACCGATTGTGGTTTGGCATCGACTCGTCTGGCAGACCATTTCGTCGGAGCACCGAACGGCGATTTCAACACGCCACGCAGTTCGGTCGGGGACAGCGCCGTGGCCACAGCGGGCGGTGCGATCGCAACGGGTTGGGCCGGCGGTTCCCAACCCGTCGTGTCAAACTTCAATTGAATCGTGGTGTCCCCGGCGCCGATGGACACCACAAACTCGACACGGTCCTTGGTTGCTGTTCCCGACGAGAGACGTCCATCGCCCTGTTCGCTATGAAATCGTCCGGACAACGTTCGATCGGTCTGCGTCAATTCCAGATCGCCGTGCAACGGCCCACTGGCGGAATCGATCTCGACAGTCCACGCTCCCGCGACTTGCAATGGCGGCGGTTCACCGGGCTTCGTGGGTTCCACCGGTTTGGCGTCTTTGTTGTACTCGTAGCGTTGTCCGTTAATGACGGAGTAACGCACCTTCGATTGTTCATTGTCAAACGGTCCCGTCAGCGCGACGAAGTACGCCGGCCGACCGACCGCGATGATGCCAAGATCTTTTTCGAGACCCAGAATGACCGCGGCTTGAGTCGTCAGTGCCGCGAGCGCGGCGTCGCGATCCAGGCCATTGGCGATCGCCTGACGCATCGCTTTCAGAATGTCGGCGGGCGTTTTTCCATCGCGGGAACCGACTGCGAAACGGACGCCCGCCTGTTGCAGTTCGGCCAATCCATGCACGCGTTGCTTCCACTCTGCCAGTTTTTGTTCGCGAACCCGTTTGGGTTCGGGAAGATCGGGATACGGGTCGTCGCCCGGTTTGGGCGGATCGATTTTGGGTTCATCGCCAAAGTCGACGTGCAACACCAGATCGGTCTCGGTTTTTTTCAGTCGGTCGGCCAGACGATAGGCCTCTTCACCACCCCAGATGGCGATCCGCAGCTGATGTTCGGCGGCAAAATTGAGCGCCCGATCGTGATCGTCGCGCGCGCCGGCAAGAAACATCGTGCGCAGTTTTCCGGAACGAATCTTGGTGAATTCTTCCAGGACGGCATCGGCAGCCGGACGATCGATTCCGGCCACTCCCTCGGCAAACAATCGCCCCTGCTTGGCATGCCGTTCGGCATCCAGGAAAGTTTGACGCAGATGAGCGTGAACGCCCATTTTGGTCGCGGGGTACTCTTGCGTCCGTCGTTCGGCCAATTGCAACGTCGCGAAGGACGTCGACAAAAGCAGTGCCTCACGCGGGGGCAGCGAGGCCAGATTCACAACGGCTCCGTGTCCACTGGCAATCCGGCCTGTCGGCAAGACATGTACGGCCACGAACCCGGTTTGTCGGTATTTGTCGAGTTCATTTGCGGCCAGCTTAAGATGTTCGGCCACGGCGTATTCGGGCGTCAGTCCACTGTGATTGTCGCCTCGTAAACCCGCCAGGGCATATTTCGAAACATCAACCCCGCGCCCCTCGATCGGCACCGGCTTGGAATCGTCGAGCAGTGTCGCAGCGCCGGCATCGACGAATCCGGCATAAACGGTCAAACCTTGACCATCAATGACATCGGCATCGGAAGGAATCTCAATGTCGGGCCCGATGGCGGCAATTCGCCCGGCCCTGACGACGATGTTTCCCGCTTCCACCACCTGTCCAGGTGCCGTCACCAGGCGCGCGTTCTTCATTGCAAAGGTGCGGACCTGAAAACCGGGGGGTTCGTCGGCTGGGGCGGCGCCACACGCCAGGACCAGCCAGATGAGGCAAGCCACGAACCATGACTGGCCTGAGACCGCCCGTTCAAGTCTGGCCAAACTTTTCAATGCGCCAATCGGTTGTGGTTGAGTCGTTTCAACGCACGAAAGGCACAAATTCGCGTGAGGGGAAACGGTGTCTGCCTGCTGGCGTATTTCTGAATCGCACGGCGAGGAATCAAGAGAAGTAGAAGCCAATGTGGTTTTCCTGGCGAGTAAGGCCTGCTGAGTCGTCTTCTTCCGCAGTCAGAGTCAGCCTAATCCGTAAAGCCCCCCGCCCGCCAGTGGCACCTCGGTCAGATCAAGAGGGTTCGGCGGCAATTCCGCAGCGCGGTCTGGCAGCGACTTTTCCGCAACCAGGCTTGGTGGCGGAAGAATCGTGAGGAAAACGCATAATTGACATGGCCTGTGATGTCGAAACGACTTGGGGACAATTCCGTCACAGACCGTCCGATCCGACTTGCCGACCATTTTTTTGACAAGACTCACAGAAATTGCCATTTTCAACAAAAGACTTGAATTGACATAACTCTTCCGCTCGATATGATCCCAGTGTCGATTCGTGCTTTCCGATCAGGCACAGATTCACGGGCGATTGCTCTTGAATCAGCTCGCTTCGCAAGATGTCCAAGTGTCCGTGACGGCCGGTGTTTGTCATGAACTGCGTTCTGCCTGAACCACGTTCTTGACGAATTGAGGGCTGTGGTATCTTGAGTCCGTCGTCATCAGGCTCTACGGTGCGGAACGCTTTCTGCTCGTGTTCCGTCAAGGCTTTTCGACGATCACTCAATTTGTTGCCACACTGGTGGTCCTCTGACATCCGCTCGTTTGTAGGCCAGTTTGCGTTGTTCGCGGTGAGGAATTCATTCACCTTGGCGTGCTTCTGCTGACGGAATTTGTGATGGGCGAGTTCGCCCCGCATGCTGTTCTTTGGTTTGGAACAGATTGTGGTCTGGTGAAGTGAGTTTGAATCACGACGCGAGTCTTGCAAGGAGGCTTGGAGCAATTTTATATCGCTCGCGGCCATGAATGAGGCATTTGTCGAAGGTCCGATGTTGTGGCTGACGCGATGATCGCGTGAGGAAACAATCGGTTACCTCGATGCTGATTGTCTCGTTCAGAACCGCGAGAAATATGAAGTGGCTACTGGCCGCGTCTCGTTAGAGGATTTCGGAAGCTGTTTTTCGTCGAATTCCAATCTTCGACCCCGTGTGACGGGGTCAGACCTTGAGAACGGAACCCGCCTGGATGCGCTGGGGATTCCTATCTGGACCGATTTGTACTCCGCTGAATGGCGAATGCCGTTCGACAGCGTTGAGCTGTTCTTGTCCGCGCACGCTCAGTTTGTTTAGCCAATGGAAATGTTTATGACCGCAGAGCAAAGTTCCGGTTCCCCAAAACGAGTCACCCGTCGCCGCACAAAGAAGGCTGACGCGACAGAATCTGTCGATTTGCGAGAAACCGGATTGGGCGACGCCCAGTCGCCGAAGCCCTTCATCGAAGATGTGTTTGATGAGATCGCCGCCGTGCGACGGGAATCCGAGGGCTACCCCACCGAACAAGACATGGATTTTGAGGCCCTGGACGAAGCGCCCGCTCCCCGACGCAGTCGATCCCGACGAGCGGAAGCGGCTCCCGCAGAAACAACCGCTGAACGTCCGGCAACGAGTGAACCACCGCGACGCGGTCGAGCTCCTCGAAGAACCGAAGCGCCGGCCGAATCGACTTCTTCCGCCGAGACACATGCGGCTCCCGCGGAACGGGCAGAGCCCGTATCCGAATCGTCGAGTCACTTCCACGCCGATTCGTCCGCAGGCGACAAGTCCGACTTTGTCGGCGAGGCCGGTGGCGAACCGTCGTCCGCAGGCCCCAACGATTATCCCACCGGTCCCGAAGGCTTTCCGGATGGTGGACAAAACCGCCGTCGTCGTCGTCGACGCGGACGTGGCCGCGGCCCCGGTGGTGGACCAGAAAACGCGACTGGTGGTGGCTATGCCCAGCAGTCTCAACAACGACCACCGCAGGGACGATATAATCAGCCTCAAGGCCAAGGGGGCTATGGCCAGCAAAACCAAGGACGCGGCGGTCACCGCCGACCACCGCAAGACAACCGCCGGCCGCAATACAACAACAATAATAATGTTGGCGGTAACGCCCGGTCTCACGCGGAACCTCGCAACAGCAATCAGGAACGTGGTCCCGAGACCGTGACGCTGGTTCAGGGGATCCTGGAATTGCATCCAAAGGGATACGGTTTCCTGCGAGATCCAAAGGCCGGTTATGTTTCACAGGAATCAGATTCGTTCGTGTCGGGTTCGCTGCTGGAGAAGTATGGCATTCGCGAAGGTGTGCTGATCACCGGCGAAAGCATTCCCGGCGGACGCGGTCAGGGCCCGCGGTTGCGATCGATTCAATCGATCGAAGGCCGACTTCCTGAACTGTATGCCGAAGTCAAGAACTTCGATTCGCTGACACCGATTAATCCTCACGTCCAGATCAAGCTGGAAACGGGGCCGACACCGGTCACGATGCGAGTGATGGATCTGTTGACCCCGATCGGTAAGGGACAACGTGCCTTGATCGTGGCTCCGCCGCGTACGGGCAAGACGATGCTGCTGCAGGAAATCGCCGATTCGGTCAGCACGAATTATCCAGACATCTATCTGATCGTGCTGCTGATCGACGAACGTCCCGAAGAAGTCACCGAAATGCGTCGTCGCGTGAAGGGCGAAGTGGTCGCTTCGTCACTGGACCGCGAAGTCGAAAACCATATCCGCGTCAGCCAGCTGGTTTTCGAACGAGCCAAACGAATGGCCGAATCGGGCCGCGACGTCTTCGTGCTGCTCGACAGCATCACGCGGACGGCACGGGCGTTCAATAAATGGACGAACACCGGTCGCACGGGCACTGGCGGTCTCGACGTGAAGGCGATGGACTTGCCGAAAAAGATGTTCGGTATGGCCCGTCAGTTCGACGAAGGTGGATCGATGACCGTCGTCGGCACGGCGCTGATCGAAACCGGCAGCCGCATGGACGAAGCGATTTTCCTGGAGTTCAAAGGCACCGGCAACATGGAAATGGTGCTGAGCCGGGAACTGGCCGAACGCCGCATCTGGCCGGCGATCGATATTTCGAGATCGGGAACGCGACGCGAAGAAAAGATTCTGGCACCCGATGTTCTAGAAGGGGTCACGCTGCTGCGTCGCAGCCTGGTCTCGCTCAGTCCGGTCGAAGCGATGGAACAACTGACTCGCATCCTGCAGAAATACCCCACGAACGCCGATTTCCTCGCCAAGGTGCGGTCGATTCTGTAAGAGGTTTTCCGCTTGCGATTAGTGGAAATTGCTGTCGACGGCCCGATCATCCGCAAGGATGGCCAGGCCGCGATCGAGCGGCAACGTCGGATCATCAGACAAGAACCCTGCGGCGGAGGGAAGTTTCTTCCTTCGCGCGGGGCGGCGTTGCCTGGTCAAGAGGACTTATTGTTCGCCCTGATTGGCTGACGAAGTCCGTTCGCGTCGGCCCCCAAGCCGCCCTGGATCCGTCTTCCGCAAAGTTCAACTTTCCCATAAAGTCCCGCGTTTCGTAATTCCAACCCAAATGGAATCGAAGACGCGTATTCAGGGGACGGAGTCCCTTCCGCCATGTCGCGGCACACAAGGATGTGAAGCAATGCTCGAAATCTGTCTCTTGGCGCTGTCGTGGATGGCCGATCCCGCCGCGATTGAACGATCCGGGCCGAACGCCCTCACGCCATTAGCGACCTGTGCCCGGCCAGCGGTCCTGGTCACCGAAGCCAACACAGTGTGTGCCCTGACGCCAGCTCGGCAAGCTGACTCCCCGGCGATCACAACATGGCTGCGGCGATGGGAACGCGCGACTCGAAATGCTCCGGAACGCAGTCGGTCTGAACGCGAAGAGTTTCGCCGTCAGATCCATGAAGAGTTCAATGAACACGCGCTGGCGGCCGTCGAACAGGTTGTGGGGCAGGTTAAAGCGGATCAGTTGAACGAACTATTTGAATGGCGGATCGTCGAACGAACCCGCGACCGAGTCTGCCTGGAAGCGACCCCGCGCGACGAAATGGAGCGATTGTTCTATCGATCACTTCGCATTTCGCTCGAGGCTGACACGGCAATCCCCGAACAACTGGTGATCGTCAATCGAAACCAACTTCGTCGCACGGTGTGGCAAGCGGATCAGGATTCGGCGAATCCGATTGAGTTAGTCCATTTCGAAAATGATGTCCCCCCGGCTCCCAAGGTCTTGTTAAAAACCGCGAACGCGCAGGTCGACTAAATCGGTTCGAACGAGCCTGAAAACAGAGTGTGTTGGATGTCATTGAGGGTTGATTGAGGTTCTTCAATGCGTTTCTTTCTGGGTTGCGCGCTGTCGGCATTGTTGGCCAGTCTGGTCACCATCTGGCTGGTCAATACGTCACGAGATAACTCATTGGTCGCACAAGACCGTCGCTCGCGGGCAGAATCGCCTGTCGAACGCATCCGGCCGGGTGTCGCCAGAATGTATGACCAGGAAGGCTACACGCCGGAAGAGGCGGTCGCCGTTGCCGTCTATGAAGCGGTCAATCGCGGTGTCGTCAACATCACCGCCAAAGCGGTTACCGATCGGCTGCTGACCAAGGAACGTTCAGAAGATACCGGTTCGGGTGCGATCATCGATCAGGAAGGACATATCCTGACGAACTTTCACGTCGTGAATGGCGCGAAGGAAGTCGCCGTCGCGTTGTTCAATGGAAAGTCTTATCCCGCCACATTGATTGGCGCCGATCCACTCAACGATCTGGCCGTGATTCAAATCGAAGCGGAACAGGACGAATTATTTCCGATCGAGTTGGGAAATTCGAGAAGTCTGCGTGTCGGCATGCGGGTCTTCGCTCTGGGTAATCCGTTTGGCCTGGAACGGACGCTGACCACGGGCATCATCTCGAGCCTGAATCGTTCGCTGCAGATTCATGGTCACTGGAAGATCAAATCGATCATTCAGATCGACGCCGCGATCAATCCCGGAAGCTCCGGCGGACCGCTGCTCGATTCACACGGCTGGCTGATCGGCATCAATACGGCCATTGCCACCACGTCGGGGCAAAGTGCGGGTGTCGGATTTGCGATTCCGGTCAGCTTGATCTCACGGGTGGTTCCTCAATTACTGAAATACGGACGCGTGATTCGACCCGAAAGCGGGATCGACAAGGTTTATCAGACTGACAAGGGCCTGCTAATCGCTGAAATGCGGCCCAATGGTCCGGCCGAACGAGCTGGCCTCAGGGGTCCGAAGATCACCAAATCGCGACTGCCGTTCGGGATCAAAGGTGAAGACCGTACGGCCGCCGATCTGATCGTGGCGATCGACGATCAGAAAGTCGTCACCGCCGAGGATTTCCTCAGTTACATTGAAGGAAAGCGACCCGGCGATGAAGTCACCTTGACGATCGTTCGTGAAGGACGTCGCGTCCCGATGCCGCTGCAATTGGCCAATTCGGAACCCGTCGAACGGACCGAACAGTGAAGATCCTTGGCCGTCGTCGCTTGACAGTCGCTGCCATCACGAGAAGAATCGGCGCGCATTCAACATCGCTTTTGACGATCCGCCGGTATGATGGCGGTACCGTGTTGATCAGATCGCGTAATTTCGAGTTTGTATTTACAGGAGCATCTTCTCAATGAGTGGCCCGATTGTCCGTACCGGAACGACACCCAAGTTCTGGGAAAATTACGATCGCATTTTCAAAAGTGCGAGTTCCAAGAAAAGTGCTTCCGCAAAGAAAGCACCTGCCGTGAAAGCGGAAACAAAGTCGACGAAGAAGGCTGCCACGAAGAAAGCCGTCGCAAAGAAGAAGAAATAACGAGAGTAGAATCTGAGCCTTTCATGAATGGCCCACGCAATCGAAATCTTCAAACGTGGCTCGTGACACTGTCGACATGGGCCACGTTTCTGTTCTTTGGTGCGATCGCGGCCCCGCTGCCCGGCGTTAACGAACCGCACTATCTGTGCAAAGCGAAGCACTTCTGGCAACCTGAATGGTGTTCGCAGGACTTTTTTCTCGCTTCACCGAATGCCCACACGGTGTTCTTCGCCACTATTGGCAGCCTGACGAATTTCGTTACGTTTGAACAAGCGGCCTGGATCGGTCGCGCTCTGGCCACGCTGGTGCTGGCCTGGGGCTGGATCAGATGCCTGTCACCAATGTTCTTTACCCCTTGGGCGACGCTCTGGTGTGCGTGGATTTTTCTGGCCTGTGCCGCATGCGGAAATTTCTCGGGCGAATGGCTGGTCGGAGGAGTGGAAGGAAAGGTCTTTGCCTACGGATTTTTGTTTGCCGCATTCGGCGATGTCCTGCGCCGTCGCTGGCGGTGGGCGGCCGTCTGGACTGGCGCCGCCATCAGCTTTCATCCCGTCGTCGGCGTGTGGGGTCTGCTCGCGTTCAAAGCCAGCATGTCCTTGCACTGGCTGAAGGAAATCCGTCGTGCCCGCCGAACCGCGTCCATTGCGGAAAGCCACCCTGCGGGAACGGCACTGCGGACATCACGGGCAACGGAGCCTCTATTCGATTGGGCGACCTTGGTTCAATCGGGCGTGATCCTTGTATTGTTGTCGCTGCCCGGTCTGATCCCCGTGATTCGCCTGTTGACCGAACACGTCTCGGCAGAGACTCGATATGCCGCCAACTATATTCAGGTTTACTTTCGACTCGCCCATCATCTGGATCCGATGCTGTTCCCGGCGCGAGCCTATTGGGGATATGCGGCGTTGCTGGTGTTCTGGCTATTCAGTCTGGTTTGGGGTGGTCGAAACAATTCCAAACGGGCGTTTGATCAGATCGTCGCCTGGTCCATCGTATTTGCCGTCGTCGGCATCGCCATTGGGTATGGTCCCCGCCCTCCGAAATTGATGCCCTGGTTTGCCCTGCGGATGAACTTGCTGAAGTTCTACCCCTTTCGACTGGCAGACGTCTTACTGCCGATAGCCGTCGCGGTCAGTCTGGTCGGCGTTCTGGAACGAACGGTACTAAACGCTTCGCCCTCGATGACGCGGCGGTCTCCGATTCCGATTCATGTCATCATGATGCTGCTGGTGTTTGTATCCAGCTTACTGCGTGCGTACTCGGTCAGCGAAAGTAATCGATACTCGCACGAAGACCGCCGCGATTGGTTGGACGTCTGCCACTGGATCAACACCCACCTTCCACCCGACGCCGTAGTGCAATCACCAACCAACGGCTGGGCATTCAAGTGGTTCGCACAACGAGCAGAATATGTGGCCTTCAAAGATTGCCCGCAGGATGCCGCGGGGATCGTCGAATGGAATCGCCGGCTGAACTTTCTGCAGAAGTGGTATGAACAGAAGTACGCGGACCAACTTTATTCGGCCAGCGAGCTCAAAGGACTGCGCCAAGAAACAGGACTGACGCATCTGCTGACCGACCGCCTGGGTCCACTGGAACTCGAACCGGTTTATCACAATGGAACGTTCCAAGTTTACGATCTGCGGATGCTGGGCGATTGAACCAGTGGAACAGTGAGAAACGGCATTTCATCCAATCCGGCTTCGTGAAGCGGATCTGGATCTGGTAATCAGAACAATCTCTTATTCACTGTGATAGGCCTTGTCAGCGAATTGCGGCAGCTCGGATTCCAAGACGGTCTTCAATAATTTCAATAGCTCTTCCGGTTCGGTCAGCCGCGGCGGCAGGACGAGACAGGCTTCGCGATCGTCGACGACCCGTAGCGGAATAACGCTCAGCCGGGAAAGCTTGTTGATCTTCTTCGGGTTTCGATAACCAAACACGGCATAACCCGGTTCGAGATGAATGTCGTCGATCTGCCAGCGTACGGCCAAAATCTGCAGTTCGCGAATCTGCACCATCTTCTCCACCGATTCGGGCAGTGGCCCATAACGATCGCGGAGTTCCGTCTTCAATTCGTCGAGCAATTCGAGTGTCGCCACGGTCGAGAACTTACGATACATCTCAATCTTTGGTCGACCGTCGGGGATATAGTTCGACGGCAGGAAAGCGGTCACCGGCAGATTCACTTCCACGTGACGATGTTCTCGCAATGGTTGTCGCTTGGCCGCTCGCACAGCGTTCTCGAGCAACTGGCAATACAACTCGTATCCCACCGCCGCGATATGTCCTGATTGCTCTGTGCCAAGAATGTTCCCCGCACCGCGAATTTCGAGATCCCGCATGGCGATCTTAAACCCTGCACCCAGCTCGCTGAATTCCTCGATCGCCTTCAATCGTCGGGACGCCTGTGGTGTCAGTGTCTTGCCTTCGTCAAGCAGCAAATAGCAATAGGCCCGATGCTTGAATCGCCCGACCCGCCCTCGCAATTGATGCAGGTCGGCCAGTCCATAGTTGTTCGCCTGATTGATGAAGATCGTATTGGCATTAGGAATATCCAGACCGCTTTCAATGATCGTGGTAGCGACCAGGACGTCGGTCCGACCTTGAACGAAGTTCATCATCGCCAACTCCATCGGTTCCTCGGTCATCTGACCATGAACGATGTCGACGGTGGCTTCGGGAACCAGACTGCGAATCTTATCGGCAATCGATTCGATGTTGTGGACCCGATTGTGGACGAAATAAACCTGTCCATCACGATTCAATTCGCGCACGATCGACGAACGGATTAGTTCACGGTCCCAGCGGCAGATACGCGTTTCCACCGCCTGACGATCTTGCGGGGGCGTTTCGAGGTTCGAGATGTCTCGCACGCCGACAAGCGACATGTGCAATGTCCGAGGAATCGGCGTCGCCGACAGCGTCAGCACGTCGACTTCCAGTCGCATATGCTTGAGCAGCTCTTTCACTTCCACGCCGAAACGCTGCTCTTCGTCGATCACCAGCAATCCCAGATCTTTGAATTTCACGTCCTTGCTGACCAGCCGATGAGTCCCGATGCAGATGTCGATCGCACCCGAAGCCAGACCTTGCAACGTCTCGCGAACTTCCTTGGCCGATTTGAATCGGCTCAGCGAGGCGATATTCACCGGGAATTCAGCCATCCGCTCGCTCAGGCTGCGAAAATGCTGTTCGCACAGGACCGTCGTCGGGACCAGAATCGCCACTTGCCGGCCGGCGTCCACCGCCTTGAACGCGGCTCGCATGGCGACTTCAGTTTTGCCGTAACCGACATCACCACAGATCAGGCGGTCCATCGGTCGGACTCGTTCCATGTCGCCTTTCAGATCCACGATCGCGCGCAGTTGATCACCCGTTTCGGTGTAAGGAAACGCCGCGTCGAATTCTTGCACCCAATGGCTGTCGGGCGGACATTGCAAACCGGGCTTCATGTCACGTTCGGCCTGCAGTTTGATCATGTCCGAAGCCATATCGCAGACCGCTTCAGTGACGCGTTTCTTCTTGTTTGCCCAGCTCGATCCGCCCAATTTCGACAATTCGGGTGACGACTTCGCCCCACCGATGTATTTCTGGACGAGATGAATCAACGAGACCGGCACGTACATCTTCACGCCGCCGCCGAACTCCAACGACAAGTGATCTTCGGTGTGATCTCCTTTCTGCTGAATCTCCATCCCGCGAAACCGAGCGATCCCGTGAGACAGGTGCACCACCAGATCACCGGGACTGAGATCGAGAAAGCTGTCGATCGCTCGCGATTCGATTTTGCTGCGGCGAGTCGTCCGCTGAACCTCAGTGCGCCCAAACAGTTCGTTGTCGCTCAGGACGACAATCTGCTCGGAACGAAGTCGAAATCCGTTCGAGACATGTCCAACGCACAGGCGAATCCGCGACAAGAGGGGGTGCGTGAAACTCGGATCGACTCCCTGCCCGCCGTTCACTGCTGCCTGTACGGATGAAGAATCCGCGAGCGGAACTTCCCCAGGTACCTTTTCATTGGCAGGTTTTTCGCTGGCGGGACTTTCACTACCGGCATCGTCCTTCGTCGGCTTCCGCAAAAACCGTTTCAGCCCCCCACCCGCCCCCGCATCCATCACGGCACGACTGGTCACCGAGTCTCGCGGCGGCAACGGTGTGGTTTCTTTTGGCACCGACTTCGAAGAGGTGGGTTTGGATTCCCCGACATCGCTGGCACCAGCAGAACCGCGAGCTGATGCCGTTCCCGGTTTTTCCGGGCGTTGGGCCGCTTCGCCCGGGCCACCCAGATAGACTTCTGTCATGAGCTCGCTCAAACGCATCCGCGCCGCGTCGTTATGACAGGCGATCAGGACCATCTCGTCCTGTTGAACGACTTTCGCCAGTTCTTGCAGGGCCTCGCTACGTGGCCCGCCAAATCGTTCGATCGATTCGATTTTCAGATGGCACGTCGGCGCCAGAGTGTCCGCGAGCAAGGGAGCGATTGTCACATAAGGCCGACGCGTACAACGTTCCAAGGTCGCTTCCACGCTGAACAATCCGCGTGGATCGGCCAATCGATCCAGATAGCGTTTCCCTTCGCTCACGATTTCCGCGAGTTGCACCAGCACGACCCAGGACGATTCGGGTAACGAATCAAGCGGCGACGAATTCAGCACAAACTGGGGCGAATCCGCGAGCGAAGTCGATTCCGGCGGCGATGCTGACGTCGAAGGACCGTCAGGATCAGCGAGATCTGTGATCGGATTATTCGCGACTGCCTCACCAAGCATCGGCGAAACGATCGTAATCGCAACTTCATCGAGGTCTTTGACTTTCCGCTGCGATTCGACATCGAACAGGCGAATCGATTCAATCTCGTCGCCAAACAATTCGATACGGACCGGGTCACTGGTATCCGGCGAGAAGATGTCGACGATGCCACCATGGATGCTGAATTCACCCGGCAGCTCGATCGCGGTCACACGTTCGAAGCCACGCTCGACGAGCCAGGCGGCCATCTCTTCCACGTCCAATTCGCCGCCCAGGCGCATGGTCCGTGACGCAACCGTCCGCGCCTCATGACTGGGCACCGGTTGCAGTAACGCCTGAATGGTCGTGACCACGATTCGCGGCGGAGCAACAGATTCAAACGCTCTCAGAATGCGCAGTCGGTTGGCCAACACCGGATCGATGATGCTCAACTCTTGCGGCAAGGCGGCCCACGACGGAAAGCTTTGCGATTCCACACCAAACGCCGCGACATCCGCCTGAAACCCATCGACGTCTTTTTCATGCGGCAAAACGACGATCAGGCTATTGGGTGCCTGTTGGCTGAGCGTGACAGCAGCAAGTGCCGTGGAAGACCCCCATGCCCCATCAATTGTTGCATCGCGTCCTTCGCGCAGCAGAGTGACGACATCGGCCATTCCTGGCTGTGCCAGTAAACGGGACGAAAGATCCGTTAATTGTGAGATCGAATTGTCCGCAGCCCCAGCCATATCTCGGCGAGTCCTCAACCATGAGCGCAAACGCCAGCATCCCAAAAAAGCCAACCACGGCTCCTCGGGACACGGCAAACGAACGCACTTCGCAGAATTGTAGAGCAGATCCCCCCCGACAGCGAGTGGCAGCAGCCAAAGGATTGACCTCATGGTTAAAGTCACCGAAAAGCCGAGCGACGATTACCAAAATAACGAAAGAAATTACGAGAGACGGTGGCAGCGAGTCGATGCTCCGGGGCCAACGGATCGGAAAACGGTCGATCAAGTACGGCTCTTGCCATTCGCAGGCCGTTGGATCATCGTCTTAGGCGTCGATTTGACTCAGCAACCCGATAGGTTCCACCAGGAAACGACATTCGCATGAAGCCCCGCGCGCTGCTCTCTTGGAGTTCCGGAAAAGATTGTGCCTGGGCGTTGCATCTGCTGCGGCAACAGGCGGAAGTCGAAGTCGTTGGCCTGGTCACGACATTTAACGAGGCCTTTCATCGAGTAGCGATGCATGGCGTGCGAATGGAACTGGTCGAAGCCCAGGCTGCGGCCACAGGCCTTCCCCTGTGGTCCATACCGCTTCCGTGGCCTTGTTCGAACGACATCTACGAACAACGCATGCGTCAGGTCGTCGAACGAGCCCGCGCAGCAGGGATTACCGTATTCGCTTTCGGAGATCTGTTCCTGGCCGAGATTCGCGCGTACCGCGAACGACAATTGGGCGGAACAGGAATTGGGCCGATCTTCCCCTTATGGGGCACGGACGCCGATCCCCCCCGCCTCGCCCGGACGATGATCGACGCCGGGCTGCGCGCCACACTGGCCTGCGTGGATCCAAAACAGCTGAACCCCCGATTTACAGGACGAGAATTCGACCAGACGCTGCTCACGGAACTTCCCGTGGAAATCGACCCCTGTGGCGAACGCGGCGAATTCCACACGTTCTGTCATGCTGGACCGATGTTTGACCGCCCGATTTCGATTCAGGTCGGAGAAATCGTCGAACGTGACGGCTTCTGGTTTGCGGATCTCGTGCGGAAGCCGGACTCAGCCGAGACAGATCTTGGCTGAGTCCCATTTTTCGGTCGCTTTCATCGATCTGGCGGTTCCCCCCCAAATTCGTTTCACTCTCTGCCAGAAGCAAGGACCCACGTTTCGCCAAGACAGCGAGGAAGCCCGACTGCTTCCAATCGCATTTCTTGATCGAGTCGAGATAAAACGAACAATTTATGTAAACTGGCCGTGGGAAATGCTTTTCGTCGGATCGCCGGTAAGTTGCGAAGAATGGCCGGGGAGTTTATGATAACGGGCTCGTTCCGGCTCCTGGGCTGAATTCGCCTGGATCGTCGTTCGCTCGACGCCGTGTGTTTGCCACACGCTCCGGATCTTTTTAACCCGAAATGGTTGCAAATGTTTGAAGGTATCACAAACGGACTGAGGTCCGCGCTCTCGATGTTGGGGCGTGGCGGAAAGCTGACCGAAGCCAATATTCGGGACGGCTTGGCTCAGGTTCGTAAGGCATTGCTCGAAGCCGACGTCCACTACGACGTCGCCACCAACTTTATCAAGCGGTGTACCGAGCAAGCCCTGGGTGATGCGGTGATGAAATCGCTGCGCCCCGATCAGCAAATTGTCGGGATCGTTCACCAGCAACTTGTCGAAATGATGGGTCCGACGGACCATTCTCTCCATCTTCGTCGAGATGGAATCAGCAAGATCATGATGTGCGGACTGCAAGGAAGTGGTAAAACCACGACTTGCGGTAAACTCGCCCGGATGCTGAAAGATCAGAACAAGCGGGCCATGCTGGTCGCCGCCGACTTGCAGCGTCCCGCCGCGATCGAACAACTGAAGATCATCGGACAGCAGCTCGATGTCCCCGTCTACAGCGAGTCCCCCGCCGGCACGACGCCGTTGAAAGTTTGTATCAACGGTCTGGCAGCGGCCAAGCTGGCCAATGTCGATGTCGTCATCTTCGATACTGCCGGTCGTTTACACGTCGATCAGCAATTGATGGACGAACTGGAACAGATCGATCGGAAAGTCCAACCCGATCAGATTCTGCTGGTTTGCGACGCGATGACCGGTCAAGACGCCGTGAACAGCGCCAAAGCGTTCAACGAAGCGCTTGAGCTGGATGGCGTGATTCTGACAAAGCTGGACGGCGACACCCGCGGGGGAGCGGCAATCAGCGTCAAAGAAGTGACGGGTGTGCCGATCAAGTTCGTCGGGATGGGCGAACAACTCGACAAACTCGAACCATTCCATCCTGACCGGATGGCCGGCCGTATTCTGGGCATGGGTGATATCGTCACCCTGTTCGAGAAGGCTGCCGAGCAGATGGACGAGGACGAAGTCGCTCGCCAACAGGCGAAGATGGCAACGGGCAAGTTCACGCTCGAGGATTTCCGCGACCAGATGAAGATGATCCGCAAGATGGGATCGTTGAAAGATCTGATGAAAATGATCCCCGGCTTGGGCGGAATGCTGGCTTCGAATCCCGATATTGATGCCGACGCCGATATGGGTCGCATCGAAGCCGTAATCAGCTCGATGACGCCTTATGAACGAAGTCATCCCGACAAAATCGATCGCAGTCGCCGTCATCGCATCGCCCGTGGTGCCGGAACAGAACCTTCGGAAGTCAATCGTCTATTGAAAGACTTCCAGGGGATGGCAGGCATGGCTCAGAAGATGTCTGGCATGGGCGTGATGGACAAAATGCGAGCCGTTCAGGAACTGTCGAAAGGCGGGATGTCCAATCCGGCCGGCGGTTTCAAGATGTCGAAAGAACGATCCAAGCGAGGGCCTGCGGATCCTGAACTGGCCGAAGAAAAGCGAAAGAAGGCCCGCAAGGAAGCCAAGAAACAGAAGAAGCGAAACCGCTAACCGCCTATTTTCTGCGGTCAAGCGGATCACTGACAAATACGTGGGACAAACTTTTAACCTGGAACAAGGAGCTTTGAGTGGCTGTTCGTATTCGAATGAAGAAGATTGGACGGAAACACCGACCGTTCTACCGTATCTGTGTTATGGATTCTCGCGTTCACCGTGAAGGAAAGGCGATCGAAGAGATCGGCTGGTACGACACGTCGGTCGCGGACAAGTCGAAACGCGTCAAAGTGGACCTCGAACGCGTGGAATACTGGGTTTCGGTCGGCGCGAGCATGTCAGATCGAGTGGCGACACTCGTGAAGAAAGTGAAGACCAACAGCTTCACGACCGCGGCAGCCCCCGCTCCGATGCAAGCTCCCAAAATCAAGGAAGTACCCGCACCAGCTGAAGAAGGCGCGGAAGGAGAAGCCGCTGCCCCAGAAGAAGCGGCTGCCGAGTAACTCTGTTCGAGGCAAAGCCATCGCCTGAGATCCAAGAATCGGATGGCGGTGGGATAGCTCCGATCAGGTAAACCGTCGAATGTTTTCAAGACTCGTGTTCGGGATCGTCAGGCTGTCGCCCTGCGAGTGAATTTCGTTGGCGTCATCATGCGTTTCGATGTCCTTACCCTGTTTCCAGAACTGTTTCACAGTTACTTGCAACAAAGCCTGCTGAAGCTCGCTATCGAGAAGACGCTGGTCGATGTGCGGTTGTGGAATATTCGAGATTGGGCGACGGACAAACACAAATCGGTGGATGACACACCGTATGGCGGCGGACCGGGCATGTTGATCGCCTGCCCGCCGGTTTATAGCTGTGTCGAAGCCGTGCAGGCGGATGGGAATGAACCGGGACAATTGGTCATGCTGACGCCGCAAGGCCGCAAGCTGGACCAATCGCTGGTCAGGGAACTGTCGACGTATTCTCGATTGTTATTGTTGTGTGGAAGATACGAGGGTTTTGACGAACGGATCAACCTGGGCCTGAAGCCGTTGGAAGTCTCGGCCGGAGACTTCATCTGTAACGGTGGCGAAGTTCCTGCGATGATGATCATCGACACGGTGATTCGACTGGTACCGGGAGTTCTGGGAGACGAAACCAGCAGCAAATATGACTCGTTTGGAGAAAGTGGACTGCTGGAATATCCGCAGTACACGCGGCCTCGCGAGTTTCGGGGACTCTCGGTTCCTGATGTGCTGCTGAGCGGAAATCACGAAGTCATCGCGGAATGGAGACGCCAGCAAAGCCTCGAACGTACTCGTCGCAAACGCGGCGATTTGATGAAGTAAATCAAGTGTGGGCCAGGCCCACCCGTCCAGAGATTCGTCTCGGGCGAACGTGAGTTTACGGCGAGACTGCTCGCCTTGGAAAATTGGAACAGATCATGATTCGTCCATTGATTAAGCAGGTTGAAGAACAATACCTCCGCAAAGAGCCGCTCAATTTCGAAATCGGTGACACCGTCGAAGTGCATCAACGAATTCTCGAAGGGGACAAAGAGCGAATCCAGATTTTCAACGGTGTGGTCATCGCCCGACGTGGCGGCGGCACTCGTGAAAAGTTCACCGTTCGCCGCATCGTCTCCGGCGAAGGCGTCGAGCGAACCTTCCCGTTCCATTCACCGAAGATCGCCAAGATCGAAGTGAAGCGTCACGGTAAGGTCCGACGTGCCAAACTGTTCTTCCTGCGTGATCGTATCGGTAAGGCCACCAAGCTGGTCGAACGAGTCGATCGTGCGGAAAAGGACGCCGCCCGAGCCGCCAAGAGCGAGAGCAAAGCGAAGGCCAAGGCGGCCAGCAAGGAATAGTCGTGATTCGCCGCCCAGAGCGAATCCGTCCGTTAAGTTCCCCGTAAAACAGGGGGTTGGTACCCCACCCCCTGCCTGATATCGTGGAATGGGCAATCTGGCCCGTTCCAGCGGGTCGGTGCGCGATGGAAATTGGCGGAAGCGTCTGGCGAGGACTCAAGGCGGTGCCCGTATGTTCGGCTGGTTCACCAAGCTACTGAGCGCTGGACGTGGTGCGAGGAAACAGCTTGGCAACAAAGGCGAACTGGAAGCCGCAACGTTCCTTGAAGGACTGGGTTATCAGATCCTGCATCGCCAGCTGCGCGGTCGATTCGGCGAATTGGATCTGGTGGCCCTCGACGGCCAAACGATTGTATTTGTGGAAGTGAAAACACGTGCTTCCACCGCTGCCGGTCATCCGACCGAATCGATTACTCGCAGCAAAGAGACCAACCTCACTCGGTCGGCCCTCGCGTTTCTCAAGAAGCATCGCTGGCTGAATCGACGCGCTCGATTCGATGTGGTCGCCATCATCTGGCCCAGTGGCAATCAGCCGCCTCAAATCCAGCATTATTTGAATGCATTTGAGCCCGTCGGCTTTGGTCAGATGTTTTCCTGACACAGCCAAACAGTCATTTGCTGCCCAGAGACGCAGCGGATCACGCTGGTCAATGAGCGGCAGAACGACCAGCAATGGACGCCTGAGAAACTCGCGTCACATTTCTTCGCCAAGCTCTTCCTGCAATTGACACCAGCGATCTTCCGCAGCCGCCAATTCCCCGGTCAGCGATTCGACTTCATTGTGCAAGCGTAACGATTCGGCGGCGGCGGTGGTTTCCATCAACCGCGCGTTCGACTGACGCTTTTGATCGTCCAACCGAGCAATCGTCTTTTCGATGGTCGAGATTTCCTTACGAACCTCACGTTCGTTTCGTCGGGCCGCTCTGGCAACGGCGGCCGGTTTCGCGGCTTCAATCGTTTTGGCCGCGGATGGCGGTACCTTGGCACGACGCGTCGCTTCTTCGCGTTCGCCGTCGTCGATTTCCTTGTTCACGTAATACAGATAGGCTTCGTAGTTGCCGGAATAATTCATCACGCGTCCATCACGGACCTCGATGATGTTGGTCGCGACTCGCTTCATGAAGTGCCGATCGTGGGTCGTAAAGATCACGGTGCCTTTGTAAGCCACCAGCGCTTCAGCCAACGCTTCCACGGTATCAACGTCCAAATGGTTACCAGGTTCGTCCAGCACTAGAATGTTGTATTGGCTCAGCAACAGCCCGGCCAGACACAGCCGTGCTCGCTCACCCCCGGACAAAACGGAGACTTTCTTTTGGACATGATCGTCACGGAATAACAGAGCTCCGGCGACGCTCAGAATCTCTTGAGCTTTGGTCCCCTTAGCGGCGGTCGCCTCCAGATACTCCAGCACAGTCTGCTTCTCGGACAGGCTGGTATACACGTGCTGGGCATAGACGCCGATCTGACAGCCGTAGCCCCATCGCACTTCGCCGTTAATCGGTTTCAGCGAATCGACAATCGTCCTCAGGAAGGTCGTCTTCCCCTGCCCGTTATCACCGACGATGGCGGCTCGCGAACCATGCTCGATCTCAAGATCGATGCCGGACGCGATCGCGCGTTCAGGATAGCCAATCGTCAAATTGAGTGCCCGCAATGCCGGCCCCTGACGGGGGTCGACCTGCGGTGCTCGGATCCGCGCGGTCGGATCTTCACTGGCAATTTCGGCGACTTCGAGACGTTCCAATTGCTTCGTCTTCGAACGTGCCTGGGTGGCCGTACTGGCCCGAGCCTTGTTCTTGGCAATAAAGGTTTCAAGATGTTTTCGCTTGGCGAGCACAGCGGCATTCGATCGTTCCAGCATCTCGCGCTGGTCGCGTTGATATTCGAGAAACGCATCGATCTTGCCCGGAAACATCGTCAGCTTGCCGCGGGTCAGATCCAGCGTATGGGTACAGGTCGCCCCCAGAAATCCTCGATCGTGCGAAACGATCAGGCAGCCTTCGCGATAATTGCGCAGAAAATGCTCGAGCAGAATTTGTGTTCGCAAGTCGAGGAAGTTGGTCGGTTCATCGAGCAGCAACAGGTTGGGCTCGTGAAGCAGCAAAGCCGCCAGCTTGACGCGTGTCTGCCATCCCCCCGACAGCTTGGCGATGGGCCCCTCGAGATAGGCGCCTTTCAATTCAAACTGTCCCGCGACCTCACCGCATTTCCAGTCGGGTTGGCCGCTATCGCGCATCAAAAACTCCTGCGCAGACTCACCCGGTAGAAACGGGTCGTGCTGACGCAGATAACCGATCTGCAGCTTGGGATGGCGAAACACTTCACCCGTGTCGAGCTCCTCTTCGCCCAGCAGGATTCGCAGCAGCGTACTTTTCCCCGCCCCGTTCCGTCCGACGAAACCCACTTTGACATCTTCCGAGAGAGTCGCTTCCGCGTTATCCAGCAACACCTGGTCGCCATAACTTTTGGTAGCATTTTTAATCTGCATCAACACGGCCATCAGCAACGGATCCTCAGCAGCGACGAAAAACAGGGGAATCGAACGGGCCGAATTTTAGCGAAATCCCAGCAAACAGAAGAGGGACTCTTCCGAAGCGTGGCTCGACCCTGCCGCAAGCCGGTTCTATAATCCGAATTGTGACCGGATTTTTCTCGAACTTGCCTGAGATCCCATGGAAATTCTGCCCTATCCCCATCCTGCCTTGCGCTGGAAATCCAAGCCCATTCTCGAGATCAATGACGACCTGCGGCGGGTTGTGGCAGAAATGTTTGAGTTGATGTATGCCGCTAAGGGAATTGGCCTTGCGGCAAATCAAGTGGGACTGCCCTATCGACTTTTCATCCTGAACCTTTCGGCCGATCCCGAGGTCAAAGACGAAGAGATCGTGTTTATCAACCCCGATATTCTCAAGCGCAAGGGGTCCACCGAAGGCGAAGAAGGTTGTTTGAGTTTTCCCGGCATGTACGGTCAGGTCAAACGAGCCGCCAAAGTGGATATCGAAGCGTTCGACCTGAAAGGCGAATGTTTTGAATATTCGCTCGATGAACTCGCAGCCCGAGCCGTCCAGCACGAATCCGACCATTTGGACGGGGTGCTGTTCATCGATCGCATGACTGAAACGGCACGGCGAGAACTGGATCCGGTGATCGGTGACTTCGAAACACAATTTCGTCGCTGGCAGGCGGAAGGCCGCTTTGGGTCGGATGAAGTTCTGAAACGGGAACTCCTGAGCCTGGAACCAAAGTCTCCCGAGAAGAAGACGAAGTAAGGACTTTTGACCGTGACGCTGCGCATTTTGTTTCTCGGAACGGGACCGCTCGCGCTGCCCACGTTTCAAGCCCTCTGTGACTCAAGAGAGCACCAGCTCGTGGGCTTGGTGACTCAACCTGACCGAACGGGCCGGGGACATCACCAGCACCTGAACCCGCTGAAGGAATTAGCGGTTGCAAAGGGCCTGGCGGTCATGCAGCCCGACCTGATCAAAGCGCCAGAAAGTGTCGACAGCCTACGCAAGTCCGAGGCGGATTTGTTCGTGGTCGCGGCCTACGGCCAAATCCTGTCGAACGCGGTGCTGGCAGTCCCACGGCGGGGCTCGATCAATATCCATGCGTCGTTGCTCCCGAAATATCGCGGGGCCACGCCCATTCACGCCGCCGTCCTGAACGGCGATGCGGAAGCCGGCATCACGATTATCGAAATCGTCCAGAAACTCGACGCCGGACCAATGCTGGGCCAAGTCAGCACAGCGATCCAACCGAACGAAACAACAGGACAACTGGAGCAGCGTCTGGCAGATCTGGCCATTCCGTTGACGCTGCAGGTCATCAACGAAATTGGCCAGGGAACGGCAACTCGAACACCGCAGGACGAGGCGTTGGTCACCCATGTCCGCAAGCTGTCCAAACTTGACGGCCTGGTTCCCTGGTCAAAATCGGCCGTGGAAATCGAACACCACGTTCGCGGAATGCAGCCCTGGCCGGGTCCGTTCAGCCATTTGCACCAATCCGACAAGCCCAGTTTGCGACTGCAGATTCTTTCGGTCAAAGCGGTGGAAATCGCGTCAGGCCCGCAATTGCCGGGCACCGTTATTGGCGTTACCGCTCAAGATTTCACCGTTCGTTGCGGTACGGGAGCGGTGACGATTCTGACGCTTCAACCTGACGGCAAACGAGCGATGCCCACATCAGATTTCCTGCGTGGTCGCAAAGTCGCCGTGGGCGATACGCTGAGTTGAACGATTTGCACATTCCACTGGAACAATGTGGAACGCCATCGGGAAATCACCACTCTCTGACATCAAGCGTTGATCGGGCTCTGGAACATGATACGGGGTACACCAATGTCGACGACATGGACCAGGCCAGTCCATTGATCAGCCTGAGGAACGTTGAAACCCGGCTTGCGGGCAACGAAAGTCGCCGTATGAGTGGCACGAATGCAACAGCCCAACGGCTGACCCGTATCGCAATCCAGCCCAGACGGCAGATCGATCGAAAACACCGGGCGACCAGAACGGTTAATGGCAGCGATCACCGAGGAAAATGGTTCGCGGACGATTCCTTGTGTGCCCGTCCCCAATAACGCATCCACAATCCAGTCTGCGTCCGCCAATTCCGTTTGCCAATCGCTTGGCGTCAATACCATCGGAGTCTTCGCCTGTTGAAGAACATGGAAATTTGTCGCAGCGTCACCTGCCAGCGACGTCGAATCCACACAAAGCAGAACTCGGACGTCCACCCCTGCGTTTTCCAAATGCCGCGCAATGACGAACCCATCCCCACCGTTGTTTCCCTTGCCACAACAAATCACGACCCGGCCGGCGATTCCCAGCGATCGCAGTAATTCCGCCGAGTTTCGTCCGGCATTTTCCATCAAGACCAGGCCAAGCAATCCGAATTCAGCCAAGGCGCGCCGATCAACCTCTCGAACTTGCTCACGAGACAAGACTTGCGGGACGGCGGAGCTGTCCGGCATTTGTCGACCTCCCATTCCAAAGGTGAGCCACAACGATACTGAACCAATTACCAGGATCTACGCAATACGAAGTCAACAAATGATTTGCAACCGAATTCCCTGCCTGATCGGCAGAATCGGAAGTCGATGGCAAATCTCGATCAAACAACATCACAGGACGAGCTAATCGAAGCGGCGCAAACTTGACGGCTCATCCTCGCATGTTAGAATCCAGCTCACACTTCTGCTCTCGCAGTGGGTGCACCTCATTTAGCGAGGGGTCGTAGCTCAATTGGTTAGAGTACCGGACTGTCGATCCGGTGGTTGCGGGTTCGAGCCCCGTCGACCTCGCTTCACTTGCCCCTGAACGTCAGGGGCTTTTTTCGTTCTTTGGGGCGAGTCGAAGAAAACCGGCCGCTGCCTCAGAACAAGGCCCATTCATTTGAGGGTGTAAAGCGCCACCACCCCTCTTTCAATTCGGCTCGGCTCTCCGCCAATACGATTTCGAAAGAGGGAGAATTGGTTGTTCGACCGAGTGAAGAAGGATCTTCGAACGGCGCTAGCTCGCCCTTTTGCGAGATGTGCTGGGTGTTTTGGCCATCTTCAACGGAGGCGGATCCACCGCAACCAGCGAGGCCTTGATCGATCGCCCGCGACTCGCCGTCGCCGGCTTCGACTCGCACTGCTCTTGTGCGCACAATTCCTTCTCGGCTTCCAACCAGAAGTTCACGCCGTCACCCGAGGGGCATCCTGACTGCTCCCATTTCGAGTAGGCGATCTCCCGAATGGTATGTTCCCGTGAATCGCAGCCCATTTGTCGCTCCTTCTGACAAGTTCCGTGACCGGCGTACCATCCCTACATGACGAGGCTATGAGATAGTGTCCCCGATCTCTGTTGCAGATTTCAACAGGAATCTGTGGAAGATGACGAATGTGATAAGAAATTCTGACCAGGGTCAAACGGACGATATTTGCCTTCCGCAACAAACCGTCGAGCTTATCCGATCCACTTGGCAATCAGGAATGCGGCCGACGCGGCCAATCCCCCCACAAAGACGGTTTGCCAGGCACTTCGCAGCGGATAGGTCGTCGTGAAGCGGCCCTTCACATAGCCGAATACGAACAAGGCCAGCAATGTGATGACGACCGACCCCATCAAACCCGTCCGCACCGACGTGAAAAAGAAGTAGGGGGCCAGAGGGATCATTCCCCCGGCGATGTAAGACAACGCGATCGTGAGCGCGCTGCGACCGGCTCGTTTCGGATCCGGTTCTTCCAGCCCCAATTCAAATCGCATCATAAAATCGACCCACCGCTTTTCGTCGGCACAAATCGACTTCGTCACGGTGGTCACGATGTCTTCCCCCAAGCCGTAAGATCGAAGAATGTCAGCCACTTCCTGGATTTCGAAATCCGGAACCTCTTTGATCTCGCGATACTCGCGTTCGCGTTCAGCAACGAAGTGTTCGGCATCGGTTTTCGCCGCCAGATAGCCACCAAGGCCCATCGCGATCGATCCCGCGGCGACTTCAGCCAGTCCCGCCGTAATCACGATATTGCTGGCATCGACAGCCCCCGAAAGCCCTGCGGCCAAGGCAAAAGGGACCGTCAGACCGTCCGACATGCCAATCACGATGTCTCGTACGGCCTCTGATGAGGTGAAATGCTTCTCGACATGGGGTGTTTGCGGCATAGAAAGCTTCTCATTCAAGTCAGTGTCCAGCAGCGACTCTGGCAAACAGTGGGAATCAAAACCACAGAGTCTATGTCAGGCCTGCGGTGAGATGCCACTCAGGGCAATTCAATCATCGGTGACGGCTGATGAACCGTTCGGACATCCGTAGAGTCGATTCACCGGAAAAGAAGTGTCACGACTTCATCTTCACCACAGGCACCGGAACGTGTGAGATGCCAAAGCGCTCCCACCATAACCTAAACGGCGAAGACGATCCTGGCGTCGTTAGGAGAGTCACGCTCGTCGTCTAGCTCGACTGGCCAAGCACCTGCGACATTTGGATCAGTGTCAGCCAGAGCGAATCGCCCTCTTCAACATAGGCCGCTGTCGACACAGCCAGCACGCCCACCACACAATGAGTGGTCGAATCTTCGATAGGCACGGCGAGCGAGGTGTTGGCCTCAAACCTGGCAATCCAACTGGCTGAACCGTCCAGCCCTGTTGCCCCAGCATCGCGACGACCGATCGCCGGTTTTCTGCTGATGGCGGCTTTGACAACCCCCAACCCCACCTGATCGAGCGACAGATGTCGAGTGGCGTCTTGAAAACCCTGACTCACTGCGCCAGGCATACCAGAGGCCCAACCGAAACCGATCAAATCGAGATGATCTTCTGCCAGCCGCCAGCAACCGGCGGCCCGCGATGCGGTTTCCACCACCAGCCGAGAAAGAGGCCCGTCCAATGAGACTCCGGCTCGCCAGGCGGCGCGGAACTCGTCCGTCAGTTTCATCCCACATTCTTTCATCGATTGCCCGAAGAGACATCTCTACGCTGCGATGACTCGGCACCAATCACTTTCGGCCTCGCAGCAACTTGTCGAGTCCGTCGTTGATCACTCCGTTCAAACCGTCGCCGACCTTATCTTGTAATAGACCTTCGATCGCGGAGCCACCGAGTTGCTGAAGCAGGCTCGTGAACACGCTCGGATCGATCTGTGGTCGAGACGTCGTCCCTGTGATCGGAATTTGAATCGACTTTCCTTTCAGACCGGCAACCGCTTTGTTGTTCCCCAGCCATTCGTCCTTGATCGCGATCTCGGCGATCAGATTCAACGTATTGTCCAACCCGACCGAACCACTGGTCTTTACTGAGACATTCGAGACCATGAACGTCATGCCTTCGTGATACATGCGTCCCTGCTCGAGTCTGAAGGGGACTTGCTGCTCAGTCATTTCCAGCCAGACCTGGTCTCGATTCGGACCGTTCGCTTGCCGACGAGTGATCATGGTTCGTACCTGATCGATGGCACTCGTGATTTGCAGCGCCACCGTACCAGGCCGGGCCTGAGCCCGATGAATCGACAACACACCGCTGGCCGTTCCGGTCGCGGGAGCGAGCAACGGCAACGATGCGGCTTGCATGTCGACCGAGATCTTGCCCTCGACCTGGGCACTGTCCGCCAGCATCGGCAAGATCAGTTTGAGCGAGTTACTGCACAGATTTTGAGACAGACTGATCTGATCAATCAATTTCTCTTGCGGCAACACCAGCAAAAAGGGATTGCGATCCATATAGATTGTGGGAGTCAGATGCAGCTTGCCGTCATTGACCACCAGGTCGAGCGGCGCAAATCGGCAGACTCCCTGTTCGATCTGGGCCGACAAGTTTCCTGCTCCCGTGGTGATTCCATAAACATTCGCAGTCGTCCACCCGAAGCCGGCCTGACCACTCAGATCGACCAGTCCGCCAGCCGCCGGGAGATTGCCACCCCCCTGCCCCGAAATCGCCCCCGGCTGAAACGACACCGGTGATGCGGGAACCGCCGCCACTGGTGCGGGTCCGGCCGACGACCTAACGAGTGATCCTTTGATCGAGAACGGACGGTGATCTTTGCCAGTTAACTGCAGGTTCTGCCCCAACTGCGGCCCCAGTCGCTTCATCAGCATATCCCAATCGTAGGCCAAGTCGCCCGTCACATCGATTCGTTGATTCGTCGAACAACCGTCCAGCTTTCCACTGACCTCTGCCGCCAATCCGCCCAGATCAAGATGACTCAAATCCAGCGTCAGTTTGTCCGCCGCGGAATCATAGGAACCTTTGCTGACCAGCTTGACTACAGGTTCCTTCCAGAGTGCGACCCATTGAGGCTGCCCGCTGGAACCGATTCCCTGCCCGGCCACGATGAACTTTTCGGCTTGCGCATCAAGTTGCCCCACCAACAAATTGTCTTGTCGGGTGATTCCCGCCGTACCCGAAAGCGAACCAATCAGATAGTACGAAGGGTTCTTGATCGCCAGATTCTTCCAGTTGGAAAGCTGCGTCAGATCAGCACGGTACGACGCTGTGCCCGTCAGACTGGCCTGTCCTGGTGGTCCGACTGTCCATTCCAGATCGGCAACGTCCAATGTGAGGGCCTTACCCGTCAACGTGATCTTCGGCGAGGTCCACTTTCGCGATGGGACATCCCAATACCCGGTCGTCTCCAGCTTCAGCTCGGGATCTTGAATCAGCCATTCGGGACCATCGACTTCCAACGTTTGCAGCACCACAGACAATTGGCTGACATCAACTTGTCGGGCATTGGCGGTAACTGTCGTTGCCAGATTGATATTGCCCGTGATTCTCCAATCGTTAACGGAGACAAACGGTCGCAACCGGTTTTGCCATGAAGCGAGATTGCCTTTCAGACCGCCGGTCGCAACATAGGTCGGCGACGCGGAAACCAGATCAACGGGCTGCCGCAAAACCAGATCGAGTGTGTCACCACCGCCGTTGAGATGGATCTCACCCGTATCAATTTTTGTCAGCGCCGGTTTTACATCGGTCTGGCCTGCACCGACGACCGACAGCTCCAGATGCCGTTCGCTCCAGACATTGTTTTTGGAAACGACATAAGCAAAGTCATCCAACAGTATCTTGGACGTCAGCGAAATGTGATTGGCGTCGCTCCGTCGGATCTCTCCGCTGGCCTTCATCTGACCAGCAAGGCGTTCGATTCCCAGATCGAGAAAACGTTCGACGTTCGTCAGCAATTTGGACAGATCGCCGCTCGCCGTGAAACGAGCATCGTCAAAGGTTCCTTTGCCGGAAATCTGCAGGAAGTCGGATCGACACTCTGCCAGGTCCACGACAATCGCATTCCGATCACGATGGGCGTTCACCCGAGCGACAAGGGGCTTGTCCCACGGAATCACCTGCCCTCGATTGAGGGCGCTCAATCCCACAATTCCCGCTGCGCCGGACCAGCGTCGCACACCATCGACGGCCACACCCACAAACTGCACTTTGACATCGCCGGCGGTGATTTCGATTCCGTCTCGAATTCGGAGCGTTTGAGGCAGCAACGTCGCCAACTTCTTCAAATCAACGCGCCCGTCAATGTGGTAGTCTTCGTCACTCAGCAGAGATTGAACCAGTTCCAGGGACGTTTTCTGAGAATGACCATTCAAAGGCATGTCACCCGTCGCCGTCAATTCGCCGATGTCGGTTGTCAATTTGACGTCGTGCATCGCCAGCCGGCCTTCGGTCGTCGCGGCACGCCCCGTAAGTTCCACCTGCTGCAGCATCAAGCGGTCTCGCTTCAGTGATTCAATTCCCGCGACCAGTAACTGTTCGATCGAAACAGTTCCATTCCAATCCCAATCCATGCCAGCCGAGCTCGGCGCCAACACGATTGAGGTGTCTGCGTTTAACTGACCGCCTAATTCGGCATTGGGCAGGAATCGCGGCAGAATGGGGCTCAAGCGATCCAGCTTCCAGTGCATGGCTCGCAGGACGGCATGTTTGCCGGGGGCAGCATTCGGTGACTTGTTGGCATCCGGCGACGGCTGATCATCCGAGGGATTTCCATAACGGGCCACCAACCAGTCGGTGGCTGAAGCGCCACCGACCGTGCTGGGTGGATTCCCGATCGAGAGTTCAAATTCCTCCACGATACCCTGATTCGAAACCAGTCGGATCGAAATCGGATCCACCTGGGACGTTCGATTCGACACGGAATGCTCAAGCTCCACTCGAGCGTTATCGATCTCGACGACGAAGCAGGCAGCGGATTTAGTGGGACCGGAATCTCCAGTGACAGGCTCATCAACACCACGTGAGCGATGTCCGAGCTTGGCAAGAACACGTTCGACGTTGGAATCGGAGTCGCTCAGCGAAACATGAACCACCGGGTCGAGAATCTTGAATGTCCCCATCTGTCCGGGTCGCGTCACCAATGTCCAAAGAGTTTCACTGGTGGAGAATTCCGCCACTTCGAGCATTGTGCGATCGTCTTCATCTTCCAGGCGAAAGTTTTTAATGACGATCGGCGAAGCCCAACCGATCGACATCTCACCACAGTCGATGACGCCGGAAAAATCGGGGAACAACCGTTTGACCAACTGATTTCGCACGACGCTGGTCGCCACGATCGTCGGCGCAAACCAGCCGAAAATGCCGAGCAGTATCAGCAGAACGAATGCGAGTTTCATCCAGCGACCGCGTTTGCGCGGCGGTGAAGTTTTGGCAACTTGTTGCGGGGAACTCGTTTTCGGAGTAGCGGTGGGATCGGCCATGATTTCCCGATCAGCAAGGATTGAGAGTCCGCGTCCGTGCGGAATGCGAGTGGGCGAATCATATGCCATTCTGACTAAATCGGTCGACATCAGATTTCGACACGATTACGGTCTTGTGGGCAATTCGAGTCGGTTCTATAACCCCGCCGTTCGGCGTTCGTCATACGATTCCGTCGGAGGTGCCAAACCTTTTGCGAGGGCTTGGATCGATTCAACAGTGAGTGCTAGACACTACTGGATCCCGCCCTATTCGCCTGCGACTCCACCGTCGCAATCCCGACGTCCGCCGAACTACCAGCAGCCGCGATGCCCTTCCCAGAGCATCGCGGTTGCTCGTTTTATGCCCCTTCGCCAAATGACGAAATCACCTGAGGAGCGAATTCGCAAAAAAAGGAAACGGCGTCACTCCGTTTCTTGTCGCAATTGCTGTAGGGCAGGCTGCATCAGTTCGTCCGGTGGAACCGCGTAGGATCCGTCGGGCAAGACCAAGACGGGAAGCAGTTTGATCGTCTGGCCGGCTCTCGCAGCGAACGGGGGAATTTCTTCCAAACCGTTGCCAAGTTCAAGTCGCTTCAAGGCGGCTTGCTGCCACTTTTGACGATCGATCGAAACCGCGCGATCTTTGTCCGGCAGTGCGGCATTGTCCGGCAGCGGAACCCATACCAGCGGATGAAACCCGGCCACCCACTTCAGATCGAGAGACCCCTGCCGAATCTCCATCGCCGCCAGCTTTTCCGCTCCTAAGCGCAGTTGATTTTCCACCGAGACATGTGTCCTTTCGGACTTGTTTTTCCCGAATTCCGTATACTCAATTTCATAGCTGCACAGGAACAGACCGTGGATCGTCCTCCAGTGACCGTCAATGGTCACCGCGCGATAGGTGGGCACCGAACGATCAAAAACCGCATTGACCGATCCCATCCCCATGGCGCCCGCCAGGATCCCCAGAAATCCACAGACGACAGCCAGTGTCGGAGGTGACGATTGAGGTTGTCCACAATGCTGCTCTAATCGCCCGATGCACCAGCCGAAGACCGCACCGCAAACTATCCCAATGCACATCGATAGCAACGTGATCGGCAATCTCCATTCCAGCGGAAAACAGAACGTCATCAGTAACTGCAGACCGGCAATCAGACACAATCCGGGAACGACCAGTTTGGAGATCAAAATGGCGTTCAGCGAGGAAGTAGATGCCAGCGGGTGGCCGCGATAAAGCAGGAACTCTCGCTTCGGATCCAATCCCAGAAAGCCATACAGCTTCAACGTTTCTCGGAACTGCGCCGGCAGCCCCACCAGCGTGACATAATCTCCGGGATGGAGATCCACGGCGTACTCGGAAAACTGCGAATACTTCCAAACCTCGTCGTTGACGATGGTCGCGAATTCATGCTTTCGAGTTTCTGGATCGTCATATTCGACCGTCACCTGAAATTGGAAATAGTCGGCGACTGGTATGGTATTCTCATGCTGCGATCGAATGACCCAAGGTTCGACTGACAAGACTCGACCAATGATCGGCGTCCCGGCTGTCACATATTCAAATCGTTGCAACGACAATCGATCCCGAATCGCCCTGAGGATCGCGACGACGATTAAGGCATAGCCGGCTGGACCAAGATAACCCAGCGGAATCACATAGAACGACAACCTGTGAACGAGATCCCAGGGAGCAAAGATGAGAAAACTTGTCCCGAGTGCTGCAATGAAAAACGCGACTCGACGTTGACCACGAGCGAACGACCCCTTCCGCAAAAAAACAGGAATCGGTCGGGGGATGTGTGCGGCGAATTCCTCTCCGTGATCGAAGTCTGCTGGCGGTTGAAAAGGCCCGCACTCGCTTGCCCGTTGTTCGAGCGACGGCGGAATGAGACCATGATCTTCGGCCTTGGCACCTTCTCCGCTCTGCGCGCCCGGGATCTCATGGGGCGGATCGGAAGGGCTCATGAATTTTCTTCCCGTCAACAATGTCGAGGAACTGACAACATCGTTCTGTGATGGAATCAATCGTGCATCGACGCCCCGTCTTACTACCCGGGGAATTCGGCAGGCCTGTCGATCAGTTGCCTCGCGGCCGTTGATCGCCAATTATTTCGTATGGCCGCGCGGTGGTGACAGCCCTGTCATTCGTCAAAACCGCGTTTTCATCCTACATCAACCGGCGAGACATCAATGACCACGTTACTGCGTCTGTCCACGGAAACCGATCTCGCGACGATTAACGAAATCTATAACGAATATGTCTTACGGTCTACCTGCACGTATCAATTCGAACCGGACACTCTGACGGATCGACTCGCCTGGTTTCAGGACCATCCCCCCGAACAAATACCCGGTCATCGTCGCTGAAGTTGATGGCCAAGTCGCCGGTTGGGGGTCGCTATCGAAATTCCGTCCTCGGCCAGGATATGCCCCGACGGCCGAAGCCACCGTCTACATTCACCACCAGAGGCATCGCCGTGGACTGGGAAAAATGATCTTAACCAACCTGATCGAACGCGCGCGTCAAATCGGATTCCACTCGATCATCGGCGGCGTGAGTGCCGAGCAAACGGCCAGCATCGGTTTACAAGAAAGTTTGGGCTTTCAACGCGTGGCCTACCTGGCAGAAGTAGAACTTAAGTTCGGTCAGCGACTGGATTTGATGTACCTGCAATTGATGCTGCACCCTGACAAAAACGGTTGACCCGCGCATCGCGACTTTTGCCAAAACATTCACCTTTTGAATCACTTTTTGCGGAATTTCAGTTTGAAACAGTGTCGCGACCGTCATAACCGCTACGAGCCCACAGCCCGCAATGTTTCCTTTATTTAACATCGCTTCGCAACCTTTACTCTCAGCGCAATCGACAAACTGGCGGTCATAATCTTCTTGTCACGAGGAACGACTCCCAGCGATGGATTGCCCCCCTCTCGGTCCGCAGGCGAGGAAGAAGAACAATGATCAAGATGAGTAATAGTGCAGACGCGATCGCAGCCGCCGAACGCCGCATGCAAAATCGCAGAATCGGTGGCGACCGCCGACGTACCGGCGTCGACGCCGACTTTAAAGGCGTGGAAAAACGGACGCCCGAACGACGTAAGGTTGAACGTCGTCGTCTGATCGATCCGACGACTTGCGAACGAGATTACTCGTTGGATGAAGTCGAATTCATGAAAGCCATGGACGAATACAAGCGAAAAAGCGGTCGGATGTTTCCCACATGGAGCGAAGTCCTGGAAGTCGTTCGTGGGCTGGGCTATGCGAAGGCCTCACACGAAACGACCGTCTGACGGACCGTCCAGCAGATCACAGCGGTCAAATGGAAATGCCTGCAGTGAGCGGGGTTTGGAAGATCCCCCGACCGATTGAGAATCCCCGATGTCGGGCCAGACATCGGGTGATCGTCGGATCACCGGTCGCCCCAGCAGGAAGTTGGTCAGGCAAAACCGTCACGAACCAAATTCCGCCACTGCGATGGGAGTAAACTGGAATGCCCCCCAGCGTCGCGATGCTTCGTCGGCCTTAATTCAAATGCTTAAAAGCATCCCAGCCGAGGTAGCCGACGATTCCGGCGCTCAGGATGAACAGGACGTCCATTACGATGTAATGGCCGAACGGCGTGCCGAGAATAATGTCCAATAACGCCAGAATGGCAACAAATCCGGCCACACCGAACGAACCGAAGACCAAGTTCCTCGAAAGATTTGCCATCCGTACGGTTCCTCGCGTCATCCCCAAAACGTGAATTGTCCTGACCAATCATCGGAAATCAGCCGACCTCAAGTATAGCCCAGTCATCAAATAAGACGCCAGCGGCAATTGATTTTGGTCAGCAACTGTCAGGATTCAGTGGCCCATTCGGCGGCAACAGCGGTTGGAGTGGACAGCCGTCACAACGAGGTTCGCGGCCACAATGCGCCTCGGCCACTCGCGTGATCAGTCGCGAAAACTCGCGGAGATCGATCGCGGCATCTCTCAAGCCACGCACAAAGAAGGCTTGCGACTCGTCATCCTCGACGGGCAGATCCAGCCAGCCGTGCCGGATGGCGACTCGCAAAGTCCCGCGATCCAAGGAAAAGACATCAAGTCGGGCCACAAACAGGAGAAGTTCATCCACCGTGGCTGGCCCCAGCCCCCGAATTTTACGTAGCGATTCCCGATAATAGTCCAGACCGTGTGACCAATCAGGTTCGTCAGTGTCACCGAAAGTCGTCAGCCACCAATTGGCAGTCGTGCGCAGCAAACTCGCCTTCTGCGAACCGCGCGGTACCTTCGCCAATAATTCGACCAGGTCGGCCGTGCTTGTCTGCGAGGTCGCCTGGGGGCAGGCCAGAGCCGACGATTCCAAAGCTTCCCGTACCGCTTCGCTGATGGGATCCGCCACCGGCCCGATCAACAGCGTCCGAACAAATCGCTGCCATCCGCTGGACGATTCCGGCAGTTCCGGAGATCCGTAAGCGGCGCGAAGATGGGCGTCAGCATTCGCCAGTCGCGTTAACTCTGTCATGAAATTCCCAAGAACAGTCCAGATGACGGAACGCAATCAGAGGCGTCTGCGAACTTGTCAGACTTCGTCAGCAATACCCACGAACTCGCGGGAATTGAAAAGTGCTCTTCGTGCCTGGCCAAATGAGAATGCGCCAGGCAGGTTCGCCGAGCATTACCCTCATTTGCGGCCGAAAACCATGATGGTGATGTCGTCGTTTTGGGGTCGTCCATTAGCGAATTTGCGAACGTCGTTCAGAATGACCTTGCCCAAGGCATCGGCCTGACCACCCACGCCTGCTCGCATCAGTTCCCGCAGACGATCGACCCCATACAGGTCGCTCGCCGGATTCATTGCTTCACTGACGCCATCGGTATAGATGACACAAGTTTCACCAGGACTGATGACACGGGTTGCCACCTCGTAAGTAAAGCCATCAATCACACCGATCGGAACCCCCACCACTTCTTCACCGAATTCGATGATGCTTCCATCAGTCTTTCGAATCATGATGGGCATATGCCCGGCGATGCCAATCGTCATTTCACCGCTTTTCAAATTGATCACGCAGAGGACGAACGTGACGAACCGGCCTTCGATAGCGCGAGCGCACATCTGATCGTTAATTCGATTCATCGCTTCGCGGACGTCACCGACGAAGGTCATGACGTTCGTGACGACAGTGCCAATCCGCGACATGACCAGCGATGCCGGCACGCCCTTCCCGGCAACATCGCCAAATGCCAGACAGACTTTCGCACCACCGTCGAGCAAAAATGCGTCGTAATAATCGCCGCCCACGGCCTGAGCCGTATCGTACGAGGCGAAAAACTCCCAGCCGTCGGCGCTGGGCAATTTCGTGGGTAGCATCGCTCGCTGCACCCCCATCGCGATTTCCATTTCCTTGTCTTGCTTCAGTTTCTCCGTCGCAGTGACAAGCAGTTTCGCCTGTTCGTAACACATGGCGGCCTGACCAGCCACCGCCATCAGCAGGTCGAGATCGTCGGCTTTGAATTGATTGAACGCATTTTGCGTGTCGACGTTGATCACGCCCATCGGCTCGCCAGCCACGCTCAGCATCGGAACGCACATCATTGAACGAATGGTCAGATTGGCGATCGATTCGCTGGCTTGAAACCGTGAGTCGTTCGAAGCATCGAACGACAGAATACCGGTCTTCTGCTCAAGCATGGTTTTCAGAATGGTTCGGCTGAGCTTCACGGTATCGTCGTCGCTGGGCCGACGATGCTTCATCGCGCGAGGAATCATTTTCCCCGTGACGTCATCCTTAAGCAACACGCAACCACGATCCACATGGGGGAAGATCTTAAACAGCGTGTCCAGCATCTTCGGCAGAATCGAATCGAGATCGACCGAGCCGGCCAGAGCCCTGCTGATCTCCAGCACACCTTTGAGCTTGGCTTCCGGTTGAACGTCCAGCTGGCCAAATCCCGTGGCCTTACTGGTCATCGTCGAGGAATTCTCGTCATCGTCCAGTTGCAACGTGAACAAGGTCTCGGATTCGGGAGCCGAGGATCCAGAGCTGCGCGTCGAAGTGGGGCGCAGCGGGACCGGTCGTTGTCCCAGACCCGTCGAGCTTTCGAATCGCAATAGCACCGGCCCCAGCTTGATCCGGTCTTCGTGATTCAAGGTCGTGGGACCTTCGATCTTCTTACCGTTGACGAAGGTTCCGTTGCCGCTTCCCATATCTTCGACAAGATATCCGCTGGAATCCTTGGTCACACGCGCATGTTTGCGCGAGACCATGTTCGAGTTGATCTGCAGATTGCATTCAGGATGGCGTCCGATCACCGTTTCATCATCGGTCAGCTCGAACGTCGTCGCCTCGCCCTCCTGAAGAATAATTAATTGCGCCATGTCTCAGCCCCGAACATGTTGAAAAAGCGGAAATGACGAAGACGTACTTCGTGTCAGCCATTCTAAAGCCCGCTCATGGGGAGTGAAAGGAGCTGCCCAAATCAATCAGGCGGTTGCCATCAGCGCACGGATATTTGACGTCGTCACCGGTTGAATGACGCCTTTTTCTGTGATTAAGGCGGTAATGTGAGTGGCAGGTGCGACGTCGAATGCCGGATTGTATGTCAGACATCCCTCGGGAGCGGTTTGTCGACCAAAGGCATGAGTGATTTCAGAAGAAGCCCGCTCCTCAATCGGAATCTGTTCACCGCTATCGATCGTCAAATCGAACGTGCTCGAAGGTGCTGCGACATAGAACGGAATACCGTGGGCTTTCGCCAACATCGATAGCGAATAGGTTCCGATCTTGTTGGCTGAATCACCATTGGCAGCAATTCGATCCGCGCCGACGATCACCGCCTGGACGCGGCCTTCTTTCATAACCCACCCCGCCATGGAATCGCAAATCAAGGTGACGGCCACGTTTCGCTGCATCAATTCCCACGCGGTCAATCGCGCCCCTTGCAACAGCGGCCGAGTTTCATCGGCGAACACCTGCAACCGGGGATTCTCCAAGGCGGCCGCAAAAATCACGGCCAACGCCGTGCCATCGCCGGCCGTGGCCAGACCACCTGTATTGCAATGCGTCAGAATCCCCGAGCAACCACGGACCAATGGCAGTCCGTGACGGGCGATCGCGGCACACATCTCGCGGTCTTCGCGCTCAATTTCCCGGGCCTCAACCAACAGTCGTTCGAGCAATTCGGCCGATGGCAGACCAGCAACCGACGCGGCCGTTCGCCGCATTCGGTCGAGAGCCCAAAAAAGATTCACGGCGGTCGGACGACTGCCCGCCAGATAGTTCAGCACTTGATCCAGTTTCTCATCAAATTGTTTGCGAGGCAGTTGCCGTGCGGATTGGCAGCCCACCACGACCCCATAGGCCGCGGCTACACCGATCGCCGGTGCACCCCGAACTCGCAACGACTTGATCGCTTCCCAGACGACTTCAGCTGTCTGGCAACTGATTTCCAGGTACTCGACGGGAAGTCGTGTTTGATCGATCAATTGAAGATGTCCGGAAACGGCATCGCCGATCCAGGAAACTGCAGGGCGGGAGTTAGTCATTATGGGGCAACAAAAATCAGGAGGAAAAAAGCCGTCAATTGGGTAACAGGAACAGATTTCGTTTGATTGGTCAGGCTGGCCGCAACCGGACATCTGATATTCAGACGTCCGGCATTCGCGAGATTGCCGTCCAAGAAAAACTAGACAACAAAACGATCTGCCATGCATTGGCCGTATCACCCAGGCAAATCGTCAACAGGTTAAGGAAGATAGCGTCAACTTCTGGATGGGATCAGCAGTGCTCACCAGCGGGTCCTTGGACCAATCACGAAAAACGTAGTGCAATTCGTTACTGCATCGGCGAGTAACTGGTCGGCGCGTAAAACTGAGTCTCTGGAGCCATCGACAGAATCTTGCCGTCCTTTTCGGATGCGTCACGAGCTGCCTTCCAATCGGGGTCCTGCCGAAAACTATCAAATGAGGCCTTCGCGGCCGCCTGACTCTGGTGCGCCAACAGATAAACAAGCTTGTTATCGACGGGCTTGCCTTCGGCATCCACGGGGGTCAAGTAGATGACGTTCTTCATGCCATGTTTCTCAAACAATCGCATGGTGTGGTCTTTGAATCGGGCGTGCAGATTGGGTAGTTTGCCCGGCTCTGTGGTGTAGGTCCGCAATTCGTAAACATGGGCCGGCTTGTCCGGTGCGGCGCCAACTGGCCTGACGGACCAGCCAATTCCGATTCCCACTCCCACCAATGCCACCGCTGCCAACATCGAATTCACTGAGTTCATTGCATTCCTTTTCCATCATGAAACCGGCTTGCACGATCACCGGCGCAAGCGATCAAAATTTCCACGAGACCGAAATATTCCCGCCACTTTGCGAGCCTGGTCAGTATATTTCAGTATATTCCAGACCGGCTGCAAATATCATTACACCCTGGGGTTCAGATTCCAGGTGACCGAGATGTCCGGCCTGCGACTGCGGCATCTTCACAGTTTCTCTTTCGCGATATCCGCATTTTGCAGGGCTTCCATTTCTTCGGTCAGTAATCGCACCTGATCATCGCCCAGATGAGCTTTAATCAGCGTCGCCGTGTCGTCACAAATGCGATTGATTCGCACCTCTGCGGTTCGATCCCGACGAGCTTTGGCTGCGGCCGTTCCTGCAACACGCACGGCATTCAGCCGGTCGATAAATGTTCCGGCATCCTGCTGTTTCTTCAACAACGACAGCTTCTGATTGACGGTGATCCAATCATCTTTTTTCGCTGCAGCACGCATGGTCGCAAACGCAGTATTACGAAGCGCCACAGCGTCGATCACTTCCCCCTGCAGCATCTGCAAATCGGCCTCGGCAGCCAGACGGGTTGCATCGTCAGGAACTTCCAACCGTATCTTTGTTTCCAGACCAGGAACAAACGGGACTCGAGCTAGCTGATGATCACCACTGTAGGCGAATAGCCAAACCAGCGTTCGTCCAGGTTCAACCGTGATCTTGGACATTCCGCGTCGATCGGTCAAAAGCTCCCGGAGCAGCGTCGACCCCGAATCGACATCTGGATGTTCTTTGGTCGGTCGAGGAATCACCGGCTCAGTTCGAACTTCAATGCGATGCGCGACCAACGTCAACGGTGTTTTGGCTTGTGTGACCAATTCGAGTTGCGTCGAGGATTTTTGAGGCCGCAGGGCCACTACTAAGGTGTCGATTCGCCCCCGTTTTTTCCCTCCCAATGCACGCTTCAACCCGCTTTGCACCGTCCCCGCGACCGTCGACCCCTGCACTTCATCGACTGCCACGAACGACCAGGGAATCGTCTGAATTCGCTCGACAGACTTGTGCTTATCACGATAGACCAACAGAGGCAGCAAGAGATCACCTTGAGCCAGTTGAGTGAACGACGGATCGGGTGGAACAAGCTCACCTGCTCGCAATCGGATTTGCACCGATTTTTCATTCACCTGCTCGACCTCGCCCATCGGCCGCATCAAGTCGCGGCAAAGACGCAGCAAGACAATCGGAATCTCGCGGCGGTCCAATACCTCACCGGAGACCACAGCGGTCTCCACTTGGCCCTCAGGCTGCCACGAACGAACACGCACCTGTGCTCCGGCAGGTCGCGACTCAATCGCGACTACAAACCAGACGTCGGCCGCCTCGTTTGGAAAACGCTGGGTGAAGGTCGAGCGATCAAGTCGATCGAGCCCCCGCGCACTGACGGGGCTCAGCCAGGTGATCTCGCTCGATTTGACAGACCACAGGTCACCCACGCAGCGCTGAACGGTTTGATCGAAGTCGTGAAGAATGCTGGCGGAGTTGGAAGCCAGGAACGATTGAGGATCAAATCCGACAAGCACACGCACGTCGTAAGGACGACGTTCCGCGGGAATGGCAGCCGGCGCTTCCACCGCTTCTTGGGCCACGACTGCCGGCACGAAGGCCGTGAGACTGCCCCACAAAGCAATTGCCAAGATCGTGAATCGTGATGTTGTCGGCGTCAGCATCAGGGAACATCCTGTGGGTACCATGATTGCAACGTCCAACGTTCGACATCGTGATAAGGATGCATCAATCGAGTCGGCAAGCCGACCAGATGCCGACGCGTCACCAGAAAATCGTCTACTTCCCAAAGGGGAATATAGCGGGCTTCGATCAGCAATTCCGACTCGATCCGACGCAGCAGTTTGGTCGCTGACGTCCAATCGTTCGTCCGTTCCAAGTCCAACAATTGGTGCCGGACGCGTTCTGGCAACGGTCTGAGCGATTCGATTTTGGCATCCGCTTGCATCGCTAATGTTGGCCAAAGTTCGGTCAACGGTTCGATGATACTGGTTGTACGGTAAACCAGATCCCAAGCGCGATCGGTCGCATCGGAGGAATCATCGACCAACCGAACGTCAATTCCCACCCGTTTCCAATGTTCGATCATCTTGGTCACGACGGCACGAATTGCGGAATCGGGCGGGCAAGCCAATCGCAGCTCCTTCCACTGGCCAGCTAATTGCTTTTTGGCCGTCAACGCCAGGGCCGCCGATCGCTGCGGGTCATAGGCAGGCTCCACAAGCAGCCGATTATGACCGTAACTGGACGTGGGAAAAGGGGTTGCGGTCACCCGCGCGAGCGGCTCACTAACGTCCTTCAAAATCGTTTGATTGAGAAGTTCATCGCGCGGCAGCGCCAGTGATAAGGCGCGACGCAATTGCCCATCTTTCAGCGGGGCCGAATCAGGATGAAAGAGAATGAAATGCGACACCGGCAACGCATACGGAACCACAAAAAAGCGATTGTCGTCGCGTAATCCTTTGAGATCACTCAGGCCGACATGATGAATCCCAACAATCTCTCCTCGCAGCATCCCTTGCAGCGCACGGTCCCACGATTCGTACCGTACTTCGACGATTTCATCGACACTGCGTGTCTTGATCGCCGTCGGCTGGGGGCGAACTCGGCGATAAGTGACATGTTTGTCATCCCGCTGATGTTCGTAAAATCGCTGCCGCCCCGCAGTCGAAGCCGCTCCGGGCTGAAGGTCGGGATTCAACGTCCGCGATTCTTCCGTCAGTGAGACAGAGAACTGCAACAAGGCCTCCAGACGTAGCGGAAGGCGACGAAGCTGAATAGTGAATTGAGACGGAGACTGAACGGCCACCTGTTCGATGATTCCCGACAACCGCTCGTCGTAACGTAATTGATTGGGATCGATCTTCGCCAGCAATTCATCCAGGATATCCAGCGAGGTCACGAGTGGCCGCGCTTCCCAGTCCGCTCGTTTCATCCGCAAAGTGAATTGAACGCGCCGCCCCAGATCCGTTGGCTCCCAGGATTCAAAAAACGCGGAACGATAGCGAACCCCTCGTTCATCGATCGCCGCCGGCTCGAATAACGATTGTTGAGTGAGTGAGCTGGCTGCAGCTTCGGCGGGAGGATCGAGCGGGTAGTTCGTCGGATCCCCCGGCAATCGCAATACGCCCAGCCGAACGCTTTGATGGCGATCGGTCAACTCGCGGTGGGCGTCCTTCAATCCCGGCGTCTCTGGCCAGACACGTGCAGCAAATTCAATGGTATTGACGGCCAGATCCGCGTTTCCTTGTGCTGATGCGGTCCGCGCCTCTTCAACCAAGGCGACAGCGCGTCCCAACAGCTCGGCCTTCCATTTTTGCACGACGGAATGTTGAGCTTCGCGAGCGGCCAATCGAAACAAGAAATGGCGTGCCTGACGAAAGTCTGATCGTTCGACGACTTCGCCGATCAAATGATCGACGATCCCACCCAGATATTCGGAAAGCCCTGGGTAGGCCGCGTTGTGATCCCACAAATTTTCCAGCAACCGCATCGCCGATTCATCATCACCGCGTTGAGCATGGATCTGCGCATCGCGGTACAGCAGGCTCTGGTATGTCTCATCAAACTTGGGCCAGGTTTTGATCAGCTTAAGCGGCAGCGGTTCGGGAACCGTGTATCTGTGTTTGTCGTCGTCCGCTTTGGCTGCCGCTTCTTCCTGCCGACGAGCCTCGTACGCTTCCGCCAGACGAAAATTGTTGTCGCGATGCCGACGATCGACGAGCAACAACAGATCGTAGGCGAGCGGGATACGCCCCTCCTCAATCAAGACACTCGCCCGCCGCAACAGCAAATCCTCGAAGTAATCGATCTTCTGGACCAGCTTTGTTTCAATGAAGTAATCCGGATCCTCGTCCGACCCGGGATCGCTCAGCGTCACCTGCAGGCGTTGCAGTTGCCGCCGCTTTTCCCGCAGCCGTTCTTCCCCATCTGCAAATCCGGCACGTCCTTTGAGGTATCGCTCGTAGTCGCTATTCAATTTGACGAGTGTGTCCGGCCGCGGACCAACGGGTTCGACGACCAAAACATCCAACGTTTTCAAGACAACCCAGTCAAACGGCTTGGATCGCAATAACTCTTCCGCCGAAGGCAGCTCCAGATCCGCAGACTTCGGCAACCCGCTGCCCGATTCGACTTCCCGATCCTTGGCCGGCCGAGTCGGGCTCGCCTTTTTGGGATCCTCCGCGGATGCGGCTGGTCTCGCGCTGCCAACAACAAACAGGTCAAGCAACATCAGCAGACCGAAAAGACGATGCACCACTCGATCAGGGATCGTCAGCGGCAAGCACCTGATTTTCCGGGGAACGTCGCTCATGGATCATCCTTGACGACAGGGGTTTGATCGCGTTGCGACTGGATAAGTTCCACCATCAAGGCGGTATCTCGACCAGGCGTTACGGGTTCCCCATCCGTCGTCTGACGGAATGATCGCATACATTGGAAACCGCCGCCACATCGTGACGATCAGTTCGCACTAAAGTCTGGAGGAAATGTACGATGCAGCGAATTCGTCGTACGGGAATTCGCCTGTTCCAGCAACTCGAGCAACATCTGGCTACGCACATCAACGTTCAGTTCGTCGAGGAACTGCTGCGACAGCTCCGAGGCCATCGGTATGGATCCCAGTAACACGTCGCAAACAGTGGCCAGCGGTAATTCAGACACCCCGTGCAAAAATAGCTGTTGCAGGTTCACGCCGGGAAATAGTCGAACAAACAAGGACGCCAGTTCCTCAGCACGGCTCTGCCGATTGAACGCTGGCTGTTCGCTGAGCATATCAGAACAGACTTCCACTTTTCCGATCCGATAAGGGAGATCGACGACTTGTTCGCCCACCAATTTGGCCCGGGCCAATCCGCGAAGCACCAGATAATAACGGCCGTCATCCAGCTTTTCGTGCGCAATGACTTTGCCCAATCCCACCATGCGATGAACGGGAGGAACCGCGTGGGAAGGCAATCGCTCCCAACCCGGCCGCATCAAACTCATCGCGATCAACCGTTCGCCCTCCAGAACATCGGCCGTCATTTGTCGATAGCGCGACTCAAAAATCTGCAGCGGCAGCAATGCATGTGGAAACAGCACGACATTGGGCAGCGGAAACAGGGGTGCCAGTCCGGAAAAATCGTTCAGCGTCGCATCAACTTCGCACGAAAATGTCATCCCACCACCTCTTCACTGACGGACCGAATCTTCGGCACTAACTCATCCCGCAAGGTCACGGTCGTCGGGTACGTTTCCGTGTTGTCCAACAGTTCCTGAAAGCAGCGTTGGAAATCCTGCAGAAACACTCCCAACATGATCCCCATAAATTGGTCGCCGTAAGGGTCGAGGTTCTTTCGGGCGGTAATATAAAGCTTTTTTGCCCCGCCAAAGTTCTCGTTCCCAAAATGGAACAGGGCGATCGACGCCTGAATCAAACCTTGGATGAACTTCCTTTCTGCCCCCGTTGCCTCTGACCACAACTCTTCCAGAACGTCATGACATTCAAAGAACTCCTCTTCGTTGAAGAGTCGTAGTCCTTCACGGTACTGTTCGGAATGTTCGCCGGCCACAATGCACCTCGTCAAACGATTCGCGGGGACGCCTCCGTGAACAACGAAGGTGGCCGACGAACGCGGACTGACCAAGCGTCGATTCTAGTCACGTGCGCCGACGACAGTCCACGACCAACCGGACAAATCAAAGCGGATTCCCCATGGCCAAGATGCAATCGAGCAAGAAGCGTGATGACGAAAAACAACGAGTCCACACAATCGTCGCCAAGCTGGCCGAGGCCTATCCCGTTGCCCCCTGCGCACTCCACCACAAGTCGCCGTTTGAATTGATCGTGGCGACCATTCTTTCGGCACAATGCACGGACGAACGAGTCAACCTGGTCACCCCCGCCCTGTTCGTCAAATACCGCACACCGCTCGCCTTGGCACAGGCCGATCAGATGGAGCTCGAAGCGATCATTCGTTCCACCGGCTTTTATCGAAACAAAGCGACCAACCTGATCGGCATGGCCAAGGCGGTGGTGGAAAAGTACGACGGCCAGTTGCCCCGTGATCTCGAAGAACTCGTCCATTTGCCCGGTGTGGGTCGCAAGACAGCGAACGTCGTACTCGGAACGGCCTTCGGAATTGCCACCGGAGTCGTCGTCGACACCCACGTCAAACGAATCAGCAACTTACTGGGACTGACCACCAGCCAGAACCCGGAACAAATCGAACGCGATCTGATGGCAATCATTCCCCCGAAAGAATGGATCGATTTTTCCCATCGTTTGATCCACCACGGCCGAAGAATCTGCATTGCTCGCCGGCCGAAATGCCCGGAGTGCCCCCTACTTGGCGTTTGCCCTCGCGTGGGACTGTCGAAGTTGCCAGATTGACACGCCTCGGACGGCGGGTAGAATTTAGGCACCGCTCTTCCCTCCTGCTCTCTCGCGGGCGAACCGAGTGGAAACACGTAAGGTCGGGATTCGGGCCGCAGCGATCGCCCTGAAAACCTGGAAGCCAAGAAAACTTGCGTGCTTGGTTCGATATCAATGACGTGAGACCTGCTCGGCAGTCTCACGTGAAGTTATCCTCATTCAGGATTGTCCTGGTGGGTTGTCACGGGAATTGAGCTTGTTCCCAGCTTGCTTGAGACAGCGGTGGCGCCTGGTGTCTTCCGTGCGGGCTTGTTGGCTTGAAAGAGGTAAATCATGGTTCCAGTCGTTGCTTTTTTGGGAGGGCCCGAATTAATCGTCGTGGGCCTGATCATCCTGCTGCTGTTTGGCAGCCGTCTTCCCTCGGTCATGAGGTCGCTCGGTCAAAGCGTGACGTCGTTCAAGAGCGGCTTGAACGACAATGACGACGACGAAAAGAATCCCGAAAAGCTCGATGACAAGAAAAAATAAGCGATCTGACAGTCGCTGTTGATCGAAAACGTCGTAGATCTGACAAAGACAATTGTAAGGAGCATTATCATGGGTTTTGCCGGCCTGGGCATGCCAGAAATGATCGTCGTCGGAATCATTGCGTTGTTGTTGTTCGGCAAGAAACTGCCCGAAGTCGCTCGAAGCTTGGGCAAAGGCGTCGTCGAGTTCAAGAAGGGCCTGCGTGGCATCGAAGACGATTTGGATACAAATGTCTACTCTCCCCGGAACGAATCGACCGCGACTGCCCGCCCTGCCACGAAGGATGAAAGCGTCGAATCTTCGGCGCCAAAATTTGAACCCCCGACTTCCGAACCTACCGAACATGCGTCGTCGCAGTCCTGATTCACCACAGACTCCTGTCAACAGAACCCTTTGTATTTTTTACACTTAGGGACCTTCAGCCAAGAACCGCACGTGTTGAAACAGGGACTTTGCGCCCGAAATCGACCGGGTCTAAGAACCCGGGACTTCCCGAAAAATGCTTCCGGACGACGATTTCGGTCTTGCCGAATGACGCAATCTCGGAAATGATCATTTTGTGGGTCGCGAACACGTACGCGACGGGACGCTGCAAGCCGTGAAGTGGCTGGTGCTGGCCGACCAGTCGAAACGGGTGGCTCTATTCAAGAAAGGGAGGTGGTCTAGTGGATTCCGACAGTAAACGCCAGCGAGGTGGCATCGTCTGACAGCAGTCGACGGGCTGTCTACAGACGGCCACTGTCTCGTCCCCGGATCCCTTTCGATCCGAACGATGACGTAAATCAGCAGGCTCGGTTACCGCAAGGCAACCGAGCCTGCATTTTTTGAATGCCTCGTTCGCGAATCCAGAGTTCGGCCATCAACGACCGCAGCTGTTGCACCAATCCTCCGGCAACCGCCCCATCCACGATGCATCGGGAGAACGCGGAGTTTCCCATGAAAAAAGCCCCGCTTCAATCATGATTGAAGCGGGGCTTTCGTTGTAATATTTCCGACCGAATCAAGTCGTCGCTATCGACTTCACCGCCGGAGCGGCACGTCGTGACTTCTTGCGATCGTTCTGACCGACGAACTCGATCAGCGCCTTACGTCCCGCATCACCCAAACGGAATTCAGCCAAACGCACGATGCGGGTATAGCCGCCTTCGCGTTCGCGGAACCGAGGGGCCAGTTCGCTGAACAGTATATTGACAGCCTCTTTACTTCGCAGAGCGGCAAAGGCGCGACGTCGCAAATTCACAGCCGGAGCGATCGCCGTCGACCATTGTTGCCAACGATCCGAATTCCGCCACTCGGTCCATTCGGCACTGCCGCGGGCTGCCGAGGTCGCGAACTGGACAGCCGCTTCCTGGTGCTTCAAGGCCTTCTTACCCAGCGTGATCAATTTCTCGACCACCGGGCGAAGTTCTTTCGCCTTTTCGACCGTCGTGATGATTCGTCCCGCTACCTTCGGTGTATTAGGAGCGGTTGCGTCTGGCTTGACCGCACAAATCAAACTCGTCGCCATATTTCGAAACATCGAAGTGCGATGACTTTGATTCCGGTTGAGTTTTCGGCCACTTTTTCGATGTCGCATGATCTATTCAAAACCATATCAGAGGGTGTTGTCGCTTGTTAACGATCTCGCTGCTGCATCGATTGCGGCAGCCGCATTCCCAAACGCAGGCCGATTGTCGCCAACCGCTCACGAACTTCTTGCAACGTGGTGTCGCCGAAATTCCGAACTTGCAACAATTGATCATCCGTCCGGATCACCAGATCACGAACAGTGTTGATTCCTTCCGACTCGAGACAGTTCGTGGCTCGCACCGACAGATTCAACTCTGCCAGGCTGCGCCCCAAACGTTCTTCGAGCTCCAGATCTACCGGCGCATAACCAGTCGATTCCAGCATGTTCCGCAAACCGCTGTCCGGGAATGTCTCTGGCCCGGGTTCGCGATAAGTAATAATCGGGTTGAGGTGCTTCCTCAAAATCTTGGCCGATTCGACCAGAGCGATTTCGGGAACCACGGTTCCGTTCGTCCAGATCTCCAGAATCAGCCGGTCGTAGTTGGTACGCTGACCGACGCGAGTTTCTTCGATCTTGTAGCGAACTCGCGTAATTGGCGAGAAAATCGAATCAATCGGAATCACGCCGACTTCGTTTTGATGTTCCGGTTGTTCGGAAACGGGCAGATAACCACGACCGTTTTCGACCAGCAACTCAACATGCAGCGAGACATCATCCGTCATCGTGGCGATGACGAGATCTTTGTTGAAGATCTCGACCTGATCGTCGACAACGATATCACCAGCGGTGACCACACCACGCTCGTGACGTTCGATCCGCAGTGTCTTGGAGATCAGGCCGTGATTCTTCACCACGACCGACTTCAGATTCAGGCAGATATCAGTCACGTCTTCGACGATCCCGGGGATCGTCGTAAATTCATGCTGCACACCTTGGATCTTGATCCGAGTGACCGCGCTTCCTTCGAGACTTGAAAGCAAAATTCTTCGCAGGCTGTTGCCGATCGTCGCTCCGAACCCTCGTTCGAACGGCTCGATCACGAACTTGCCGTACGTGTTCGTCAGGGTCTCTTTCTCAGTAACGACCCGATTTGGCAACTCAAGGCCGCGCCATCGTATTCTCATTGAACACTCACCTACAAACGTCGAAGATCAAACCCAAAAACGCGAAAACAGCAACGATCAGACGCGTCGCTTCTTTCTCGGCCGACACCCATTATGCGGGATCGGAGTAATATCCTCAATCGAGCGGACAACTACACCTGAAGTCTGCAATCCGGTGATGGCGCTTTCGCGACCCGATCCAGGTCCCTTGACCTGCACTTCCATCTCCTTCATCCCGAACTTCGCCGCGCGCTCCGAACATGTTTCAGCTGCTCGCTGTGCGGCAAACGGGGTGCTCTTTCGGCTCCCCTTGAAACCAACGGTTCCAGCCGAAGCCCAGCACAACACATCGCCGTTCACATCCGTGATCGTCACAATCGTGTTGTTGAACGTCGCTTGAATGTGCGCGATGCCCCTGGTGATATTTCGGCGAATTTTACGCTTTTTGACTTTTGCCATAACGAAACCTGTTACCCAATCACTTCGAAGCGGACCCGGTCAGCAAACCTGCTTCCACCACACTTATTCGATTCAAATTCACTCGTACGACATTGACAGAAAACCGAACCTGCCGCTGCTGGCGACGCGGCCCCCGTTTAGTGCTTCATGTCCTTCACGCCCTTCTTACCAGCGACGGTCTTCTTCACACCCTTCCGGGTGCGGGCATTCGTACGCGTTCGCTGGCCGCGAACGGGCAGATTTCGTCGATGTCGCGTACCACGATAACATTGAATATCGCGCAAACGAGCGATGTGCTGTTGGATCGAACGACGCAGTTGTCCTTCGACCAGATAATCTTTGTCCAGCAGCGTGGTGATTCGCGAAACCGCTTCGTCGCCGAGCGCCGACGCTTTCATAAACGGGTCGATCCCGAGTCGAAAACAGAGATCCGCTGCGACCCAATCACCGACGCCGTAGATGTATTGCAGCGCCACCACGACATGCTTGTCGCCCGGCAAATCCACACCCTGAATACGCGCCATAACAACCCAATCACTACGAAATACGTGTTACCGAACCAAAACCCGAATTAACCCTGCCGTTGCTTATGGCGAGGATTTGTCGAGCAGATAATATACACACGGCCTTTGCGACGCACGACTTTACAGCCTTCGCAAATGAGCTTCACGCTGGAACGAACCTTCATCGCTTCTCACTCCTGCACATCAAGCAACCCACGTTGCTGACGAGCCACCAGGTAACTGTCGATCTTGTGGATCAAATCAAGGGCCACTGAAACACAAATCAACAAACTTGTCCCACCATATAAGTTGGACACTGAGTAATCAAGATTTAACAATCCCGAGATCACTGTCGGAATCACCGCCACCAACGATAGGAACGCGGCGCCCACGTAAGTCACGCGTGTCATCACGCGTTCCAAGTAACTGGCGGTTCGATCACCGGGACGATACCCAGGAATAAAACTTCCATAATCTTTCAGGTTCGACGCCATCTCAGTCGGATTGAATGTAATGGCCGTCCAGAAATAGCAGAAGAAGAAAATCAACAGGATGTAACATGCGTTGTAAACGAACCCACTATGATTACCGAACGCCGCTTCCATTTTGTTGAAAAAGGCTCCCAAACCCAGAAAGTTGATGTTCAGCGCGGCCAACTGCTTTGCCGCCATCCAGGGAAACATCAACAAACTGGAAGCAAAAATAATCGGCATCACACCAGATTGATTCAGTCGCAGCGGCAAGCTTTCGGTCCGACCACCATAAACTTTGTTGCCCCGCACATGCTTGGCACTTTGCACCGGAATCCGTCGGACGGCTTGGGTAATCAACACCACCCACCAGACCACACCGAAGAACACCCCCACCAACACGATCCAACGATCGATGCCCGAACGGCCGCCCAACGCGATCCCTTCGGTCATCGCTGGTGCGACGAGACTTCCCAATGCTGACGGCAGACGAGACAAGATGCCCGCCATGATCAACAAGCTGACGCCGTTACCCACACCATATTCATCAATCTGTTCGCCGATCCACATCAACAACACGCTGCCGGTTGTCATGGTGATCGCACAGACAATTCTCATATAGAGATTATCAAAATCCCGCAGGATGATACTCGATTCGCCATCCTGGCTACCCGACAAAATAACGATCCAGAAATAGCTCTGTACAAAACAAATCACGACAGTCGCGTATCGCGTCCATTCGTTAATCTTCTTCCTGCCGGCCTCGCCCTCTTTCTGCAACTTCTCCAGCGGCGGATAAACCGTCCCCAGCAACTGGAAAATAATCGATGCCGAAATATACGGCATGATCCCCAGACCGAAGATTGTCATCTGACCGATGTTGGAAGCCGAGAACAAAGAAAGCATCGTCATGACGTGGGCGATACCGCTATCTCCACGACGTCGCAGGCTTTCGGCCAAGGCTTCCTGATTCACAAAAGGCAGAGTGATCAAAAAACCCAGGCGATAAACGGCCAGCAACACCAAAGTCAAAACCAGACGGTTTCGCAATTCGGGAATCGCCAGAACGTTGCGGATGTGCCTAAACATGATCAGCCTTGCCTATTTCGCGATCGCTTCGCCCTGACCGACCCGAACCGCGGTTCCACCACGTGCGACGATGGCCTCTTCCGCTGACTTCGAGAAATGGTTCGCATGCACGACCAACTTCTTGGTCAACTCACCATCGCCCAGGATTCGCACGGAAATCTTTCCGTTCGAAGCGAGGCCATGTGCCCGCAACGCCACCAAATCCACAACAGCACCCGCTTCAAACGCTTGTTCGAGGTCTTTCAAATTGACCTCAGCGACGTGAACCGCGAACTGCTTATTCGAAAAACCGCGTTTCGCCACTCGGCGAATCAACGGCATCTGACCGCCTTCAAAACCGACTCGATTTTTGTGACCCGAACGGCTGCCGGCACCCTTGTGTCCGCGACCGGATGTTTTTCCGTGTCCCGAACCGATACCGCGTCCGACTCGCTTGCGCTGTTGCCGTGGGGTTTGCAGCCCCAAATCATGAATCATCATCTTAGACACCCACCCCTCTTAATCGGGCGATTTCTTCACGGCTGCGCAATTGCGACAACGCGTTGAAGGCCGCCTTCACCACATTGATGGGATTGCTCGACCCGCGGGTTTTCGTCAAGACGTCCGTCAGTCCTAACGATTCCGCCACCGCTCGGACGCAAGCTCCAGCAATGATGCCCGTTCCCGGATTTGCCGGCATCAGCATCACCTGACTCGAACCGAACTTCCCGATCACCTGATGAGGAATCGAATTCTTCGTCAAAGCACATTGAATCATGTTGCGATTGGCCGCTTTGACAGCTTTTTCCACTGCCAAGGGCACTTCAATCGCCTTACCGTATCCATATCCCACGCGTCCTTGACCGTCACCGACGACGACCAAGGCGGTGAAACTGAAACGGCGTCCACCTTTCACCACGCAGGCACAACGTCGAATCTGAACGACGCGTTCCGGGGACTCTGATTTCGATGTTTCAGCCGCCACGTTGCATATCTCCAGCCACTAGGGCCAATTTGACCCAACCCTAGAAATCGAGCCCTGCGGCACGAGCCGCTTCCGCCAATTTGGCGAGCCGACCATGAAAACGATAAGGACCGCGATCGTAACAGACCGTCTTGATTCCGCGAGAAATTGCTCTTTCAGCGATCTCTCGACCGATCAACTCGGCGCCCGAACAATTTCCGCCGCTACCAGGCTTGCCACGCAGAGCGGTTTCCAACGTCGAAGCAGACGCCAGCGTCACACCCGACACATCGTCAATGACTTGTGCGTAGATATGCTTACCGCTACGAAAAACTGACAAACGCGGACGCCCTGATTTCAAGCTGTTCCGCACGCGGAACTGCCGTCGTCGTTTTTGCGTCGCAATGATTTCTTGACTATTCATGACAACCCTAATCAGCTACCAAATGCTTTACCGGCTTTACGTCTCACTCGTTCACCCGCGTAACGAATTCCCTTGCCTTTGTAAGGCTCGGGTGGACGAACGGCACGAATATTCGCCGCGAATTGACCTGCCGCATGTTTGTCAGCGCTGCGGACAACCACGTGCGTATTGTCCGGCAGTTCACAGATCACCCCTTCGGGAACCTTCAGATCCACGCTGTGGGCAAAACCGACTTGAAGAGACAGAACTCCGCTCTTCAAGGCCGCCTGGTACCCGACGCCGACAATTTCCAGCTTGACTTCCCAAGGCGTAATCAAGCCGACCACCATGTTCGACAACAGACTTCGCGTCAGTCCATGCAGGGCACGACTTTCGCGTCCGTCATCCACACGGCCGACGACGACTGTCTTGCCATCTTCCACCGTGACGTGAATTCGATCGTCAACCGGAACGGTCAACGTGCGATTGCCCTTCGAGGCCGTGGCCACTCCGTCTTTAAAACCGAAGCTTACGCCCTGCGGAATCGGGATAGGCTTTTTTCCTACGCGCGACATTCTCAATTCTCAACTAATACGCAGACGTTTACCACAACACGAACAAGACTTCGCCGCCAACTCGCATCTGTCGTGCTTCACGGCTACTGACGATGCCGCGATTGGTCGACACGATACAAACTCCCAACCCCTGCAATACTTGCGGCAGGTCGTCCACCGTGGAATAAACCCGGCAACCAGGTCGGCTGACACGTCGCAGATGACGCACCACCGCGCCGCCATCGGCAGCATATTTCAAAGCGACTCGCAGAATTCGCGGCGAATCCGCGGGAGCCTCATAGCCCCAGATATATCCTTCACGAACCACTGCATCCAGGATGGAGCGATTCAGCTTCGAATTCAATACATCCACGAACGCGCTTTCATTGCTGACTGCGTTGCGAATTCTCGTGATCATGTCCGAAACACCATCAGCCATAGCGTCACCAACTCGCCTTCTTGACACCCGGAATCATGCCGTCCAACGCCAAATTTCGAAAACAAATACGGCACAACTTGAACTTGCGATACACGGCCCGTGACCGACCGCACAACTGGCATCGATGCTCCAGTCGAGACGTAAACTTCGGTTTCTTGTTCGCTTTGACAATGTGTGCTGTCGTCGCCATTTTTATCCCCTCGCGGCCCTCGTTCGAACCCTTTGAAACGGTCCGCCTCCGCCTTGCATCCTGAAAAATTCACCCACGAAAATTTAGACCGCCTGGTCCTTCACGAAGGGAATACCAATTTCCTTCAAGAGCTGCAGCGCTTCGCCGTCGGTTCGAGCCGTTGTGACAATAGCGATATTCATCCCTTGAACGTAAGTCACTTTGTCCGGATCGATCTCAGGAAACACGGTCTGCTCATTCAGACCCATGCTAAAATTGCCATGTCCGTCAAAGCCGGTCGACCGGACACCCCGGAAGTCACGAACGCGAGGCAACGCGAGCGTCACCAGGCGATCTAGGAAATCGTACATGCGATTTCCCCGCAGTGTGACTTTGCAGCCCACATCCACACCTTCACGCAGTCGGAAACCCGACACGGCGATGCGCGACTTCGTGACCTGCGGCTTTTGCCCGACGATGGTCCGCAAGTGATCAACCGCTTCTTCGATCCGCTTCCGATCGGCCAGAGCCTTGCCCAGTCCCATGCTCACCACGATTTTGGTGATCCGCGGAATCGAATGCGAGTTCTCACGCCCCAGCGATGCTTTCAGGCTGGGCAGAACCTTCGTTTTGTATTTTTCAAATAACCGTGACATATTCTCACCCGTACCTACGCGTCAGCCTTCTGACGACCGATGACTCCGAGCGACCCTTTGCATTTCTTGCAGTATCGCTCGCGGGACGCTTCATTCACACGAACGCCGACGCGGACGCCCTTGTTGCATTGCGAGCAGAACACCATCGCATTGGAACTCGCGATGGGCAGTTCACGCGACAACCGGCCACCTTGTGGACTGCTCGGATGTCCGCGTTTCACGTGCTTGTAGACGCGATTGACGCCTTCCACCAGGATGCGTTCACCACCATCCAAAACCCGCAATACCTTCCGCGCCGTGTTACTAGCGTCATCGCCAGTGATCACGACCACCAAATCGCCCTTACGCATGCGCATGATGCCAACTCTCACTCAAACAGTTCAGACAACTTCCGAAGCCAAACTGATAATTTTCATGAATCGACGGTCGCGCAGCTCACGTGCCACAGCGCCGAAAATACGAGTCCCTCGTGGGTTGTTGTCGTTGTCGACCAACACGATCGCATTCGCATCGAATCGGACGTAACTTCCGTCAACTCGACGCGATGGCTTCCGAGTGCGAACAACCACACCCTTCACCACCGCCTTTTTCCCCACACCACCGTTCGGCAACGCTTTTTGCACAGCCACCACGACGATATCACCCAAACCGGCATACCGGCGGTTCGAGCCCAGCACCTTGATGCACCGTGCTGTTTTTGCCCCGGTATTGTCGGCCACGTTGACGATTGTCTGCATTTGAATCATTTAAGCCACCGCGCTCCTGGGCATCTCACTGAACTGTTTCGGTCGCCACGGGACTGGTAGCACTGGTGACCACGCTCACCACACACCACCGCTTCAGCCGGGACATTGGACGACTTTCGACGATCTCCACAACATCGCCCACCTTGGAAACATTGTTCTCATCGTGTGCATGACAGACCGTCGTCCCCGACACCGTCTTCTGATATTTCGCGTGTCGATACACACGACGTACCTCGACACGACGCGTCTTATCGCAACGATCCGAAGCCACCACACCAACAAGTCGCCTTCTCATACATCGTTTCCTGCCAGCCGCCGGACAACCCACCAAACCACCGAACACCGAACTTATTTACTTGCAACAGTCGCGCGTTGTTTCTCTGCGATTACTGTTGCGATTCTCGCAATTTGACGCCGCAACAGCGACCGCCGGGACGCTTTTGCTTTGGCATCATCATGGGAACCAAAACGATGACCAAACTCTTCTTTGGCACAATCGATGGCCAAATTCTCGAGCTGCTCAACCGCCATTTGTCGCAAATCATCACACCGATGCACAACTCACCTCAAATTTCTGTCGCGTCTGCGGCCGCCGCCCGCCTGAACGCCAATTCGCTATCACTGACTACGACCGCGATCGTCAGTCCGATTTCGCTCAAACGTGTCGACCAACCATTCGAACCCGGACCGGCAGCTTGTAAGCCACGCGGGCGAAACACTCTCGCGCCGCGGCTTTCGAAACTCCAGCCAGTTCAAACAGCACCTTCCCAGGTCGAATCACCGCCACCCAGTGATCCGGCTCACCCTTTCCGGTACCCATTCGCGTTTCGAGCGGCCTGGCAGTCATTGGCTTATTTGGAAAGATGCGAATATACAACTTTCCTTCGCCTCGGACATACTGCGTCGCAGCCACTCGACAGGCTTCAATGGTATTGCCACGAATGTGACCTGCGTCAATTGTCTGCAGACCCCATTCACCGAAGGCCACTGTGGCCCCGCGGCTGGCATTACCTTTTACGCGCCCTCTTTGCTCTTTGCGATGCTTGACCCGCTTGGGCATGAGAGCCATCGTTCACCTCCTCGTCGCCTAAATCGATCCAAACCTTGACGCCAATTGTACCCATCGTCGTTCTCGCCACGGCGAGACCGTAATCAATCCGTTTACGCAATGTGGACAGCGGAATCGAACCGCGACTGGCCTTTTCGGTTCGGGACATTTCAGCCCCACCCAGACGACCAGACAATTCGATCTTCACACCGTCAACACCGGCATCCATCGATTGATCAAGCGAACGCTTGATCACCTTTCGGAAGCTTCCACGCTTTACCAGCTGCTGGGCGATATCTTCGGCCACCAGAATCGCACTGCGGAATGGCTGCCCGATTTCCACGATCTTCAGGTCCATATGTCGACCAGTCAGATCTTCGAGTTCACCCTTCAGCCGATCGACTTCCTGTCCCTTACGACCGATAATGATCCCGGGACGGGCAGTATGTACGTGACAAATTACCTGATCTCGAGTTCGTTCGATCTCCACCTTGTGGATCGCCGCGAACTCGTATCGCTTTTTAATGAACGATCGAATCTTGAAGTCTTCGATCAGCAAATCGCCGAATTCAGCCTTCGTCGCGTACCAGCGACTTCTCCACTCTTCGACGATACCCAACCGAAACCCGGTAGGTCGAACCTTTTGGCCCATCTGCCTAGTTCTCCCTTCGCACCGTTAACCGGCGCGGAATAGTAACAATCAGACACTCGTACTTGTCTTGAACACCAATCAGGCGACTTCACTAACCCGCCATCGGATTCCACTCGTCGCCACACACCGACTCACCAACAACACTCAATCTGAACCAGCGAATCAGGCAACTCGCACGTCCAAACCAATGGTGATATGCGTGAATCGCTTCTTAATCATGAATCCCATCCCGCGAGCATGCGGTTGAATTCGCTTCAGCGTCGGCCCCGAACCGGCAATCGCCGTCGAGACATAAAGCGCACCCACATTCCGTTCCCCGCGATCTTCCGCGTTCGCTCGTGCACTCTTGATGAGCTTCTCAACCATCCGCGCACTGCGGTTCGGAATGAAGCGAAGCGCATCCAGACCAGCGTCCACGGTCTTACCTCGAACCAAGTCCAACACATGATGGACTTTTGTCGGGGCGATGCGAGCGTATTGGAGCTTTGAAATGTAAGCCATGTGACCACCGAACCGAAAAGTTACTTATTGCCCTTGTTCCCGTGACCACGGAACATCCGTGTCAACGAGAACTCACCTAATTTGTGTCCGACCATCTCTTCGGTCACGTAGACACTGATGTGCTGCTTGCCGTTGTGCACCAAAAACGTGTGACCAACAAACTCTGGCGAGATCGTTGACCGCCGTGCCCACGTCTTGATCGGCTCTTTTTTACGCGCCGCGTCAAGCTTCTCGATCTTGGTGATCAAACCAAGATCAATGTAAGGACCTTTGCGAAGTGAACGTGACATCCCGTATTTCCAACAATTAACTGAGGTACTGAGCCAACAAACAAATCGCGTAAAATCAGAGCTTCAACTGGCCGTAACGAACCGACTTGCGTCGACGAATAATCGCATTGCGAGTTGGCTTGCGTGGATTTCTCGTCCGCCCGCCCTTCGCCAACTTACCCGTCGGACTAACCGGATGACGACCGCCCGAACGACGACCTTCACCACCACCCATCGGGTGAGCGACGGGGTTCATTGCAGAACCGCGAACGTATGGCCTGACGCCCATCCAGCGAACGCGACCGGCCTTGGCCAGCACTCGACTAGAATGCTCTGAATAACCGACTCGCCCGAGCGTCGCCCGACAACTTGCCGGCACGCGTCGAACTTCGCCCGAGGGCAGCGTGATCTGAGCCCAAGCCCCTTCAGTGGCGTTAAACACCGCTGAGGTCCCTGCACTACGACACAACTGGGCACCCTTGCCAGGCTGCATTTCAATATTATGAATTACCGTACCGGTCGGAATTCGCGACAGTGGTAACGTGTTACCCAGCTTCGGCTCACTATCTGGGCCGCTTTGGACAGTCATCCCGGCAACCAAACCTTCAGGAGCGATAATATATCGCTTTTCGCCGTCGGCGTATTGCAGCAACGCGATACGCGACGTGCGGTTCGGATCGTATTCAATATGGGTGACCAACGCGCTGCATTCGTCCTTGTCTCGACGGAAGTCAATCAGTCGATACATGCGCTTATGACCGCCACCACGGTGCCGAGTGGTGATCTTGCCTTGAAAATTGCGACCGCCCTTCTTTTTGAAAGGTTCGATCAACGACTTTTCGGGCTTCTTCTTGCGATCAGTGATTTCTTTGAAATCGCTGACCATACCGCCGCGGCGCCCTGCACTCGTCGGCTTATAAAATCGCATACCCATCGCCAGAATCCCCGGATCTCAAAAATCAAAAGAACGCAATTCGATCTTCAGAATGCAGAATCACAATCGCCTTCTTTGTATCCGCCGCCGTAATCTCTCGAGCCTTGTGCCGGCGAGGCTTGCCGACGCGATTCATCGTCTTCACGCTGACCACCCGCACGCCCCACAACTCTTCAACTGCGGCACGGATTTCGATCTTCGTCGACGCCTTGTTCACCATGAACGTATACACATTCCGTCGCTCGACGAGATGCGTCGCCTTCTCGGTCACGTGCGACCTGAGAATTACGTTATAAATACTCAAGTTACTTGATTGTTCCGCAGCCACAATCCGTCTCTCCTAATCCACAACCGCAACTCACGCCTCATGAACCGCGAAACAACATCAGGCCAAAAAAACTATCTTGCCAACAGCCGACTCAACGCTGCCTTCGTAATCACAAACCGCTTCCGCGTGAGCACACTCAGCGCATTCAGATCGTCACATGGCGACACAGAAAGACGCGGAATATTCCGACACGACTTATAGACAACCGGATCGTGACTATCGATGGCGATCATGCAGGACTTATCCGCAAAACCCAGCGTCTTCACCAGACCATGAATGGCACTCGTCTTTGGCGCATCCATCTGTATCGAATCCACCAACGTCACTTCATCATCAACGAACTTGGACAGAATGGCCATCCGAGTCGCCAATCGCAACGCCTTCGCTGGCAGCCGATAGCCCCAGTCCTTCGGCCGCTTGGCGAAACAGTGACCACCACCGCGACGAACGGGAGTACGCTTATTACCCATTCGAGCGTTACCAGTCCCCTTCTGCTTGTACATCTTCTTGCCGCTGCCAGAAACCTCAGCCCGCGACTTCGTCTTCGCCGTACCCACGCGCAAGTTCGCTTGATACATCACAACTGCGTCGTGAAGCAAAACCTCGTTCACGCGATCAGCAATCTTCGCCAAATCCAGCGAAAACGACTCACCCGTCGGCTGACCTGACTGCGAATACACCGGCAACGTATGCATATCAATAACCCCACCGCTTTTTAGCGGCAAATTTCAGTAGCAATTTGTCGGACGAACCATCACGTAGCCGCCGTTAAAACCCGGAACCGCGCCACGAATCAGCAGCAGATTCCGCTCAACGTCAGCCGCAACCACTTTTTGGCGCCGAACCGTCGCCCGCTTTCCACCAAAGCGACCAGGCATCTTCGTCCCCTTGAAGACTTTGCCAGGATCAGTACTCTGGCCAGTCGAACCACCGGAACGATGAACCTTCTTCACACCATGACTAGCACAGACACCACCGAAATTATGACGCTTCATAACCCCAGCAAACCCACGCCCCTTGGAAACCCCCGTCACATCAACGTGAGCCACCTCAGAAAACACACCAACCGTCACCACATCACCCACAGCAGGACGAGCATCTTCCGACTCAAGACGAAACTCTCGCACAAATCGAAAACCAGCATCACCACCAGTGAGCACCGACTTCTCAACCAAACCCGACAGCACGCCAGCGACGCGCCCCGACTCGGATCGTGAACACAACCGCCGAGGCTTCGCACCAAACCCCAACTGAACAGCCTCATAACCATCGACATCCAGAGACCGAACCTGCAGCACCGCGCACGGCCCCGCCTTCACGACAGTCACAGGAACCTCCGCCCCCGCGGCATCGTAAACCTGCGTCATCCCAACTTTTGAGCCCAGCAAGCCAGCCACCATGACCCCACCCTTATTTGACCAACGACCAGACAGGCCGACATCAACGAAAATCCAGCCAATCGAATTGGCGACTCACCAAAACACCGACCACCAACCTAGCCAGCGGAAGCCTTAATCTTTACATCAACCCCAGCAGGCAACGACAGCTTATTCAGCGCGTCAACCGTCTTGCCAGTTGGCTGAATAATGTCGATCAGCCGCTTATGAGTCCGAATCTCGAACTGCTCCCGAGACTTCTTATCAATATGCGGACTTCTCAACACCGTGTACCGCTCAATCCGGGTCGGCAAAGGCACAGGCCCATGCACAACCGCCCCCGTTCGCTTCGCGGTATCCACGATCTCGGCTGCCGATTGATCCAGCACGGAATGATCGTAAGCCTCCATCCGGATCCGAATTCGATCTTGCTTAATGGCGCTCACTCGAAAATCCCTGTACAGACAACTCTTATGCTATTGGAAAACCCACTTGCCCACCGCAGGAGACACCCATTGCGGCCGGAAACCCCGCAACAACAGGCAATACTCAGCCACCCTGATGAACGGACACTGAGTGAACAGCGTCTCTGTGGCGACCACGCGGCGAGGGATCGAAGATGGTATTGATGCGAGCCAACATTGTCAACGAAGGCATCGCGGATTCCTCTCGTTTTCCTTGACACCACGATTTCGACTGGAAAAACACGCAGTTTAGCCCAACATTTCTTCGAGCACCCGAGCGGGCGCTTCGCTGAATCGCAACGGTTCCATCGAATAGGAGGCCCGCCCCTGAGACAAACTTCGCACGTCATTCGAATAACCAAACATGGTCGCGAGCGGAGCCTCAGCCTCGATCACCACCAGATTATTCCGCAATTCCGTATTCACAATCATCGCCCGCCGAGAATTGAGGTCCGCCGACACATTCCCCACAAACCCCTCTGGAGTAACAACTTCCAGCTTCATGATCGGCTCCAGCAGCAACGTCCCCGCCTGTTGTAACGCCTGACGAAACGCCAAAGCAGCCGCGAACTGAATCGCCGCCTCGTTCGTCTCCCCTTCCCGATACTCAACCCCCAGGATCGTCACCAACAGATCGTGCAGAGGATACCCGACAGCGCCACTCCCCCCCAATTGCTCTTGCAAAGCACGAACGAGGGTCGCCTGCATCTCCTCAGGCAAATCCCCTGGCTTGAGACGATTCACGACCGAGACTGCCGCCGACTTGGAATCCGGCTCAATCCGGATTCGCACGACCGCGAATTGACTCCCACCCGCAACCTGCCGCTCCACCCGCCCTTCTGCCTCAGCGGCTTTTCGGACGCTTTCGCGATAAGTCACGCGTGGCCGGTGAGTACGAATCTTCAGCTTGAAGTCACGCTCAATTCGCTTGCTGATGATCTCCAGATGCAGTTCGCCCATCCCACTAATGATCGTTTGGCCGGTTTCAGCACTGGGATTTCTCGTAAACGTAGGATCCTGCTTCGCCATCAGAGTCAGGATTTCCTCGAGCTTCTTCCGATCGGCACTCGTCTCCGGCTCAATCGCCATCGAGATCACCGACTCAGGAAACTCAATCGATTCGAGCAAAATCGCATGCAACGGGTCACACAGCGTGTCTCCCGTCACCGAATCCTTCGGCCCCACCACCCCAACGATATCGCCAGCGAACGCCTCATCCAGCTTTTCTCGCGAGTCTGCCTGAATTCGCCAAAGCTGGCTGATCAGCTCTTTCCCCCCTGTCCGAGGATTCAACAAACGCGAACGACTCTTGAGAACACCCGAATAGATCCGGACGAAATACAGCTCGGTGTGCTCATCGATATGAATTTTGAAGACCAACCCACAGAACGGCTCCTTATCCGAAGGCTTGCGAATCTCTTCTTGATCCTTCTTCGGATTGGGGTTACGCCCCTTGACGGGTGGCACATCGGCCGGACTGGGTAGGTAACGAATGACCGCATCCAGGATCGGCTGAACCCCCACATAATCCAGCGACGCCCCACAAAAGACGGGCTGAAGCTGGCAAGAGATCACCGCAGGACGCAGCACGCGAATAATCTGATCGGGCGGCAAATCACCCGTCTTGTCGTAAATCGCAAACGCGTCGTCATCGAGCAACGCAATCGCATCAATCAAACGCGTCCGCCACTCCTGGGCACGCTCCAGATCGGCTTCAGGAATCGGCTCGGAACGAATCTCACGCCCCTGGTTTTCACGACTGAAGTACAACGCCTTCATCTCGATCAAATCGATAATGCCAGTAAAACCGTCAGGACGATCGACAGGCCCCTCTCCAATGGGCAACTGCAACGCCACCGGATTGGCATGCAACCGATTGGCAATTTGGCCGAAAACCCGCTCAAACCCCGCACCAATGCGATCCATCTTGTTGATGAAGCAGATGCGAGGAACGTGATAGTGGTCCGCTTGGCGCCATACCGTTTCGCTTTGAGCCTCGACCCCCTCCACAGCACTGAAGACCACCACACCACCGTCCAGCACGCGCAGACTTCGCTCCACTTCGGCTGTGAAATCGACGTGACCTGGCGTATCGATGATATTGATCACGTGCTCCTGCCAGCGACAGGAAATCGCCGCCGAGTAGATCGTGATCCCGCGCGCCGCTTCCTCTGGATCAAAGTCGGTGACGGTCGTACCGTCATCAACGTCCCCCATGCGATGGGTCGCACCCGCATAGAACAGAATCCGCTCGGTCGTTGTCGTCTTTCCGGCGTCAATATGAGCGATAATACCGATGTTGCGAATTTGGCTTATGACATTGGCCATGATGAGCAGCCCTGAGGCGGAGTTGTCCGTATTCCGCTTTCAGATCGCCTGATCTGAGAATTGATTGCGGTTCGGTTTGAAAATTGGGATCCAGATACAAAGAGACCCGGCATCACCAGATACCGGGTCTTCCTGATTCATTTGCAATGTACCCGAGCCGAGTGACAATCCGTCACCACAACCCCTTACCACGCGAAGTGAGCAAAAGCCTTGTTCGCGTCGGCCATACGGTGCACGTTTTCACGCTTCGTAATTGCGGCACCTTCACGGCGATAAGCAGCCATCAGCTCTTCCGCCAGGCGACGATCCATCGGCCGGCCTTTTTTGTCGCGACAAACTTCCAGGATCCAGCGAATCGCCAGCGTTTGCTGTCGCTTCGAATTCACCGGCGTCGGAACCTGGTAGTTAGCACCACCGACTCGCTTGGACTTCACTTCCAACGACGGACGACAGTTTTCCACGGCAACCGTGAAGATTTCGATCGGCTCCTTATCGGGAATCTTTTCGGAGATCAAATCCATGGCGGAATAGAACGAGCGTTGCGCCACACTCTTCTTACCGTCGTGCATCAGGCAATTGATAAACTTCGACGCCAGCTTCGACCCGTATCGCGGATCGGGCATAAGGTGCGTTCGACTGCAAGTGAATTTGTCGGCCATGTTATGAGTCTTTACCAGCAGAAATTCAGCGAAAAAAGCAATGAGCCATCAACAATGCGGCCCGAACAATACTTGTGAGACAACGGGACTGATTCCTGCAGCAGCCACCTTGCGGACGCCACCTGCCCGAATCAGGCAGGAAACATCACTTGGGACGCTTCGCACCGTAGCGACTACGGGCCTGCATACGCTTGGCGACACCCAGGGTATCCAGCACACCGCGGATAATCTTGTAGCGAACACCGGGCAAGTCGCGAACACGACCACCACGAACCAGAACAATCGAGTGTTCCTGTAAGTTATGGCCTTCACCGGGGATGTAAGCCGTGACTTCTTTGCCATTGGACAAACGAACACGAGCCACCTTACGGAGAGCAGAGTTCGGCTTCTTCGGCGTCACCGTTTTGACCAAGAGACAGACACCGCGCTTTTGCGGGCAACCTTCCAGCACCGGTGTTTTGGTACGAACCGGTTGATGCTTCCGCGGTTTACGAATCAGTTGATTGATCGTCGGCATACTTTTACCTGTGTCTTGTCAATTAATGCGATTTCCGACCGGTTCCTACGGCAAGGAACTCGATTCGGAAACCGCAGAGTGTAAATGTCGTTGGCAAGAACTTCAAGCTTCGACTTGAGAGTCCTGATTTTGTCTCGATTTTTTCGACGGTCCTGGGCTCAAAAAACAGCCGCAAGCCCATGAAACACAATTACTTGCTGTCTGAAACACTATTTGTCAGGTCTGGTTCGTTCAGCAAATTGGCTCGGGCGGCCAGAATCCGATCTCGCTCTGCATAGATCTCGGCGAGGGCTTCTGGCTTGATCTTCACCTCAGATTGCTGATGCAGTTGGAAACCCGTTCCGGCTGGAATCAGGTGCCCCAGGATCACATTTTCCTTCAATCCGACCAGGTTGTCGATCTTTCCGGCGATCGCGGCTTCCGTCAAAACCTTGGTGGTTTCCTGGAAACTTGCCGCCGAAATGAAGCTGTCGCTTTGCACCGCCGCCTTGGTAATCCCCAGCAACTGAGTGCTGGCATTGGCCGGACGGGGCTTGGTCGACTTCACCAGCTTGCCGCTGGAGGCCTCGATATCACGATTGACCTGCTCAAGGGTTTCCAGAGGAACCACATCTCCCTCATGGAATTCCGAATCACCCGTGTCTGTGACTCGGGCACTCAGTTGCAGTTTCTGATTGAGTTTGCGGAACTCAAACCGGTCGACCAGCACGCCTGGCAGCATGACGGTATCGCCGACATCTTCGACCTTCAGCTTGCGCAACATCTGCGACAAGACAATTTCAATGTGCTTGTCGTCGATCACCACGCGTTGCGAACGATAAACCGTTTGAATTTCGTGCAACAGGTATTGCTGCACAGCCTCTTCACCACTCACCCGCAGAATGTCGTGCGGCACCAGCGGACCGCGGACGAGCGCGTCGCCGGCACGAACCTGGTCCTTGGCATGCACCAGCAATTGCTTGCCGTGCGGAATGACGTGTTCTTTCTCTGTCCCGTCGACACCGCGAACGATGATGATTCGCTTGCCGCGTTTCTTCTCGGCAACCAGTTCCACTTCACCATCGATTTCGGCGATGATGGCGGGTTCTTTCGGCTTACGAGCTTCAAACAGTTCCGTCACTCGCGGCAGACCGCCAGTGATGTCCTGCGTACCGGAGGTTTCACGCGGATTCTTCGCCAGCACGGTCCCTGCGGAAATCTGCTGGGCTTCCGTCACTTCGATACTCGCACGTTCCGGCAAGTAGTAGAAGTCAAGGATCTTACCGGTCGAGTCTTCCAAGACGATCTGCGGATGCAGATCGCCCTTGTGTTCGATGACGGTCTTTCGAATGTTGCCGCTCGGATCCTTTTCAGAACGAATGGATTGGCCTTCGACCAAGTCTTCGAAGCGAACCCGTCCACCCACTTCGCAAAGGATCGGAATCGAGTGTTGGTCCCAGGTGCACAGGACCTGGCCGACAATGACGTCTTCGTTTTCGGCAACCTGCAGCACAGCCCCCGTGGGCACCGTGTAGCGTTCAAGTTCCCGTTCCTTCGAGTCCACCACCAGGATCTCGCCGTTTCGACCGAGCACCACGCTCTTGCCATCGGCGTTCACCACGCTACGGATCCGGGCCAGTCGAACATGTCCCGCACGGCGAGACTTGATTTCGCTTTCCTGAATGTCCTTGATGGCCACACCACCGATATGGAAGGTTCGCATCGTCAGCTGCGTACCAGGCTCACCGATACTCTGAGCAGCGATGATCCCCACGGCCAGACCTTCTTCAACCAGCGAACCGGTGGAAAGGTCCATCCCGTAACACAGACGGCACATCCCCAGATCGGACTCGCACGTCATGGGGCTACGAACCTGGATTTTCTCCAGACCCATTTCCTCGATCTTGCGAGCGATATCAACGGTGATCATTTCATTTTCGCGAACGATCACTTCGTCGGTAATCGGGTTCACGATGTTCTGTCGGCTGACACGGCCGCGAATCGCGTCCGCCAGACTGACTTCCACCTTTTCACCGCGATAGACAACGCCGCGGGTAATGCCCTTCTGCGTCTGACAGTCGTGAACGGTGACGACCATATTCTGGCAAATGTCGGCCAGCTTACGCGTCAAATAACCGCTGTCTGCCGTTTTCAACGCCGTGTCGGCCAGTCCCTTACGAGCCCCGTGTGTGGAACTGAAATATTCCAGCACCGACAGACCTTCACGGAAATTGGCCTTAATCGGAGTTTCGATGATTTCGCCGCTTGGCTTGGCCATCAAACCTCGCATACCGGCGAGCTGACGAATCTGTTCCTGACCGCCTCGAGCACCCGAGTCCGCCATCAGGTACACAGGATTGACGTAGGCCCCATTGTCGCGATGGTCGTTCTTGAACGCATCCATCATCGCGATCTTGATTTGATCGCTGGCGTGCGTCCAGGTATCCAACACCTGTTCGTATCGTTCCTTGGCCGTGATCACGCCCTTCTCATACAGCTTTTGCTTCTTGAGTACGGTGCCTTCGGCCGCCGTGATCACCTTTTCCTTGTTGTCTGGAGTCTTCAGATCGCTGGCTGCGAACGACAGACCGCTGCGGGTCGATTCGCGGAATCCCACTTCCTTCATGCGATCCAGCAACTTGATCGTTTGACGTCGTCCCAACTCCAGGTAGCAGTCGGAGATGACGTTGGACAAATCTTTGTTCTTCATCGTCTGATTGTAAAACGCCATCTTCACCGGCAGGATGTCGTTGAACATGATTCGCCCGACGCTGGTCTCGACCACACCACCCAAGGTGTAATCGTCCGAGCCTTCGCCCTTGACGCGTTTGTCCTTCGGCATCCGCACGCGGATTGACGTGTGCAGCGTCACCTTCCCCAACAAGTAAGCGGTATGCACTTCTTGTGTCGAAGCAAAGATCATCCCGTCGCCAGGACGATCAGCCTTCTTCAATGTCACGTAGTAGCAACCCATCACGATATCTTGCGACGGCGTGATGATCGGAGCCCCGTTGGACGGACTGAAGATGTTATTGGTCGACATCATCAAGGTCGTGGCTTCGACCTGTGCTTCGATCGACAGCGGCAAGTGCACGGCCATTTGATCGCCGTCGAAGTCGGCGTTGAAGCCCTTACACACCAGCGGATGGATCCGGATGGCGTTTCCTTCGACCAGGATCGGCTCAAACGCCTGAATCCCCATGCGGTGCAGTGTCGGAGCACGATTCAGCAGCACCGGGTGATTGGTGATCACTTCTTCGAGAATATCCCACACCTCTTCGTCACGTCGTTCCAGCATGCGCTTGGCGCTCTTGATCGTGTCGGCGTGACCGAGTTCCTTCAGCCGGCGAATAATGAACGGCTGATAGAGTTCCAAGGCGATCTTTTTCGGCAGACCGCACTGATGCAGTTCCAGGTTCGGACCGACGACGATCACGCTTCGTGCCGAGTAGTCGACGCGTTTACCCAACAGGTTTTCGCGGAACCGGCCTTGCTTACCCTTGATCATGTCGGTCAAGGATTTCAACGGACGATTCGACGAACCCAGCACAGGCCGCTTGCAGCGATTGTTGTCGAACAACGCATCCACCGATTGCTGCAACATTCGCTTTTCGTTGCGAACGATGACTTCCGGCGCGTTCAAGTCGACCAGTTTCTTCAATCGGTTGTTACGATTGATGATTCGGCGATACAGGTCGTTCAAATCGCTCGTGGCAAAGTTACCCGAATCGAGCAGCACCAGCGGACGAAGATCGGGCGGAATGACCGGCACGCAGTCCAGCACCATCCACTCGGGCTTGTTATCACTGTCGCGCAGAGCCTCGGCGATCTTCAATCGCTTGATCAGCTCTTTCTTTTTCTGCTGACTCGTCGTCTTCTTCAATTCGATTCGCAACTGATCCGACAATTCGATCAGGTTCAAACCGGTCAACAGTTTCTTGACCGCGTCAGCACCCATCTCGATGTCAAAAGTCCCTTCGCCGTACTTGGCTCGGGCCTGACGGGCTTCTTCTTCCGTCAGCAACTGGCCTTTTCGCAACGGCGTATCACCGGGATCGAGAACGATGTAGTCCTGGAAATAGACCACCTTCTCGAGTGCCGTCGTCTTGACGTTCAACAGCGCGCCCAACCGGCTGGGCATCGACTTGAAGAACCAGATGTGAACGACAGGAGCGGCCAGCTCGATATGGCCCATGCGCTTACGTCGGACGCGGCTGTGAGTCACTTTGACACCGCAGCGATCGCAGATCATGCCCTTGTACTTCATGCCGCGGTATTTGCCGCAAGCACATTCCCAGTCCTTTTCAGGTCCAAAAATTCGTTCGCAGAACAGACCGTCTCGTTCAGGACGGTAGGTGCGATAATTAATGGTCTCGGGTTTTTTGACTTCGCCAAAGGACCAGCCACGGATGTCCTGGGGACTGGCGAGGCCGATCTTGATTGCTGAATACTCGTTAACGCGATCGTATGTGGTTTCACCGACGCTCACGGCGTGCTCCTTCGTTTGGCAGGCGGAAAGTCGAATTTATTCGGAAGTCGAAAGCATTTCGGGACATCCTCTGACCGGCCTGTCAGCGGCCGGTCAGGTCTCGTGGATTGTCCTCACACTGCAAAACACAATTTATGTCGGGCTCTTTTCGAGCTGCATGTTGAGGCACAGCCCGCGAATTTCATTATTCAGCACTTCAAAGCTGGCAGGAGTACCCGCTTCCAGAGTGTTTTCACCCTTCACCATCGACTCGTAGATCTTTGTGCGTCCTTCCACATCGTCGCTCTTCACGGTGAGCAATTCCTGCAGAATGTATGCGGCACCGTAGGCTTCCAACGCCCACACTTCCATCTCACCGAATCGCTGTCCACCGAAGCGGGCTTTACCACCCAGCGGTTGCTGAGTGATGAGCGAGTACGGGCCGGTCGCACGGGCATGGACCTTGTCTTCCACCAAGTGGTGCAGCTTCAGCATGTAGATGTAACCGACAGTCGTCTTCTGCTCAAACGGCTCACCAGTACGCCCGTCATGCAGCTGGGCCTTGCCGTCTTCGGGCAAATCAGCCTCTCTCAACATCGCCCGGATCGATTCTTCCGACGGGCTGTCGAACACAGGGCTGCGAACCTTGAAACCGAGCTTGGCGGCCGCCCACCCCAGGTGAGTTTCGAGAATCTGACCGACGTTCATACGGCTGGGCACGCCCAGCGGATTCAGAATGATGTCGACCGGAGTTCCGTCAGCCAGGAATGGCATGTCTTCTTCGGGCAGGATCTTGGAAATCACACCCTTGTTTCCGTGCCGACCGGCCATCTTGTCACCGACCGAAATCTGTCGTTTCGATGCGACATAGACCTTCACCATCTGCAGCACGCCGCTCGGCAATTCGTCGCCGCGCTTCATCGTGTTCAGCTTGCGGTCGCGATTATCGATCGCTTCTTCGACCGGTCCCCATTGTTCTTTGATGACCTTCTTGCATTCGGATCGCTTTTGAGGACTCTTGATATCCAGCGTCTCGAACTTGCCCAGGAAGACTTCCGCATAGGTGGCGATAAACTTGTCTTCGGCAATCGATCGAATATCGCGACCATCATCGTCGGTCAGCTTCTTTTCCAAAGCCTTCTCGAATTCCTTGAGGAACTCGCGGAATGCGGCCGCCACGGTTTCGTTGCCCGTGTCTTCCACCTTCTTCAAATCGGCTTCGAATTTCTTTCGATCCCCTTCCGACAAACTCATCCGTCGCGAGAATTTCTCGGTGTGAATCACAATCCCTTCCGTACCGCTGGGCACTTCCAGTGATTCGTTCTTCACATCTTCACCCGCACGACCGAAAATCGCGTGCAGCAACTTTTCTTCTGGGGTCAATTCTGTCTTGGCCTTCGGCGAAACCTTACCGACCAGAATGTCGCCAGGTTCCACGTACGTCCCGGTCTTGACGATCCCTTCTTCATCCAAATGTCGCAACGCCTTTTCACTGACGTTGGGAATATCTCGAGTGAACTCTTCGCGACCCAGCTTGGTTTCACGTACTTCGACATCAAATTCGTCGATGTGAATCGACGTATAAACGTCTTCTTTCACAAGTCGCTCGGACAAAATGATCGCATCTTCATAGTTGAAGCCGTCAAACGACATGAACGCGACGAGCACATTCCGGCCCAGCGCCAATTCGCCCTTTGAGGTCGCCGCACTGTCGCACAGAATGTCGCCCTTTTTGACCTTCTGACCCATCTTGACGATGGGCTTCTGATTCAAACAGGTTCGCTCGTTCAATCCCGTGTATTTTCTCAGCGGAATCGACTTGCCATCGACTTCGATGCGATCGGCATCCACGTAAGTGATCTTGCCCGACTTTTCGGCTCGCAACACCATCCCGGAACTTTCCGCCACAGCCCCTTCGAGGCCGGTACCGACCAGTGGCGATTCGGCGACCAATAGCGGTACGCCTTGTCGTTGCATGTTCGAACCCATCAGTGCGCGGTTCGCATCGTCGTGTTCGAGGAACGGAATCAAACCGGCGGAAACACCGACCATCTGGCAGGGCGAAACGTCGATGTAATGGACGTCGGTCGCAGCAATCCAAACCACGTCGTTGTGGAATCGTGCCATCACGCGATCATCCGCGATCTTGCCATCGCGCACCGTTGTATCAGCCGGAGCGATGAACACGCGTGACTCTTCGTCAGCACGTAACCACTTGACATCTTCGCTCACCTTACGGCCAACGACCGAACGGTACGGGGTAATCAAGAACCCGTAATCATCGACCTTTGCGAAGATACTCAGACTGGAAATCAAACCGATGTTCGTACCTTCAGGCGTCTCAATCGGACAGATTCGACCGTAGTGAGAAATATGAACGTCGCGCACTTCGAAGCCCGCTCGCTTACGGTTCAAACCGCCAGGGCCGAGGGCACTCAGACGTCGTTCGTGGGTCAACGTCGCCAGCGGATTCGTCTGGTCGACGACCTGCGACAACTCACCCCGGCCGAAGAAGTACTCGATCGCCGCCGAAACGCTCTTCGGATTCACCAGCGTACGAGGCGTCATTTCTTCGACGTCCTTCATCTGCATACGCTCTTGAACCGTTCGTCGCAGTTTCAGAAAACCTTTGCGGATTTCTTCGGCGGCCAGTTCATCGATCGTGCGCAATCGGCGATTACCCAGGTTGTCGATATCGTCGACATGGGCGACGGAATCCCCGATCCGCAGCTTGATCACGTAACGGATCGAGTTGACGATATCGTCGGCCTTGAGCGTCATTTCGGTATCGGGGACGTCCTGATCGAATTTCCGGTTGATACGGAATCGGCCCACTCGGCCCAATCGATAGCGGTTCGCGTCAAAAAACTTCTCGTTGAAAAGTTCGATGGCCTTTTCGAGTTGCGGAGGATTGCCGGGACGCAGCCGCTGATAAATTCGCAGCAACGCATCTTCGTGTGTGACGGTCGGATCTTCGAGAATACTGGAAATCGCCAAGAGATCGTCCATCTCTTCGATGATTTCGCAGGTCTTTAGCGTCGACTGACGAATTTCTTCCGCCGCCGCCTTGGTGATCAGATGCCCCAATTCGACGATGATTTCGCCCGATTTCTCGTGCTTCGCGGGATAGATGATGTCATCGGCCGCGTACTTGCCGGCCATCTGGGCAACGGCTTCGTCCTTATTACACTTCACCGTGGCTGTTTTGTAGAACAACTTCACCAGATTGGCACTACTACCGTAGTCGGGATTCATCGCTCGCAGGAACGTCATCGCCGAAAATTTACCGCTCTGGTCGATGCGGACGCCCAGCGTGTCGCGTTTGCTGATGACGATTTCAATCCAGCTACCGCGTTCGGGAATCACACGGCAAGAAAACTGCTTACGTTCGCCAGGTTCGGCCCCTTGGACGAAGTCCACACCGGGTGAGCGGTGCAATTGGCTGACGACAACGCGTTCGGCCCCGTTGATGATGAATTCGCCGCCGCCGATCATGATCGGCATATCACCGAGGTATACTTCCTCTTCGATCGGCTGCTCTTTCACCAACCGCAGCCAAATGCGGAATGGACGGCCAAACGTCAAACGCAGCTGTCGACATTCCAATTGGGTATAGCGGGGTTTGCCAAGTTCGTATTTAATATACTCCAGCCGATACTTCCCATCATAGCTTTCGATGGGGAAGACTTCTCGCAGAATGGCTTCCAGTCCTTCATCCTTGCGTTCGCGCGCGTCAGCCTCTAATTGCAGGAATCGAACATAGGAATCGGTCTGAATTCGCGTCAGATCCGAAATCTCAAACGTGCCTTGAATGGAACCGAAATTGCGGATGTCATTGGTCTGAATTACACGAACAGCAGGAATCGGCATCGATCAAAATCCCTTCAGGGTAACCCGAGTCAAGTCATGTCGGCGACGATACCAAATACACGTCCGTTACCATGACGCGCTTCGATGTTCGCCGCATCACGCACTCGTCAAGATCACAGAGACATCTGGTATCGCGGAACGACCACTCAACAATGCTTGTCACGCTCCGCGGATTGAACGCAACAAGCATTTCATTTGTATCACCATGCAGCGGCAGTCTGCCGCCTCAGCGCTTAAGTACAAGAGCGATCAGCCCGGAAAGAGCTAGGCTTCTCTCCGGGCCAATCAAGACACCAAATTCAAAAAGTACGCATCAGCACAATATGGTTTGGGCAGCAGGAGACGAACGAAACTCAGTTACTTGATCTCGCAAGTACCGCCGGCTTGTTCGATTTCGGCCTTCAACTTCTTGGCATCTTCCTCGGAAACAGCGGTCTTCAGCGGCTTGGGCACGCCTTCGACCAGGTCCTTGGCTTCTTTCAGCCCCAGACCAGTTGCACCGCGAACAACCTTGATCACGTTGATCTTGGCATCGCCGAATCCGGTCAGAATGACGTCGAATTCAGTCTTGGCTTCCACAACGGCTGCTGCGCCGGCTGCTGCGCCGCCACCAGCGGCCATGACCACACCACCACCAGCAGGTTCAATTCCGTGAACTTGCTTCAAATAATCAGAGAGTGCTTTCGCTTGGAGCAGCGTCAGCCCAACAATCTTGTCGCCCAACTCTTTCGTTGCGGCGTCGAACGTCGCTTCGGTCATACCAGTCAACCTTTCTTAATTGCTCAATAACAGACTCGTTCCAAGTCGAAATCCAGACCGCCCAAACCATCCGAGCGAAACTCTTCTTCGACTATTCCGTACGCTCACTCAGCGTTTTCACTTGTCCCGCCAGCTTGCCACCTGCGCCCAGCAAAGCTCCCGATACGCGCGCTCCTGGTGACAGGATCAGCCCGACCAGTTGAGACAGCATTTCTTTACGACCCGGGCTCTTGCTCAAGGTTTCGACATCGGGTGCTGACAATGCCGTTTCACCCAGCCCGCCGCCCTTGATCTCCAGCACCTTGATCTTCGTGGCCCATTCTGTCAACTCTCGCGACAGAGCGACGATGTCTTCGCCGCCAAAAGCCAAGGTCGAAGGGCCCGTCAGCGACTTGGCAACACCCGACAGGCCAATTTGACCCAGGGCCCGCCGCGCCACGGCATTCTTCACACCCAGCAAACGGATATTCTTTTTTCGCAGCGCCAACCGCAGACGGTTCGCACTCACCGCGTCGACTTTCGACACGTCCAGCACTACGACTTCGCGGCAATCGCCGACGATTTTCTGAATGCCGTCGATCATCAGATCTTTGACGAATTTGCTCATGAGATTCTAACCAACTGCCAAAAAGAGACGAATGTCAACTATACCGCTACGGTGATACTGGGCGTCATCGTCGCACCGATGCAGATATTGCGAATGTATTGACCCTTGGAGGTCGAAGGCTTCAGCGACCGAATGTATTTCAGCAGCGCTTCGGCATTTTCAACGAGCTTTTGATGCTCGAATGACAGGCGACCGACGACACAGTGAACATTCCCACCGGCGTCAACGCGAAACTCGACCTTACCAGCCTTGTATTCACGAACGGCCGAAGCCACGTCTTGAGTCACGGTACCGGCACGAGGCGACGGCATCAAACCGCGAGGACCAAGCACCTTACCCAGTGGACCGACGACACCCATCATGTCCGGGGTCGCAATCGCCACGTCGAAATCCATGAAACCGGCGCGAATTTTGTCGGCCAGTTCTTTTCCACCGACGAAATCAGCACCTGCAGCCGTCGCGATTGCCGAATTCTCACCCTGCGTGAAAACCAACACCCGTTGCGACTTCCCGATACCGTGCGGCAACACGATCGAACCACGAACGATCTGATCTGCCTGTTTGGGATCAACCCCCAGACGAACAGCGATCGCCACCGTCTGATCGAATCGGCATTTCCGAATCTTCTCCGGCAAACCGCCCTCGATCTTCTGCAAAATCCCCACAGCCGACGGCAGGTCGATTACTGGAGTTGCTTCGATCACTTTTGCAATATGCTGGATCCGCTTTGACTGACGTGCCATTTCAAAACCCACAACCACATGTAAGAAAACGATGTCTTTAAACTGCAGAACCGGCGCCGCGATCGATCAAATGACCTCGATGCCCATACTTCGAGCCGTGCCGGCGATCATCTTCGCGGCTTGCTCGAGGTTCGTCGAATTCAGATCCTCGAACTTCGCTTTCGCGATTTCGATCAGCTGAGCCTGAGTCACCGTCCCGACCTTTTCGGTACGAGCGTTGTGCGCCCCCGTGGCGATCTTCGCCGCTTGCTTGAGCAGCACCGACGCTGGAGGACTCTTCAATACGAACGTGAATGAGCGATCTTCGAAAATCGTGATCACCACCGGCACGATCATGCCGTTCAGGTCCCGCGTCTTTTCATTGAACTGCATCACGAACTGGCCCAGGTTGATCCCGTGGGGGCCGAGTGCCGTACCGACTGGAGGCGCTGGAGTCGCCTTGCCGCCGGCGATCTGCACCTTCACCTGAGCCTTGATTTTTGCTTCTTTTTTCGCCACCTGACATCTCCGCTAAATCGTCATCCGCGCCGTGACTAAACTCGCTCGACCTGCCACGCTTCCACGTCAACCGGCGTGCTGCGACCGAAGATTTCGATCATCACCGTCAACTTGCCACTGCTGGCGTCCACGCTACCCACTGTTCCGTCGAACGACCCAAACGGTCCTTCGATAATCTTCACCGAATCACCCGGCTTCAGATCATGCTTGACCTTCGCAGGCTCTTCCACCACCGACTGACCCGCACCCAGCATCCGATGAATCTCATGCATCGGCATTGGCGAGGGCTTACCGGACGAACCGGTGAAGTCACCCACACCACTGGTGCTGCGAACCAAATACCACGTGTCGTCGTTCAAAACCATCTGGATCATCAAGTATCCAGGATAGAGCTTTTGTTCGATGACTCGCTTTTTACCGTTCCGATTCTCCACAATCTTTTCGGTCGGAATCACGATCTCGCCGAAATAATCCTGCAAACCTTCCTGGCGCATCCTTCGCAGAAGCGAATCCCGAATGGTCTTTTCCCGATTACTCTGTATCTTCAGGACATACCATTCCATCTGGCCGCCCTGGGAACCCTCAGTAGCGGATTCCGGTGTCATAATTTGAGCCCTTCGGAGAGTAACCAACGCACCAGACTTCCAATCATCGACTACGGTGCACGGCTATGGCGACAACCTCAAGACACCCGTCAACTCCAAGAACTTCTGCCACGCAAGATCGTAACCAAACAACAATGCACTGAAAACGAACATGGTCCCCAGCACAACGACCGTCGCTCGCTGGAGCTCCGCCCAACTTGGCCAAGTCACCTTCGTCATCTCAGATTCAACATCAATCAAAAAATCAGCAAACTCCGGATAATTAATCGCCCGAAAAGCCACCCAGAGCCCCAGGAGATTAATCAACGCAACCACCCAATATCCAAAGGGTATTTGCTGAATCGCACCCGGAACAAATGGCAACACTGACCCCGTGGTACCCATATCATACAGAACGGAATGATAGAACGCTTGACTGGCGAGCAAGCACGCCAGCACAATCGCCCCCGCAGTGGAGCGACGAATCACCTTCCCCTGCTTCCACTGATAGATATCTGTACTCACGAAGCACTTCAACAGCGTCTCGCGTTGAACTTTCGCCATAAATCCTTCCAGGTCTTCGACTCATGCCCAAAACACGGGCGGAGGGACTTGAACCCCCAACACCTGGATTTGGAATCCAGTGCTCTGCCAATTGAGCTACGCCCGTCCAAGGCGAACAGGATCACTTCTTGCGAGACTCTTTGTGCACGGTATGCCGACGAAGCTTCTTATTGTACTTCTTCAGCTCAAGCCGCTCGGTCCCCTTGGTCTCTTTCGAGATTCGGTAGTTTCGAAGGCCCGTCTCCGTACACTCCAGCCAAACGTATTCGCGCGCCACGTGGCACCTCCCGAACCTACAAACTACTCGATAATCTTTGTCACGACGCCCGAACCAACCGTCTTACCACCTTCACGAATAGCGAAGCGGACGTTTTCCACCATGGCAATCGGCTTACCGAGCGTCACCAGCATCTGCACATTATCGCCGGGCATGCACATTTCAGCACCACCCATGAGCACCGACTCACCAGTCACGTCAGTGGTTCGGAAATAGAACTGAGGACGATAGCCACTGAAGAACGGCGTGTGCCGACCGCCTTCTTCCTTACTCAGCACGTACACTTGGCACTCGAACTTGGAATGCGGCTTGATCGACCCTGGCTTCGCCAAGACCTGGCCTCGCTGCACGTCCTCCTTACGAATACCACGCAGCAGCACACCAACGTTATCGCCAGCCTGGCCTTGATCCAGAGTCTTCTGGAACATTTCCACACCGGTGCAAACCGTTTCCTGAGGATCAGCCAAACCGAGCAACTGAACCTTATCACCAACCTTGAGCACACCCTGCTCAATACGACCAGTAACCACGGTGCCGCGACCTTCGATCGAGAACACGTCTTCGATCGCCATCAGCATCGGCTTGTCAACCTCACGAGCTGGCTCAGGAACATCCTTATCCAGCGCCTCCATCAACTTCGTAATACATTCGCTGTATTTCGGATCAGCTGGATTATCCAAAGCGCCCTTCGCGTTTCCGCGAACGATCGTAATGTCGTCACCAGGAAACTCGTACTTATTCAGCAGGTCGCGAACTTCCATCTCGACCAGCTCGAGCAACTCTTCATCATCGACCAAGTCGCACTTATTCAAGAACACCACCAGCGCAGGAACATTCACCTGCTTGGCCAGCAGAATGTGCTCACGAGTCTGTGGCATTGGACCATCAGCAGCCGACACCACCAGAATCGCACCGTCCATCTGGGCGGCACCGGTGATCATATTCTTGATATAGTCGGCATGCCCTGGACAGTCGATGTGGGCATAGTGCCGATTGGGAGTTTCATACTCAACGTGACTCACCGCGATCGTCACGGTCTTGGTGTCGTCACGAACGGTACCGCCCTTGGCGATATCCGCATAACTCTTGAACCTTGCCAGGCCCTTAGCGGTCTGAACGGCAAGGATCGCAGCCGTTGTTGTCGTCTTGCCGTGATCGATGTGACCAATCGTGCCAACGTTCACGTGTGGCTTCGTGCGTTGAAAAACTTCCTTCGCCATTTTGCTCGCAATCCTCTTTTTTATCCGTTCTGCCGTACCCAATCAGAGCTGACCGAGCCAACAGACACTCCACAAGAAACCAGCCTCGCCGCCGATGGCGAAAGCCCGTAAAACCCTGAAGCAGAGCTGCTGAAGGGATTCGAACCCTTGACCTCGTCCTTACCAAGGACGCACTCTACCGACTGAGCTACAGCAGCAACGCTAGCCAGCCTACCGATTCGAAGACACACACAATGGTGTGTTTCACCCAACATGTCAACCGAAGAGCGGGTGATGGGAATCGAACCCACACCACCAGCTTGGAAGGCTGGAGCTCTACCATTGAGCTACACCCGCAGCTTTTATTGCATCGCTAGCGAAAACCATGGCGGGAGCAGGATTCGAACCTGCGAAGGCAGAGCCACCAGATTTACAGTCTGGCCCCTTTGGCCACTCGGGTATCCCGCCGAAAAGCCTACTCGCAAAAAGCTAGCGGTGGGATTTGAACCCACAACCA
>CAIQIR010000063.1 GCA_903871875.1 uncultured Schlesneria sp.
GGACTGAGCGGCCTTGAGTGCCTCGGCATTACAGGCACGCAAATCAGTGATGCCGCATATGAGAACATACGAGGAATGACGAACCTCAACCAACTTTATCTCGCAGAGACGCCAATCGGCGATGCGGGATTAGAGCATCTGAGCAGGCTGAGCAACGTAAGCGCACGGTGAAGTAGGCCGCCGGAGAGGTTTTCCGGGGTTTCGCGATCAGCGGGGTCTTTTGTTGGCCTTTTTGTGTTTCGAACGTAGTCGTTCTTTTTTGCGGATCTCTTCAATTTTCCAATGATGCTCGGGGTGAGCTTTTCGCCATTGATCCGGTAACAAGTCGTCGAGATCGGGCGGACGGTCCGGCGGAGAGTTTGCGAGCCTGATCGGCAACTCGCGCAGCACGGAGTTCAGCCAGGCCCACGGGTCCACCTCGTTGTATTTGGCGCTCGCCACGAGGCTCAAGTGAATGGCCCCGCGATGTCCGCCTTGCTCGCTGCCAACGAAGAGCATGTTTTTGCGGAGAATCGCGGGCAGTTTCACCATTCTTTCCGCGAGTGTGTTGTCGATCGCGAGCAGTCCGTTCTCCACGTAACGGCAGAGGGCTGCCCACTGGTTCCGTGTGTAAGTGAAAGCCTGGCCGATCAGGCTCTTCGGCAAGACCAGCAACTGTTCCCGCTTCAGCCAGATCTCGAACTGATTCAAAATCGGTTGAGCATGCTCCGCTCGCGCCGCCTGCAAGGCCGCGCCGAACAGGCCCGCCTGTTCGAATTCGGTTTCCAACTGGTACAGCCGACCGATGTAACCCAGCGCGTCGTGAGCCCGTCGCACATCGGTGTGCCGTGCTTCCCACCAGTAACGGCGGCAATGCGTCAGGCAGGCCACTTCTGTCACGTCTCCCCGCGAATAGACCTGATCATAGCCGCTGAACGCGTCCGCCTGCAGATAGCCTTGGAAGCCTGCCAGGAATCGTGATGGATTCTTCCCTTCCCGCGTCAGGCTGAATTCATACACCACATACGGATGCGAGGAATCTCCGATGTACGTCCAAAACTTGCAGTTCTGGCACTGGCCTTCCGCCAGCATTTTGACACCCGTGTCATCGGTGTGAATGACCTGTGACTGGCGGACGCGATCACACAGCCGTTCGTACAACGGCGTGAGAAGATCCGCCGCTGCGGCCACCCAGTCACACAGCGTACTCCGCCGCAGCAGAATGCCACTTCGGGACAAGATGTCCTCCAATCGGTATAGCGGCAGGTAATCGCCATACTTCGACAGCACCACGTCCGCCAACAGGCCCGGTCCCGGTAGCCCTTTTTCGATCGGTTGCGGCGGTTTTGGAGCCAGTACGACATGCTCTTCGCAGTCACGGCACGCGTAACGCACACGTTCATGACGCAACACTTTCAGTCGCGCCGGGATGAAGTCCAGTTGCTCGCTGACCTCGCGACCGATTTCGGCGCGGATTCGTCCACAGCAGGGACAGGCGCGTTCCTCGTCACTCAGTTCATGAACGATCGTCTCGCGGGGAAGTTCCGCAGGCAACGGACGGCGGCCATGACCCTTGGGCTTCTTATCAGGCGCGTCATCGACGAGTGCTTTCGGGCCGCCATCGTCAAGAGAGACCGAATCCGCCTGATCCTGTTCCAACTCACGGATCAGCTCGCCCAGTTCTTCCGCCGTGAACAGCGTCAACTGGTTCGGATCGATCCGCTCTCGCTGGGGGCCATATTGCTTACGCAAGAGCCGGGCTAGTTGTTGTTCCACCAGGGCCAACTTCCGCGACTTGAATTCCAGCGATTCCTCCAGCGACGAGATCACCGCCTCACGCTGCGCAAGAACCAACTGGTGTTGCGCCATGACGGAGCGGTCCTGGGCGATGATCGCTTTCAGTTGCTCGACGTCGTTGGGGAGAGAAAAGGCATCCGTGCTCATGCCTTCTATTACGCTCGGAGACCATCAATCGTTTCAATGATTCGGAAAAAATCGAAAAGTTTTCAAAAGAAAAACGCGGTCATCAACCACACGCGTCGATGACCGCTCGAAGTCCTCTCGGCCGGGAATCCGCTCACAGCGAAGAACCCGCCGTCTTGACGTCTGTGACAGACGGTCGCTCGTAACGCGGACGACGCTTCACACTCCCCAGATCGATACCTTCCAACAACAGCATCAACTCCTCCACGCGAATCTCACAGCGATGAGACCGCTGTTCTCGCCGATCCGTTGGGAATTCGTAGCTTCCACGCTCCAGCCGTTTGTAAAACAGTGCCCAGCCATCGCGGTCCCACCACAGCAGCTTGATCCGATCCCGACGCTGATTGCGAAACACGAACAGATGGCCCGCGAACGGATCTTCCTCGATCACCGTCTCGACCAGGGCGTGAAGACCATCAAACCCCTTCCGCATATCCGTCGCGACTGTGGCCAGAAACACCCGCGTCGTGCGCGAGATACTCAACATGATCGCACCGGCGCGGGGTCGGAAACGACGCTAGACCGTACCTGCTGACAAGCCTGCATCACCCGTGTCAGAACGTCCACGGTGGCCCCCTCGCGCAATCGAATCACGGCTCCTCCCGGACACGTGATCTCCAGCAGTGGACTCGGTTGCACATCGCCAACAACCTCCACCGCAATTAACCCGGCGGCACCAGAACCTCGCTGATCCGCGACCGCGCGATCCCTGGCCCCGATCTCACGCCGCCAAAAATGAAACGACGCCTCCGAAAGATCGCGACGAAGACAATATCCCCGAATCGACTCGCCCGACGACGACTGACGCGCCAAATGCGAACGCCAATACAACTCTTTCTCTCGACTACGCGACGAAACCTGTGACATCTCCGAATCTCCAATCTGAATGGGGGGGGTAACTAAACCTATTCAGATTAACCCACCGGGCAAGATGCGGTTCACCGTGCGCTTACCGATATTCGAGGGCTCTTTTTTCAATCCAGCAGGTCCTCAAGGGGATTTCGGCTGCGATTTTTGCCAAAAAATAGAGAATTCGAAGATTTCACAAAAAACGGACTGAC
>CAIQIR010000064.1 GCA_903871875.1 uncultured Schlesneria sp.
ATTGCGGGTCGGCGAATTTGGCCAAGGTCGGCAGGTAAGGATTGCTGGCGGGATCGTAGCCCACGGATTCATTGAATCGCTGCAGATGATTCGCCATGTGGTCAGCCACCGAGACCAACGCCGTCAGCCGTGGGTTCTCCACCGCCATCTCTGGTTGGTGATGCCACAGAATCACTTCCGCGATCTGGGGAGGAAGCTGTTGCTGGATCGCATACCAGGCTCCCGGACGGCAGTGATCTGTTCCCACCACAATGCCTTCACGAACGATCTGCTCTCGCGATTCGTCGAAGTCCAGCGAATCAACCACGCTGAACTGATCGCAATCCACCACCGCCAGAAGCGTGCGACCCAGATCGTGGACCAATCCCGCCGTGAACTCTTCGCCTTCGAAACCGAACCGAAAAGTGTGATTCAAAGCTCATCGCCGGCGACGATCACAGTCACTCACGTCACCGAAATCAAATCGAGACGACCCATATCGTACCGAGGGATCGTCACATCGATTTTGACCCGCTGATCCGCGCTCAGAGCGGCCAAAACCGCGGGAGTCACCTCAGCAATTCGGGACACCGACGCCAACTCCAAACGTGCCCCGAAACTTTCGATCAGCATATTCACAGCAATGTTCATGACCTCGGACAGATTATCCAGCACATTGTCAGCAATTCGCTTCGCCTTGGTCGCGTTATTGGCAGCGGCGGGCGGAATCGCGGAAAGAGCTGCGCCGGCGCTGTTGACGAACGCAAGATCACAGGTGACCAACCGCTGCAGGGCTCCATTGTTGTCGTGGTACGAGGCCACAATGACACAATCAGCAGGAGCGAGAGCAACCTTTCTCAACGTGCATACGGTATCGGGGCCAAAAAGCATCGTCAGCAGATGCTTGGAATCAATCAGTCCAGGAAGTTTTTTGGCAACAGGTTTGGTGGTATTCAGCATGACAGTCTCTCCTGCTGGAGAATCCTTGTTGACTATTTTTTGATCAGATTCAGACCATCAATGGTTTGAGAGCGAGTTCAATCGCCGCAGACGTAAATGGTTTGACGATGACGAAAGAAGCACCCGAACCAACGGCTTGCTCGTGAATTTCGGGGCTGCTTTCCGACGTAATGAAGCCCAGCGGAACATTGCGACCTTTGGCTCGCAGCGATTTCAACAGGTCGATGCCTTTCATCTCAGGCATGTTCCAATCCGACAGGACGATATCGGGCGACTGCTGTTCGATGACTTGAAGCGCTTCAACTCCGTTGCTCGCTTCGATTGCTTCAACGTTCGTGAAGCCAGCTTGAGTCAGAGCCCGGCGAACAATCATCCGCATGGCCTTGCTGTCATCAACAATAAGAATCTTCATGGATTTACCCCAGCATGGAACTATGGCGAGTGATAAAAGGCGGCATCCCAGTTTCTTAGCATTTACCGAGATCTGATGTTTCAGATTTCCCGACGAGAGACGCCTGTCAGGACAAGGTTTGACTGACATTAACGGATTAAGCAGACGTAACGGATCCGACGAGTTCAGCGGAGGGAGCAGCCACCTCACGCAGAATGATCGTCAGCGGATGACCGCAGCATTTGAAAGTCGTGCGAAGGCTGCCTTGGGGAAGTGTTTCGATCCAATCTTGGGCCGAGCCAAACACCGGCAGCGAGAGATTCGCCTCTTCGCCGTAAGTCCCCTTGACATTGCCACCGATCATGTTGGCAATCTCACAAAATGCGTCCCGGATTTCTTCCTCCGACAGACTTCCCCGATCGGAGGCAAACATCACTTCTGCAATGCTTGCCATCAGCTGGTCGTCGGCAAATACCTCGACGATGGTGTGCCTGGTGCCACGAATTTCCACCGACGCGACCAATTGGTGCGCCATGTCGTTGCCGGGAGACATTGGAAGCAACTCCAACCCCAACATTGATTGACAGACGTCAATTGTGATCTGTTGCAGCATTTGTTCGTCAAATTGCATGAAAAGTTCCTTTTCGAGACAGGGTCTTCGCCTGTGGCGGGGCATGGAAAATGATTCATACCCCGAATCAACCGAGGTTTCCAAAGGGTCACTGTCATTGAGCCCTGTCGGGCGCCGTATGTCACAACTCATGCCATTAATGGCATCGAGACACCAATCAACTGCAACTTGCTCAGCAACATCTCTGGGGTAAAAGGCTTCATCAAGAATTCGTCCACACCCGTCATTAACGCCCGGGCCATCTTGGACGGTTCCGTTTCCGTCGTAACCATCACCAGTTTGATGCGTTCATAATCGGGATTGGCTCGCACGGCTTTCACAAAGTCGATGCCATTCATTTCAGGCATGTTCCAGTCGACGAGAACCAGTTCAATTTCGGGATGCTCGGCGAGCCGTTGGAACCCTTCGATGCCATGTCCGGCTTCCGCAATCTGAAACCCCAGCGGCTCGACGATTTTTCGCAGGATGTGCCGCATGGCGCGTGAATCATCCACAATCAGTGCGTACATGGTTTACCTTATCTAAAACTTTCATCTTCAGGATTGTGGCCGATAAACACTCGTCTTCTCAATTTCGGTACGGGCGAAGGAATCGTCCAGATTGAACGTACTCTCGGCACCTCCCAAAAATAGAACTCCATCGGGTCGCAATAATCGACGCACTTTCTTCAAGATTTCTTTTTTGGTTTGAACTTCAAAATAGATCAGCACATTTCGAATGAAGACGATGTCCATGGAAGACATCGGCGGCCAAGCCTCGATCAAATTCAACGGCTGAAATTCGATCATCTGACGAACAGGTTCTTTTAGTTGCCAGTTCATTCCTTGACGGTCGAAGTATTTCACGATGAACGGTGCGGGCAGTCCGCGGTTGATCTCGATCTGGTTGAAGCTTCCCGAACGCGCCTTCTCTAGAACTTGAGTCGACAAATCAGTGGCCAGAATTTTCACATCCCAGGTCGCCAACTGGGGGAAATGTTCCTTGATCGTCATCGCGATGCTGTAAGGTTCCTGACCCGTCGAACACGCAGCACACCAGATGCGCAGTTGACGAGCTGACATCCTCTTCTCAATTAATTCCGGCAGTATGACTTTACGGAGCGCTTCGAACGGCTGCAGATCTCGAAAAAACAGCGTTTCGTTCGTGGTCATCGCTTCGACCACGCGGCTATGCAGACCGTCAAATCCGGTGACCCGTAACTTGGTCACCAGTTCGTTGATGGAGGCAAATCCTTCGCGGCGAGCGAGCGGTTGCAAACGCGATTCAACGAGATAACTTTTCTCGTTCTCGAGCACAATCGCGGAACGCTTCCGGACCAGATCGCGCACGTAGTCAAAATCGACAGTTTCCAAGATAGCGCTCCTGCACCGAGTCGGCGAATTCTTCAGGCAATTTTGCGAAGAATTGCTATCGGCGCAAGGATGTAATCGAACAACCCGTTCCGTCGCTTGCCCGCATTCCTTAACGAATTCGCCGTCGCACCGGCACCGGACATAACGGCTATGGATTTTGCCGATTCTGCGGAATGGTTTGGATAGACCACTCATCCGCTCGTAATTCGTCAAACCTCAGTTGACGAGACGACGAGACGTGGTTTACCGATGCGGGCCGACGTCCTTCGCACAGCCGAGCATTCGCACGGCGAGAAGTGATGTCAATTCGGCTCAAACACAAGACTAAGAAACTGACGGAACCTGATTAGCCAGGCGACCTTTTTGCACGCGTCGTACAATTTCCGCGGCGATCTGATTCAACGGAAGCACCTGATCCGCCAATCCGGCCTTGGCCACAAAACCCGGCATTCCCCAAACGACGCTCGATTCTTCATCTTGAGCAAGAATCTGCCCGCCAACCTCGCGGATCCCCTCGCAGCCACGCAAACCATCTTGACCCATGCCCGTCAAGATGACGCCAAGCGTCCCGGCGCCGTAAACGTCAATCACTGACCGAAACAGAACGTCGACCGCGGGACGACAAGAGTTTTCTGGAAGTTCCTGCTGCAGCAACAATATTGGATTTGCGACACCCCGTTTGACCACCATGTGATAGTCCCCAGGTGCTACATAAGCGTGGTTCGAAAGCACCGCGTCGCCCTGGGCTCCTTCACGCACTTCGATTTTGCATTGCGAGTCCAGTCGGTCGGACAGAAGCTTGGTAAACATGGGAGGCATGTGCTGTACGATGACAATCGGCACGGGAAAATTGGCCGGAATCGCCGGAAGAAGTTCAGAGAGAGCATTCGGCCCCCCCGTTGATACTCCAATCGCTACCACGTCGATGATGGACGACTTCGACGATATTGTCCGAGCAATCGTCACAGGACGAGCCAATCTGACCGATTGTTGCGGAGCGGCAGCCTCTACGCGTTGGGTCTTCGCACAAAGCGCCTTGATCTTCGGAATCAGTTGGTCACGCAATGACTGTTGAGCCGCCGCAACGCTGCCGACATTGGCAGGCTTGGTAACATAATCATTGGCGCCAAGAGCTAACGCATCAAGGGTCGCAGAAGCCCCCCGCTGCGTCAGCGTGCTGAACATGATCACCGGCAAACGCGGATACAGTTTGCGGATCGCGGCCAGCGTCGCTAGCCCATCCATCTCTGGCATTTCCATATCCAGAGTGATTACATCCGGAGTGACCTGCGGAATCTTGGCCAGACCAATTTTTCCATGCGCAGCGGTACCCGCCACTTCCAGAGCGGGATCGCCGGACAAGACATCGCTCACAATACGACGAACGACAACGGAGTCATCGATAATCAATACGCGTATTTTACTCATCTGCAGTTCACCCGGCCAAAATGATGAGACATACAGCTGAGATCGAGTTTTTTGGTAGGTATCTCACATCGAATGATCGTGCCTGGAAACAGTTCCATTGTGGCTGATGCCACGAATCTGGAATTGGCAGAGCAATCCGAAATATCCGTGCACTGCAGACAATCCCCCGAAACGGCTCAAGCCTGATCTCCTTCCGCCGCACCGGGTGAATGTGACACCGGCGGTTGTAGAAATCAGGCTTAAACGTGAATCTAAAGCGGTCGCACCGGCAAAATGATGCCTATCGCCCTTTTTTCGACAGGTTTACGGCTAGCAACCTGCGTCTTTTCGCCCGCGTTGAATTCACTGACGATTTGTTGCAGTTCACAGGCCATGCGAGCAAGTTCTTCCGCAGCTCGCTGGCTATTGCCGGCACCTTCCGTCGTACTCTGTGCAGCATGAGCGACCGAGGTAATGTTCTGAGCGATCTCCGCAGTGCCTTTCGATGCTTCCGCCACGTTTCGACTGATTTCGTTCGTTGTTGCAGTCTGCTCTTCAACCGCGCTGGCGATCGTGTTGGAAATGTCATTGATCTGATCGATGACCAGACTAATCTGGCTAATTGCTTCGATTGCGCCCTGGGTGTCCGCCTGGATGGCCTCGATTTTCTGGCTGATCTCTTCGGTAGCGTTCGCCGTTTCCTTCGCGAGTTCCTTCACTTCGTTAGGCACGACAGCAAAACCTTTACCCGCTTCACCTGCGCGAGCTGCTTCAATCGTGGCGTTCAACGCTAACAGGTTGGTCTGCTGCGCAATCGAAGTAATCAACTTAATGACGTCGCGTATCTCTGCACTTGAGGCTCCCAACTTGCTGATGGTGACATTGGTCGATTCCGCCAGCTTGACCGCCGACGTGGCGACGCGGGCCGCCTCGCTGGCGTTCTTGGCTATTTCTTTAATGCTGGCGCTCATCTGAGCAGAGCGATTTTACCTCGATACCGACGGCTTTCCGCAGTTGTGGAGTGGCTCGCAGGCTAACTTTGGCAAACCGATAGAACTTCTTGCCGTGCGCCGTTCGGAAACTTATGGACAAGGCAAACGCGCGAACTATTGATCACAACCGATCAAGCACTTCGGCAATTCGGAGTCGCTCGGCTTCAGTCGACCGCCGGGAACGATCTGCTCCTACGAGCCCAATCGACCCGAGCAAAAACTCGACGAGGAACCACCAAATTGGATTCACCGCGACGAGTACTCGAGCCAACTGAACCCAGACTGACGATCACCAGTCATGCCTCCACCATTTCAGTGGGCATGCTTGGATTAAGAAAGACCGCCATCAGCTGCGATCACCCCAACCGGGTCGAATTGCTGAATCCCGGTGATACAGCACTGACCGATCTTGTCCGTTCGAAAGCGAAGCCGGATTGCGACTGCGACAAGAATCGGTCGATCCCCAGGAAATTGACGTCTACCCAAGGTTACTCGTGATGACCCGAGGCGATACAGGCGGCCCGGTCGCTATCGAGAATCAACAACAGCCGTTCGTTGAGTTTGTAGGCCCCTTGAATCATCTCACGTGCCTGACCACGCAAGGTTTCGGGAGGACGCTCAAATTGCTCCGAGTCGACCTCTTGCACATCACCAATTTCGTCGACCAACAGGCTCACTGGCCCGTCGTCGGTGCGAATGACGACGTTCATGGGTAGTTGTCCTTCCGGCAGTGCTGGCAGATCCAGGCGCCGCCGCATGTCAATCGCCGTCACGATCTGGCCACGGAGATTGATCAGCCCCTGCACAACCGGCGGAGCCAAAGGCACTCGCGTCATCTCTTGATAACGGATTACTTCCTGAACCTTCTGGACGTCGACGCCGAAGTAAAGTTCATCCAAGAAAAACGTGCAGAGTTGACGGGCAGCAGCCATGACTGACATTCCTGTTGAAAACTCGGGGCATCTCCCCCCGGGATCGCCGGGGGGAGGACTGGGGGATTCTCTTGGTATGTTGGTAACTTAAACCGCGAGCGACGTCGGCGGAGTTGCGAAGAAGTCTCGGTCCGAAGCCAAAATCAGATTGTGAATGTCCAGTAGATCGGTCACTCGGTTCTGGATCACTACTGAACCCAGCACACCAATCCGTTTTCCGGTCCGCTGGATTGCGAGCGTTGTTTCGACAATATCGAGTATCCGGTCTACAACGAGGCCGACACTTCGACCGTTTTCCGAGTAAACAACGACTTGCAACATTTGCGAGTTGTTGCCGCCCCCTTGGCCAGGCCGTAGTACGTCGCCCAAATCAAGCAGCGGCATAATCTGACCTCCGTATTGGACAACCATCTGTCCGTCCGCACGTTCGACCGAGGCCATCGGGATTTCTTCCAGGCGGGCCACCAGCGACAGCGGAATGGCCAGTCGTTGAGTTTCCCCCAATCCCATCAGCAGCAGGGTCTGCTTCGCATCGCCACCGGCCTGTTCCGCGACCCCACCCTGGGTCTTGATCCGATCACGAGAGGCCGATACGACGTGAGCTCGTTTCGCCAATCCAAGTGCATCCAGAATCAACGCCACAGTCCCATCCCCCATGATCGTGACACCCGCATAAGTCGAGTTTTCTTTCAAATGCTTACTCAGCGGTTTCACCACGATTTCTTCAGTGTCGTTGATCTGGTCGACGACCAGTCCGAATTGCCGGTCTTCGGCATTCAAGACGACGATGTTGACCACAGAATTTTCGTTCAGTTCCGCCGCGGATCGTGTGGGTCGCAGTTGCAGCTGCTCGTCCAGAAACAACAGCGGCAGCAGATTGCCCCGCAAGCGATAGACCGGTGAATTGTGGATATGTTCGATTTCTCGTTTCACACGATCCCCTTCCAGCCGAACCAGCTCGACCAGGCTATTTTGGGGAATGGCATACCGATCTTTCTCGCAGGTAACCATCAGGGCAGGTACGATCGCCAGCGTCAGCGGAATCTTGATCCGCAGGGTCGTTCCCTGGCCGTAGATACTGTGGATGTCCAGCGTTCCACCAATCTTTTCGACATTGGTTTTGACCACGTCCATACCCACGCCGCGGCCGGAAACATTCGTCACCTTTTCTGCCGTCGAGAACCCGGGCAACAAAATCAAATTCATCAATTCGCGTTCGGACATAGATGCCGCTTGATCCGCCGTGATCATCCCCTGGCCAATCGCCTTTTCTTTCACGCGGGCCAGATTAATGCCGCCACCATCGTCGCTGATCTCGATGTTGACTTGTCCACCTTCATGGAAAGCTCGCAACAACAGCGTCCCTTCAACGGATTTGCCCCGCGATTCACGGACTTCTGGCGTTTCAATACCGTGATCGACCGAATTTCTCACGATATGTGTCAGTGGATCGCGAATGGCTTCGAGAATCGTTTTGTCGAGTTCCGTGTCCGCGCCCTCCATCTTGACCTGCACTTTCTTTTTGCAGATCGCCGAAAGATCACGCACCACGCGAGGCAACTTGGCCCACGCGTTTTGAATTGGTTGCATCCGCGTCTTCATTACGCCTTCTTGCAATTCGGTCGTGATCAGGTTCAATCGCTGAGATGCGGCGATTAGTGAAGCATCCTGAGTCGAGCGGCTACACTGTAAAATCTGGTTACGAGCCAAGACCAGTTCGCCCACCAGATTCATCAGCTTATCGAGTAACGTGACATCGATTCGCACTGTCGAATCACTAACCGATTGAGAAGGCCCCTTCTCTCCCCCTTCTCCATCGTGCGGGTTTCCGCCTTTCGACACGCATTCAAGAGCCTCCTGTTTCGGAGCCGCCTCGGTCACGTGTTCTGCATGAATCTCGGCCGGGCTGACCGATGCCGCGGATTCGGTCGCGTGTTTCTCGATCACGGGCTGACTAAAGTTGGGGACCACGATTTCTGGAAAAGCGATGCTGGACGAGGCCAATTCCATCACGGCCGTCGCCGCGCCACCGGAATTGTCTGCGTTAACCGCCTTTTTGCGGCGACCTCCCTTGGCTCGTTTCTTCGCGGGAGCCACATTCGTCGTGGTGACGGCAACGGAGGAACTCGCGTCCGACATGATCCCGACTTGTTTGGCAATTGATTCCAGAATCTCGGTCGCACGTTTTGCCTCGACCGGTTCGAGTCCACTAACCGATGTCTCGATCCCGCCGGTTTCCTGCAACCGCTCAAGATCGGCAACCAAGTCGTGATAGTCGCCATCGCCCTCGCCCTGACCAGCTTCGATGCTCGCCATGATCTTGCGGACGGCGTCCACCATCGCCAGCAAACCATTGGCAATCACGTTATTGAGCCGCATCTTTCCATCGCGAAGCAAAACCAGCAGGCTTTCTCCAACGTGAGTGACATGCTCCAATTTATTGAAGGCGAGAAACCCCGAAGTTCCTTTAATGGTATGAATCGCCCGAAAAACGCTGCTCAGCCGATTGCGGTCGTCGGGAACCTCCTCCAGGGCCATCAGATCTTGATCGAGTCGGTCCAGGTTTTCGTAACTTTCGATCAGAAACTCTTTCACGATTTCATCAAGCATGTCCATGAGAAGTTTCCTCTGCCGATCGAAGCCAACCGAATCGGCGATGTCTAGTGATCAAGACGAAAGGGGAAGTGGCGAGTGACGCGCCGTGTTCCATCAAGATCGACCACCGCACGGTCTACCCAACCGGAATTGCTTCGCCAACCTGCGCGAATTTACACTCCCCCGTAAACGGCAACGGTTGTATCGATTAAGCCGACGCGACCAAGTCGTCGCCCTTCAACGATAGAACGTCCGTTTTTGCTACCGACCATGCGTCACTCGTGTTTCATTTCTAGACTCATTTTGACCCCTCAGGAATTTCCTTATTGGGGTGAACTCTTACTGAAGATTTCCTCGATCAATGAGGCAGAACAGCCCGATAGGTGGAAGGCAATGACTGGGTTGAATGATCTTGTGCGACTCGATGGCTCGATCGATCCCGACAACATTTATGCCTGACAGGCACACACCAGCCTGCAAGTCTAGAGATTGTAATTGTTAATTGTGGGGATCGAATTCTGTGGCAATGCAACAAACCCTTACGGCTTCGACGACGACGAAGCCAGCTCAATCTGGAGCGACCTCCCGGCGAATCGCCGAACTGGCATCGAACCTGGATTCACGGCTTGCCGATTCGGTCGGACGCTTCACGCGTCTGAATGTGGAAACACGGTTCGTGGCTCTGAACGCACGAATTGAAGCGGGACGCGCTGGTGGTGAAAGTGGCCGCGCCTTCGATGTTGTCGCCCAAGCCATTCAAGACATCTCGCATCGAACCGGTGACGTGGCCGAGAATCTGTCTGGCGAATTTCGCGATCTGCTCAAAGACATGCGAGAAATCACGCACGAGCTGGCGACCGATTCCCGCGGACAGCGTCTCAGTGACCTGGCGCTGACGAACATTGATCTCATTGACCGAAATCTTTATGAGCGGTCGTGCGATGTGCGGTGGTGGGCTACGGACCCGAGTATCGTGGATGCCCTCGTGAATCCGACTCCACAAGCGTTGTCTCACGCTTCGAAGCGGATGGGACAAATTCTCGATTCCTACACGGTCTATTTCGACATCGCCGTCGTCGATCTGAATGGTCGTGTGCTGGCCAACGGGCGCCCATCAATGTTTCGATCTGTTGATTCGGTCCACACCGATCAAAGCTGGTTCGCTCGCGCAATGCGGACGGCGGACGGGACGGAATATGTCCAGAGTGACGTCGGAAATATGTCGCTCTGTTCTGATGAACGCACAATTATCTTCGCTTGCACTGTGCGCACCGGCGGGCAAGCCAATGGCAGACCTCTCGGAGTGCTGGCGATCGTGTTTCGCTGGGATGCGCTGGCTCAAATCATTGTCGAGCGAACACCGCTATCCGTAGAGGAGTGGCAACGATCACGGGTTTGTATCGTCGATGCGCAGGGACATCTGCTGGCCGATTCGGCGATGAGTTTTGGCGATCGACTGAAAATTCCGGGATGGAATGAAATTCTGGATTCGGATCGGGCCTATCGGATGGCTACGATCGACAACATACCGCATTGCATCGGTCACGCTCGTTCGCCGGGATATGAGACATACCGCACGGGGTGGTATTCAGTACTGATGCAGAACGATGACGGGGCCTGACCCGCATTCGCGTGCAGACGATGCCAAAACCGTGCGTCTCGAATTTCAAACTCTTAGAACGGCCCGGGTGGGACTCATTTCGGCCTGATTTTTGATTTGGGCCGCAAGACGGTGACGGCAATCGCAATCCCGATCAACATCGGCAACACGATCCGGATATCAACTCGTTTTCCTGTCAGAAACAGGACCAACGCCACGAATCCGATTACCGTTCCCAACGAAGCCCGGCCCCAATTCCCGTGACGAGAAACGGCCGGTAAGGCCAGCCATAACGCCGCCATGACCAAACCGACTTTCAAGCAAGCGCCGGTCCAAATATTCTGGCTTCCGGCAAAGATCCAGCATGTCCCGGCACCAACCAGCGTCGTGATCGCGATAATACCGATCAATGCTCGATTGATGGCGACGGAATGCGGTATGGACGGCTGAGTCATTTTTTCGGTCGTCGCGTCTTCAAGGAGGGCCTGCCACGAAAAACCACGTTCTCATTTTCTGTCTCCGACAGAGACATTCACCGTTCCCTGCGGATTCGGCGTTGAAAGTTGGTTTCGCAAGATTTGTCTTAACGTTACGATATTGTTATCACATATCACAGATATCGTCATCATTTTCGGTCAGAGTATCGGCGGTTCGTTTCGTCAGTCGGTTGATTCCCGCTCTCGCATTCGCGCGGGGGAGTTGTCGCGTTTTGTATTGCCCGAAGGTTCATGATGCTCTGGGAGCAACAAGTACGATACGCGGCGCTGACCGACATCGGCATTCGCCGTCAAAATAATCAGGATTCGTGCGCCGTCGCGCTCTGTACGACAGAAGACGAATGGACCGAAAGCGGCCATCTCTTTGTCGTCGCAGACGGGATGGGTGGTCACGCGGTTGGCGAACTGGCCAGCAAAATCGCCGCCGACACGGTGCCGCACATGTTCGCCAAGTTGCGGGATCGACTGCCCATCGAAGCCCTGAGAATCGCTGTGGAAGCGGCCAACGAAGCCATCCACGAGCGCGGGACCCAGAACCAGGATTTCCTGCGAATGGGCACAACCTGCTCGAGTCTCGTCCTTTGTCCCCAGGGAGCCGTGATCGGCCATGTGGGCGACAGCCGCGTTTACCGAATTCGAAACCGGCAGATCGATCAATTGACATTCGATCACAGTCTGGTTTGGGAAATGATCCGTTCGCGACGGGTTCACCCGCGCGATGCGGAACGTTTGTGTCCCCGAAACGTCATTACCCGGTCGCTGGGACCTGAGCCACAAGTGAACGTCGACATAGAAGGACCGTTTCCCGTCCTGCCAGGTGACATTTTTCTCTTGTGCTCTGATGGCCTTTGTGGACTGCTGAGCGATGCCGAGATCGGCATGATTGCCGGCGCCCTGCGGCCTGACGAAGCTTGTCGTCTGCTTGTGAACCTCGCCAATTTACGAGGCGGCCCGGACAATATCACCGTGATTGTCGTGCAAGCGGGCGATTTGCCCGAAGGCGTCGATCTGGTTTACGAACTGCCACCGCCGCCACCTCGGATCGAAGGACTCAGCTGGGGGGGCTTCGGGCTGATGTGTTTGTTTGCCGCCTTCTTTCTGGTCGGACTGTATTTCTTCGAACTGGATGTCCAACGACGACTGCAAGGCGGAGCTATTCTGACCATGGCCGCTCTTTCTGGAATCGGCTTCTGGGCCTGGCATCGCAGCCGCACCGTATCGACAGTTGTCGAGCACGATCCCAATTCGACGATCGCCTGGCGTCCCTATCGATCAGCTCCTGCCATCATCACAGACGAATTTGTCGAACATTTGACGCGTCTGGAGGCGGATCTTCATCATGCGGCGCTGGAAGAAAGCTGGCCCGTGGATTGGATTCAGTACGAGGAAGCATTTCGTGAGGCTCGTGACGCCGTCGAGAAACGTCTTTTCGGTCGGGCCCTGGTCGACTATGGGCGACTTTTCGATCTGCTGATGATCGCTATCCAGCAACAACGAAAGCTTCAGCAGCGAGAAAATCGGCCCAAAAAAGGCAGTTCGCCCTCGATTCCCACGATGCAGGATCCAGGATCCAACGGCGAACGACGGAAATCCGACCCCGAAATCAAACCCCCTCAGTCCGGTATTTCCAAATGACCGGTCACCCTGCTTGAGACAGACGATTCGAGGCGAATAGGCAACCGGGCGATCGACTTGCCGCAGGGGTCAGACCATTTCCATGGACCGTTTTGACAATCTCCAGCAGCGATCGTCCAATAAGTGAGTTTGCCGGGACTCCCGCATTCCGCGTCTGGCTGATATTCTGACAGAGCATCAGGGAAGATTTCACGGACGAAAGGAGTTTCGCACTTGGATTCGGCAAAACAATCCGGACGCCTTTTGATCCCGCGCAGTCGGCGGTTGACACTCGACGTTTTGCATTTTCACCGACAAGTCGATACCTGCGCTCATGATCGTCTGTTCGACTTGACCCGCGTCGCTGAATTGCGGTCTCGACTGCCCGTGCGAATTTCGTGGTCTGTTCTCTTCATCAAAGCGTTTGGCATCGTCGCGGCCAATCGACCCGTATTAAGACAAACGTTCCAACGCTGGCCGTGGCCACATATCTATCAGCATCCCGACAATGTCGCGATGCTGGCAACTCATCGAATTCATCGGGACGAGCCCTGGGTGTTCCACTCACGATTCGAGCAACCCGAACAACAATCTCTTCCCAGTTTGCAATTCAGCCTCGACCGCTACGTGAATGAGCCGCCGAACAAGATTTTTCGTCGACAATGGCAACTCAGCGGCTTGCCGACGTTTTTAAGACGGATTCTGTGGTGGTGGACGTTCAATGTAGCAGTGTCCAAACGGGCTCGCCGGATTGGAACATTCTTCTTTACCACGCTGGCAGGAAAAGGGGTTGAGATCCAAGACCCTCCGGCGTATTTCACCAGCAATCTCACCTATGGACCACTCGACGATCAAAACCGCTGTCGCGTGACAATGTCATACGATCATCGGCTAATGGATGGATCAACGGTGGCAGACTGTTTAATCGAATTGGAAACCACTTTGAATGGATCGATTGCCGATGAATTACAGTCCATGATCTCGGCCAGTATGACTAACGAACGACAATCCCTCTGATGCCATGACTTCACCCTCACGCAGAACAGCCAAAAACTCGTTCGCAATGAAATTCAAAGGAAATGTCAACTTGAAAGAACTTCGGGGACGAACGGCGCTTGTGACGGGGGCTTCGCGTGGCATCGGCCAGGTTGTGGCTACGGCGCTGGCCCGTGAAGGAATGAACATTGCCTTGGCCGCTCGATCGGGCGAACAACTCGAATTGCTGGCGACAGAACTACGGAAATTGAATGTTCGAATCATCGCAATTCCCACCGACGTGGGAGACGAAGCTCAATTAAAACGACTCGTCGAGACCACGCTCCGCGAGTTGGGCTCGATTGACCTGCTCGTGAATAACGCCGGGATCGAGGCTTTTCGTGCATTCCATTTGATCGAACCCGCGGACATTGCAAACACGATTCATGTCAATCTGACCTCGACCCTGCTGCTGACCCGGTATGTTCTGCCGCACATGCTGGCTGCCGGTCGTGGCCATATCGTGAATATGGCGTCGATCTCTGGCAAATACGGCCCCGCTTTTGGTGCCGTGTATGCGGCATCCAAAGCGGGGATGATCGCATTCACTCAATCGCTACGCGGTGAACTTCACAAATCAGGAGTCAGCGCCTCCGCAATCTGTCCCGGCTTCGCACATGACGGCGGAATCTACGAAGTCATCAAGGAACGAACAGGGCGTGGGATGCCTTGGTATGTCGGCTCGACGTCAGCCAAGACGATCGCTCGCGCCGTGATCAAATCGGTTCGCTACGACCGCCCTGATCTGGTGGTGAATTTTCCGGCGTTACGGCCCGTGTTCACACTCTGCCAGGCCTTTCCCAGATTGGGCGAATGGATCGTTCGTCAGACCACTTTCCGCTTCATGAAACGCGCCGCAACCCGCGAGTGATTCCGCTCATTTCTCCGACTCACGATTCGACGCGGCGATCATCCTTTCGCGAACAAATTGGTTCACCTCGTCGGAATGAGTGACGGATGACAGGTGGCCGGCACCCCTAATCGTTTTGTCCGCCGCAATCCGAGAGATGGGGAAAATCGGGTCTTGATCACCGTGAATCTGCACGATTCGAACGGATTCCACCGCCGGCGAAGGTTTCCATTTCAGAATTGCGTTCGCCGCCCAGCGCAAGAAATGTTCGTCAGCATCGTTCAGCTGATGCAGTACGCTTCGAATTCGAGAGCTGAACCAGCGGCCTCCCAACGTCAACGCCACCGGCGACAACCGCTTGGGAATCACCACCAGATCGGCGATCGGACGACAGGCGCGCAAGCGCACGGGGAATTCCCGTGGAGAACGTACGCTGCCCAACAAATAGCATTCTCGTGTTGTCAAATGCGTCGCCACTTCGAGCGCAACGACACCTCCGAACGAGACGCCGCCGATGAAACACGGGCAACCAGGATCGATGACTTTGGCCAATCGTGCTGCGTAATCGGCCAGCGACTCGTTGCGATCAGGTTCGATCCAACCCGGAACGACAAGTTCGGGAAAAGCCAGGCGTTGCGGTGAAAACAGGCGAGCGTCGCCGCCCAATCCCGGCAACAAGATCAACGGACTTTGTCGAGACTGGGGTCGCTTCTCGGATTCGGTATTGGTTCGCTGAGGAGCAGTATTCACGCCGAGATCCCTCGTTTCGACAGCGACCGCCCTTATTTGTTCGCCGCCCGGGTGGCCGGCGCGGGACCAAACTTCAACGATTCCACAAAGTCCCGATCGTATTTGGCCAGCTTTTCGGCCAGGGAGGGATCAACGGTAAACATCAATGATGCCTGCCGACCCGATGGATCTGCCACCAGATAAAAGACCCACATGACCTGCAATTGATCCACAGCACCTTCGGCCGTGACCTTGTAGATGAATTTATGATCGGATGATGGGATCACTTCCCCGTTTGTCATCGATTTCAATCGGTCACCTAGCGATTGACGGATATCCGACAGGTAGATTTGTTCAGCCAGATGTCCACCGGGTTTGGCCGGTGTAATCGAAGCCATGTCGCATTGAGCGATCAGATTTCCTTCTTCGAGCAAACGAAAAATGGCGATCGTTTCCTCGGCTTTATACACATGCCAGTTTCGCGCATGTTGAATGCTGATATTCCAGGGCGATTCGAACCGCAGAAATTTGGCACTGGCCGGCGATTCATTGACGGCGGCTTCAATAATTTTGGTATCGGCCAGTTTTCCGGGCGATGTGCCCGGCTGGCGCAGAATCCGAATTCGCGCGCTAATGTTCAAACCGGGTCCGATTGGTCCGATGGCTCGATTTTCCGATTGGACAAAGTCAGATTCGGCGATGTATTTCTTTTCCAGATTGTAGGTGAAGAAACCAGTGACTTTCACTTCGGTCGTCGCGCCATCAACAGCCCCGTCCAGAGCTCCACTCATCTTGATCCGAGCGATTCCCTTATCAACCGAATCGAGAGTACACACCAACTCGCCTTTGATGACAGCATCGAGCGCCGTCAACATCTGAAAGGCCCAATTCGGAACCGTCCACTTCTCTCCCACTTCCACTTCTTTGGAAGGCAGCAGCGCGATCAGGGCGAGGCTGTCTGCTGGCGAACGAATCAGGTTGAGCTCGTCAGCGGTCAACAAACCATTCAGCCCGTACAGTTCGACCCCTTCAGGTCGTCCCTGAGCGACAATCAATTTCAATCCCGAAGGAAGATGCGGTGCAGACTTATTTCCGTCGACAACGATTTCCGCTTCGGCCGTCTCATACTCTCGCACCGAACGAAATGATTCCGCCTCGCCACCGGGCCCCAGCAGCCGTCGTTCACGATACGACAAAACGGCCGTCATCGTCTGTGCCAGCAGAACATCCTTGGGAAATCGCACTTTACCCGTGTAGGTGATGCGCGTACCGACACCAAAAATGCGAACGTCGTCAACAGGTTCTTCCAGCTTGTATTTGTCTTCTGACCATGCGCTGGCGGACGCCATCAACAGAAACCCGCCAATCACAAAACAAGCAGTGCGAAGCGTTTGATACATGGCGAACATCCTTGTCTTGGACGTCAGAAAACCACCAACGTCCATTCCTTTGTTACCTCACTCGACAAGCGTCCCACGATCCGACATGGCCTGAGCTGTGGCGACAAGATTTTCGAGGTCCAGTCCAATGTCTTCCAGCAATTCCTCACGTTCACCGTGTTCGATAAATCGATCGGGAATTCCCAGACATTTCACGTTGTTCGTACTGACGCTCGCAGCGTTGGCGGCCTCGAGAACGGCTGCCCCGAAACCTCCACACACCGAGTTTTCTTCGACGGTAATTACGAAACCAGTTTCTTCGATCGCACGGAAAATCGTCTTGCGATCCAGCGGCTTGGCAAAGCGGGCATTGATCACCCCGACGTCCAATCCTTCTTCTCGCAACTTCTCCGCCGCGGCCACGCAGGTCGTAAACAACGATCCAAACGCGACGAACATGCCGTCTTCACCCCATCGCCAGACTTCGGCTTTGCCCAATTCAACGGGGCATTCCGGGCGATCTACGTGTTCGACGTTCGCTTTGGGATACCGAATTGAGGTTGGTCCGGTATGCGTAAGCGCGAAGTCGAGCATTGGACCGACATCCAACTCATCTCCGGGAGCCATCACGGTCATATTCGGGAAGATCCGCATGTAGCTGTTGTCGAAAACGCCGTGGTGAGTGGGACCATCAGGGCCGGCCAGCCCGCCACGATCAAGACAAAACGTGACCGGCAGGTTCTGGAGCGCGACTTCCTGAAAGATGTGGTCGAAGCTGCGTTGAAGGAACGTACTATAAATGTTGACGATCGGCCGAAGACCGCTCTTCGCCATACCGCCTGCGAAAGCAACGGTGTGCGCTTCGCAGATACCGGTATCAAAGAACCGGTCAGGAAACTCCTGGCGAACCCGACCCAGCTTATTTCCTTCACACATCGCGGCCGTCAGGACACACACCTTTGGATTCGCGTGCATCGCATCATAGATGGCGTCGCTCATCACATTCGTATACGCCCGAGAGGTCGTCTTTTTCACCGAGACAACTTCGTTGTTTTGATTGCGTGCGAACGGAGGCGGCGCATGGAACATCACAGGATCTTCGCAAGCCGGTTCGAAGCCGTGACCCTTCTGGGTAAAGACGTGCAGCAGAACCGGTCCGCTGACTTCTTTCACCATCTCCAAAGCGCTTCGCAATCCGAACAAGTCGTGGCCGTCCACGGGACCGATGTAGCGGAAGCCCAGTTCTTCAAACAGCATTCCACCGTGCAAGAACCCCTTCAGGGCGTCCTTGAACTGACCAATCGCATCGCGCGACGGCTTCCCCACAACCGGCAGCTTATTCAGCAGCCAGTTCACGTCACGCTTCAGGCCATTGTAAAACGGCGCTGTCCGGGCCTTGTCGAGACAACGGGCCAGACCGCCCACTCGTGGGCAGATTCCCATTTCGTTGTCGTTCAGGATGACCAGCAAATCTTTTTTCAATTCTGCGGCGTTGTTCATCGCTTCGAACACAACACCTGACGGCAATGCCCCGTCACCGATCACGGCGACCGACTTGCGTCCCGACTCGCCCATGAGATCATCGCCTGCTTTCAGGCCCAACACGGTCGAAACGCTGGATCCGGCATGTCCGGTCATGAACAGGTCGTAGATGCTTTCATGCGGGTTCGGGAAGCCCATCAGACCACCCTTCGTCCGAATCGTCGAGAATCGATCGAATCGTCCGGTGATCAATTTATGCGGGTAAATCTGATGACCCGTGTCCCAGATCAAGCGGTCTTTCGAAAAGTCATAGACCAAATGCAGAGCGAGACACAGTTCGACGACCCCCAAATTGCTGGCAAAGTGAGCCGATCGTTCCTGCACCAGATTGCACAACGCCTCGCGGATCTCGTCCGCCAGTTGGACCAATTGCTGATCGGTCAAACTTCGGAGATCCAGTGGCGATTGGATCCGAGGCAGTAGTTCAAACTTCATCGTCGACTCCATTGATAATCAAGAAAAATGCAAGTTGTCGGAATCGCAATTGTCTTCAGACAAGTCAGTGGTCTCGCTTCGTAACAAATTTCGCCAGCTCGCAAAGTGAACGTGCCCGATCCCCCATGGGTTCCACCAAGCCGCAGGCTTCACGGATCAAATCGTCCGCTTTGCGCCGACTGCCTTCCAGGCCCAATAACGCAGGGTACGTCATCTTTCCGAGTGTCGCGTCCTTCCCGACGTTCTTCCCCATTTTTGCGGCATCGCCGGTGACATCCAATAAATCATCCGCAATCTGAAAGGCTAAGCCAACGCGCTTTCCGAACTCTTCGAGCCGGCCCAACAAATTGGTATCCGCTTGCGCGACACGCGCCCCCAACGTGACGGCCGAAGTCAGTAAACGTCCTGTCTTACGCCGATGAATGGCTTCGAGTTGGCGAAGTTCGGCCGCCGAATCTAACGGACCACGATCATTTTGGCTCGTTCTACCGGTTGTTTGCCGGGCCTCTCGCTGTTCGGCTTCCAGATCGGCGACTTGACCGCCAACCATTCCACACCAGCCGGACGCGGCCGCCAGATCGGCACAACACGCGGCGGCCACTGATCCCGGGTGGGTGTCACGCGCGATCACTTCAAACGCCAAGGTCAGCAAAGCGTCCCCGGCCAGGATTGCCATCGCGTCGCCGTACACCTTGTGGTTTGTCAGCCGTCCTCGACGATAATCATCGTTGTCCATCGCGGGCAAATCGTCATGAATCAACGAATAAGTATGGATCATCTCAATGGCACATGCGGCGGGAAGAGCCGATTCAACCGCTCCTCCGCAGGCTTCGCAGGCAAGAAGCACCAGAATCGGCCGCAGTCGTTTACCACCGGCAAGGAGGCTATAGCCCATCGACTCGCGCAGTGTTTCAGGACAGTCCGGCACTGCGGCAACATACTCCGCTAACCGTGTATTCACACGATCGCGTAACGCAACCAAGTCAGTTTCGAACTGTTGACCAATCACAGACATCAGGTCCATCCGCATCCATGCGACAGCTTCGTGAGTCTTCTTCCGGGCCGCCGAAACCGCCGACCACCCGACACACCTTCCATCAACCGAATATGCTAATCACCAAGCTCAATCCAGCAAAGTAAGAAACGGCAAAAAGTCGACAATTCGCAGAAGGAGTTTTTGATCTCGCGACGAACGAAATCCTCGAATTGTCGCTCAAAATCGGTACTCCCCTCCCCTTCGGGCGGTTTCCGTGGTCGTTCAATGCAACCAGGGCGACCGTGGTGCCGGTCGCCCTGTTCATTGTTGAGTGCAATGTCAGCAAGCGTTAGATTCAGAGGGACGCTGTGATTCTCAGTCTTGTTGATCAAGAGTCAACATTCCGTCGGTGCGAACTATTGGCATTCGCCCGATTGATTGTTGTGACCGTGGATGTCACCGGATTGATCGCAGAAGTCCGCTTTGTCCTGGTAGTGGCTGCCACCAACCGTCGCTTGGTGACCGCAAGAGCCTTGCATCGAATACGATTGATTCAGGCTGCCGAAAGCCGAACCCAAGTCTTCCAGTTCGTTATTGATATTGAAGCTGACTTCCGACAGTCCGACGATCATTCCCAGTACGGCGACCGTCGCAACGATGACCAATTCGGCAGAGATAATTAAACCG
>CAIQIR010000065.1 GCA_903871875.1 uncultured Schlesneria sp.
GGCGCTGGCGAGCGGCGACATGCTGACGGTGGATCAAGGGGTCGGCGCTGTCGCGGTGACAAACGGACTGACGATCACCGCTGCCCAGATTCCATCGCTGAAGTACTCGCCCTTAGCCAACGCGAACGGTACAGCTCGTAGCACATTCAGCTTTAAAGTGAATGATGCGGGACTTGGGACGGTTTCAGCGACGATGACAATTAACGTCACCCCGGTCAATGACGCACCATCGGTGACCACGCCAACTTCCGCTAATATTAGCAGCACTGCGGTCACACTTGGCGGTAACGTTACGGACGACGGCGGAAGTCCTATCACTGAACGGGGAGTGGTGTTCGCCCTGACGAGCAGCAACCCCAACCCAAGTATCGGCGGTGCTGGTGTGACACAAGTGTCAGCCACCGGGACAACTGGAATTTTCACGGTCAACGTATATAACCTCACGCCTGCTGCCGCTTATTCGTACTTCGCCTACGCCACCAACGAGATTGGAACGACGTACACATCGCCGGTATCGACGTTTACGACACGTTCGGCCGAACCGCCGGTGGTGACGGCCGTTTATGATTCGACCGGATCAAGCGTAGTCCACAACGCGGACATTCTAATGCATTCCGTCACATCACTCTCCGTCGTCTTTTCGGAAACCATGAACGTCGTCCCCGGCGGTGCCAGCAGCGTCACCAATCCATCAAACTGGCGGCTGACCCGTTATGGAATCGATGTCACGAACCAGATCTCGGGAATCACGTTCGCCCTGAACCCCACCACGCTGCAGTATGTGGCAGTGGTGGCCTTCGCGCAACCGCTGTTTCAGGGGGGCTATCAACTCGTCGCGCGACAGACGATCCAGGACGCGACAGGTCGAACACTGGACGGCGACGGTGACGGAGTTCCCGGCGGTGATTTTCGTATTAACTTTTACGTGGCCGCCACCGTCGGAAACACGACGGATATCGGACCGTGGCTGTACCAGATCGAAGACATCAACACGCCGCTGAATGCGCCGGCACCGCTGTTCACACCGGTCACGTCCTCGCTGCTGGTCTTTGACGCCGACAGCAACAACTGGACGGGGGCCACCATCCAGATCGCCATCAACTATCAAAGTAGCGAAGATGTCCTGGGGTTTGTAAATACGGCGACGCCGAAGATCACCGGTTCGTGGAACGCCACAACCGGAACGTTGACGCTCAGCGGTACCGACACGGTCTCGAACTACCGCACGGCACTGCGTAACGTCACGTATCACAATACCAGCCTGACGCCGAACACGGCCGTCACGCGGACGGTTGATTTCCAGACGACGGATGGTCTGCTCCCCAGCAATGTCGTCTCACGCAATGTGACGGTGATCGGGTCGAGTATTCCTGCCGTGATCTCAGGCGTGAACGGAACAGGAACCTTCTTCCAGGGCGACCCCGCACTGACTCTGGCCGCGAATCTCGTGATCAGTGCTCCAAACATCGTGAATCTGGCCAGTGCGACAGTTTCGTTCACGAACTGGCAGGGGGAGGATCGTCTCGACTTCAACAACATCTTTGCGCTGCAGCATTCGTTCTCGCAGGATCTTGTGGCCCATACCGCCACATTCACCATCACCGGTTCGGATCTTGTCGATCACTACCAGACCCTGCTCCGATCGGTGATCTACTGGGATGTCAGCGGTGCTCCGGTCACGAGCGCACGCGTGGCAAGCTTCTCGGTCAGCGATGGTCTATCGACCAGCAATATCGTGACCCGAAACACGATCGTAACCGCCGTCAATCAGCGACCAACCTTGACCGCGATCGAATCGACTCCGTTGTTTTACAAAGCCAACGACCCGGCGTTTCCGGCCCAGCCGATCTCGGCCACGCTGCTGGCCGGTGATCCCGACAGCAACAACCTGACCAAAGCGACCGTGCAGATTACCTCGGGGTATCAAAACGACGCCAATGGCAACGACGTGCTGGCCTTTACGAATCAGCTTGGCATCACCGGCTCGTTTAACGCGGCGACGGGAACACTGACGTTGTCAGGTTCAAGCGGTGTCGGCAATTACCGGACGGCGCTGCGGTCAGTCACGTTCAGCACTTCAGGTTCGGCCGTCAGCACGGCAAACCGGACATTGACAATCATCGCCACCGATGACGCCACACCGACACCCGCCAACAGCCTGTCGGCGACTCGGTCCGTGACCGTTTCGACCACCAATACCCCCCCTGCATTGACGGGGGTTCCAACAGGTGCACTGGCTTATGTCCGAGGGGCTGCGGCGGCAGCGCTGGGACCAAACGCGATCGTCTCCGATGCCGACAGCATCAACCTGACGGGGGCGGCCATTCAGGTGATCGCCAATTACCAGAATGGTCAAGATATCCTCGCTGCAACCAGCGGATCGGGGATCACCGTTTCCTTCGACGCCGCCTCGGGAACGCTGACCCTTTCCGGAACGTCGTCCCTGGCCAATTACCAGACCGTTCTCCGTTCGGTGACCTACAAGACGAATACGTCAGCAGCCAGCACACTGACTCGCACGATCGGATTCACATTGAATGACGGATTGGCACCAGGCTCCACCGTGATTCGTAACGTGACATTGAGTTAGTTTGCAAACAGGTGACGCCGCCAATCGATCGCCGATGTCGACACTCGTATCAACGACATTCATAAGAGTTTAGCCACAGATGCACATAGAACCACACAGATAAAGAGAAACAAGTTCTATCATGGAAGAATTGCTTGGCAATCTGGTAATTGCGTGTCCGCCTACGTGCAGCGCCGGCCATACGATTCTTCGTCGCCAACCAACCGATTTGCTCGGTCAACATTTGTCTACCAGAACATTCCAGTGTTTTTAATTTTTTTCAAAACCACCAATTGACATTCGCCGCGTTATCTTGTATTTATTTTATCGGTTTTTACACTAACTTCAACGTAACCGCAAGCGCAAAGAATCCGGGGATTCACATCGGCTCGCCTGTGAGGAATGATGGGATTCGAAGTCGATCGATCTGCGTCGAACTCGAACACCACTAAAAACGGGAAAACAATCGTGAAAACCCCTATGAATTACGAGGAATGGTCGAACTTGATCGAACTTTGACACCAAATTTCTCGGCGACCGAATTAAGGCAGGGACGGAAGAGAAGATTTTTGAAGAGAAGAACGGAGAGCCCGGAATCACTATTGGGAGGAGGGTCGAAGTTGATCGAACTTTTTGATAGAATATCATTAACTAGGGCTGATGACGAAGGTGCTCAAGCCTGACGAAGGTGCTCAAGCCTGACGAAGGTGCTCAAGCCTGACGAAGGTGCTCAAGCCTGACGAAGGTGCTCAAGCC
>CAIQIR010000066.1 GCA_903871875.1 uncultured Schlesneria sp.
GGCCGACAATTGAAGCCCATCAATCAACCCCCGATCGCGTGCTGATCGCAAACGACTGGTGATGACACAGGCCACCGCCAGGGGACCATTCAACGAGGACTTGACGCGGACTTCATCCGCAGGAGACACATCGCGCAAGACTGTTCCCAAGTCGGGCAGATTTCGCAACCGTTGCATCGTGGCAAAGGGGAACACAATGGTCCAACCAATGATTTCCCGCACGAGCGATCGATCCGCAGCCAGCCAGACACTCGATTGCCGAGCGAGATTTCGGCACTCGTTGACAATGCTGCCCCACTGCTTGCGCCCCTCCCAGAAACGGTCGTAAGACGAATTGGTACGGAACACCAGCAACAGGCCTAAGGCTGTACCGACCAGCGCATGGCCGGTCGAAGGAATCACCAGGCTTCGACAGAACCCAGGACCGTAGTGATACAAGGCAACGACGACGGCGGACCAGACGACGGTGGCCATCACCCGTCCCAGGATCTCGCGCACGAGTGATCCTTCGATGTCGAACAGATGGCTGGTCCATCGACGAGGATTATACGACGTCATTTCTCGCCGCCCACCTTCTCGATGCGATAGAGGTGTGTCTTGGACCGAAGCACCAGTGACTTACCGGCCACGGCAGGAGAAGCGACAAAACCGGAATCCAGTTTGTTCTCCGCGACTTGTTCAAACTCGCGACTTGCTTTGAAGACCGGAATCGTTCCGTTTTGCGCAAAGCAATAGATCAGGCCATCGGCATACAGCGGTGACGCCCAGTACTCGCCACTGAGACGTTTGGTCCAGATTTCAGTACTGGTCTTCGCATCGAGACATGAGGCGACGCCACCATCATTAATCATGAATAGCAAATCACCGAGCAGAATGGGCGAAGGCCGTTTCGGAGTCGACTTATTGCTGCGCCACGCCATTCTCTCGGTGATATCCCCCTGGCCTTGAGGAGGGATCGCAATCAGCGGATTGGGACCATCGGCCGTCGTGATATATAGCAGCCCGTTACCGAAGAGAGGCCGGCCGGCCGCGTTCATTCCCCCATGGCGAACTGTCCAGATCGGATCACCCGTTCGAGGGTCGTAGGCGATGGTCGCCTTGGCGAAGGGACTGATCAGCAGTTCTCGCCCTTCATCCTGAATCAGGATCGGAGTCGAATACGCTTTCTTCGCGTCGCCGTCGGTCGTTCCGTAATCGATATTCCGATCTTTTCTCCAGACCGTTTTTCCGGTCATTTTATCGAGCGCCGTGATGTACTGAACGTCGAACCCGTCAAACGTCAGATACAGCATCCCGTGGTAAACGACCGGTGATGAACCCGGTCCGCGAAAGTGATCGCATTCCAAGTCACGGCGTTCCCAGATCGTCTGACCGGTTTTCGTGTCGAGACACGCGGTTCCATAAGCACCGAAATGAACATAGACCCGCCCTTCTTCGACATACGGCGTGGGCGAAGCAAAGGTGTTCGTCGGATGCGTGACCTGCGGTTCTTTGACTTCGAACAACTTGATGTTGTGAACGATGGCCCCGGTATCGAAATCGACGCAGACAGCCGACAGTTCGATCGGTTTATCGAGTTTCGGCTTATCGGGCTTTGTGCCCTGAACCACTTCCGGGGCATTCGTCATCCAGACTTGCTTGCCCCAAATCACGGGACTCGACCAGGCCCGACCAGGCACCGGAGTCTTCCAGACAATCTCGGGCGAGCCTTCACTGAATGTGACCGGCAACCCTCGTTCGGTCGACGTGCCGTCGCCTCGCGGCCCACGAAACTGGTTCCAGTTTTCGTCGTGGGCAATCCCCACGCGAGCAGTCAGCACAACCAGCAACAGAATGGCGAATCTCATAGAAGTCTCTTTCCATGTCAACAGCACAACCGGCGTCTTCACCGTTCATCAGTACGGCCATTATCCTGGCACGACAGGCAACACCACAACGACCTTTTGAGAGCAAACTCACTGACGTCCACGAGACGAAATAACATAGCGATTGACGGTGACCGCCAACAGGGGACACGGCCCCGCGACCACCAGCGTTAAACGTCTTTGGCCACGCACTATTTAGCCTCGAATCGCCAACGGGCGTCAAATACGTCCGCAAACAACACCCGTTCATCGTATCCGCCGCCAGACCGAACGGCGAATTGGATCACGCCAATGTCTCCTAGACGAGAGTAGAGATTGGCATTCGAGTTCTCGAAATCGGCTTCGTGAAAGGTGTGCCCCGAATTGACGACGACATACCTTTGCGGATTCAGCGGATTGGGATAGATCAAGGCCAGACCGTGTTCCCCACAGTCATACGATTGATCGCAAACCTCGAACCGATCACTGCTCCACTTGATCGGCAACTGGTCGACAAGCTTGGCCAGGAAGACATTCGAACCAGGATCGCCGAACAGCACCAGATGCTTGTTTTTCAACAGGTCGTCGGTGACGTCCGTGTCGTTGACCACGGGGATCCGGCCCCGCAACCGACGGTCGAATTCACGTTCGAAGCGATCAAAGGTCCATTTCGCCCACGCAGCTTGTTGGGGAGACCAGGCCGTTCCCGTGGGCAGCACACACACAAACGGTTGCATGAACGCGTCGTCGATCGGTCCTTGCAAATCATGGCGTTTATGCAGCGCCTCGTTAGAGGTCTCCGCCGACGCGGCCCGCCCCGATTCAGCCGTGTCCAATCTGGACCAGCCTTCCGCCCCCTTCCCATACGAGATGCCGGGCGATCGATTCGCCGCCGTATCCAGCGGCAGAGGCGAACTGCCATCGATCACCACCACATCCGCCACCCCTCGCCGAATTTGGAACTGGGCGACATTCTTCGTGCGAACCGTCAACGTTTTCGTTGAGGCATCCACGTCCGCTTCGACCACCGTCGCCTCGTAGGGCGTGATCTGTTCTTCAATGGTCATCCAATCGCATTGAGGGTATTTGAGCGTGTAAGTGATGAATTTCAGCGTGGCGGGTTTGGGGAAGACCGGTCGGCCACGCCGGGTGTGCGTCGCCAGAAAGGTCATGAATTGCTTTAAACTATCTGGATGAAATTTGTGAGCCGTACCCGGACCAACCAGCAAATCAATCGGCACTCCCAATTCCTGCCCCTTGGCATGCATGGTTTTTGCCGCAAACAATTGAGGATCCAGTTCGCCGCCATAGCCAATCGTGGGAACGTTGAAAGCGTTCAGAGCATAGTCTTGTGCATCATAAATCCGGGTCAGTTTTTGATGCAGCGGACTGAGCGGCGCTGTCAAATGCAGATGGTGAACGGTGTCGACGAACCCTGCACCCGCTCCGACGGCCGACCACCGTGACGGATGATGCAGGCCCAGATGCCAGGCTCCCGCACCGCCCATCGAAAACCCGCTCAGCACGATCCGATTTTCGTCGATCTTCACACGCTGTTTCAGCGCCGCCAATGCTTCGAAGACATCAGACTCACCCGCCCACCGATAGGCGTTATTGGTGCGTCCGAAAACGTCCAGTTGAATCCAGGCCAATTCGTTCTTTAACGCCTGACCTTCATGCTGATGAATGAAGTTCACTTCGTTCAGCTTGGCATTGCGACCATGCAATTCCACACGCAGCGGCCACCAACGGTTCGCAGTGGGATCGTAACCGTGGGGGAACGTCACCGCATACGGCTGCACCGAACCATCCACCTCGGAACGGTAGCCGAGAACCGTTGATCCCGTTCGAGGCAGCCACGAGCTCTTCCCTGCACCAAGTTCGCTCGCCCGTCGCAAACCCAAATCGAGTGCCTCGATCGTCCAGGAAGAAAAATGAGGCTCGAAGAACTCGTGATGGCGAACGATCCATTCCGCCGCTTTCGCGAACAGCTCGACATCCACCACCGGTCCCACGTCGTCACGCCCGTGTTTCAGCCGCCCCACCGCTTCATTCAACTGATCGAGCTTTTGTTGAATCACAACGGCATCAGCCGGAGAAGGCTCTTGAGCGAATAACGGTGATCGCAGTCCAAGCCACAATACGAGCAAAGCGAACGACGAACCGTACGACATCGAATGTCCATCCAATCGAGAAAGGAATGTCGCGTGACAAATGCGGCCAGTGTAACATCCCGCCCAGAACTTCGATCACCACGTCCGTCGCTTTTTCCAGGACGGAACGAGGTGCGTAATCCACCGCAGAGCCCTCGTCGACCCACAGCTGTCGGTCAACGTCGCTCGCATTTCTACAATTGCGCCCTTAAGGTCTGTATCATGCCGCGATCAACGAGGAATTCGAGTACCTCATGTACCTCGGCTGGCCTGGATTTTATTTCAATACGTGAACGTTTAGACCGAGTCCTCATGACAATGCCTGCCGCCCCTTTGACTTCGCTGACCGACGTCCTTCAGCAATACTGGGGATATGACTCCTTTCGACCGCTCCAGGCCGAAGCGATGCAGGCGGTGCTGGAACACCGTGATTCCGTGGTGGTGTTGCCGACCGGAGGCGGAAAGTCGATTTGCTTTCAAGCGCCCGCGATGGCCATGCCGGGATTGGCCGTCGTCGTCTCGCCGCTGATCTCATTGATGAAAGATCAGGTCGATGCGTTGACCGAATGCGGGATTTCGGCCGCTTGCATCAACAGTTCGATGAGTAACGCGGAACGACTGCAGGTGGCCAATTTGATTCGAGCCGGCCGTCTGAAATTGCTCTACGTGGCGCCCGAACGGCTTTGCACCGAGAAGATGCTGGACTTTCTGGAATCGATCCAAGTCTCGTTCTTCGCCATCGACGAAGCGCATTGCATTAGTGCCTGGGGCCACGATTTTCGACCGGAATACCGCATGCTTCAGCAACTGCGGATTCGCTTTCCGGGTATCGGCGTGCATGCTTACACCGCGACCGCGACTGAGCATGTCCGGCAAGATATTTCGACTCAGTTGGGACTGCGAGACCCGGAATGGCTGATTGGTTCGTTCGACCGCCCCAACCTGATCTATCGCGTGCAGCGCAAAAGCGACGTCCAAAAACAGGTTCGAGCGGTGATTGATGCGCACCCCGGCGAATCGGGAATCGTGTACTGCATTTCCCGGCGGGAAGTGGATGAATTGGCCCAGCTATTGGTCCGAGCGGGCTACAAGACTCGCCCTTATCACGCAGGACTGCCGGATACAGACCGCATTAAACATCAGGACGAATTCCTTAACGAAGACACCCAAATCATCGTCGCGACCGTGGCCTTTGGCATGGGGATCGACAAATCGAACGTCAGATACGTCATTCACACCGGTGCCCCGAAATCGCTGGAACATTATCAACAGGAGACAGGCCGAGCAGGTCGCGATGGACTGGAGGCCGAATGCTGGCTGTTGTGGTCGTCGTCCAATTTCATCACCTGGCGCAAGATGCAAGAGGAACTGCCGGAAGAGGCCAAAAATCATGCCCTGGAATGCTTGAAAGGGATCGAGCGGTTTTGCACGGGAATCGTCTGCCGCCATAAGGCGCTGGTGGAACATTTCGATCAAGCGTACGAGACCCCCAATTGTAACGCGTGCGACGTTTGTCTCGATCAGCTTGATCTTGTTTCCGAACCGCTGGTCATCGGACAAAAGATTCTGTCATGCATCGTACGCGTCAAAGAAAGCTTCGGAGCCGACTATGTGGCCCAGGTGCTGGTCGGTTCGAAAGAAGCGCGCATCCTCGACAACGGTCACGATGAATTGTCGACCTATGGACTGCTGAAGGAAGAACGAAAGGAAGCCGTTCGCGATTGGATCGAACAACTGGGCTCGCAGGGATTCATCGAACGCGTCGGCGAGTACAACACGCTCAGCGTCACCACCGCTGGCTGGAAACTACTAAAAGGGCAAGCCGACGTACGGTTGCTGAAACCCTCGAAGAAAAAATCGGCGAGCGAGCGAAGCACCAAGATCGAACTCACGTCGTGGGAGGGCGTCGATCGCGCTCTGTTCGAGGTGCTGCGAGGACTGCGTCGCCGCGTGGCCGAAGAACATGGCGTCGCTCCGTTCATCGTTTTCGCTGACACAACACTGCGTGATCTAGCCCGCCGTCGCCCGACATCGCTAGTCAATTTCCGACAGGTGCATGGGATTGGCGAAAAGAAAACCGCGGACTTCGGTTCGCTGTTCATCGACGTTATTCGTGATCATTGTGAGCAACAGCAGTTGACCACGGATGTGTCGGCCCAATCCGAGTCGACTCCACGGCCAAAAGCCAGCCCTGCGGCGAAGCCAGCCGCGGCGAAGGACGCCTTGTCACTGTCCTCGGCAAAACAACTCGCTTTCGATTTATTCAAAACAGGGAAATCCATCGAGCAAGTCGCGGAAGCGACATCGCGATCGGTGTCCACGGCCCACGATTACTTGATTGACTACCTTGGAGTCACAGTCCAGGAAGACCCGGCGCCGTGGGTGACCGAAGCAGAATTCGCGCGAATTCGCGAAGCGGCTCAAACGGTCGGACTGGAACGCTTGAAACCGATTTTTGACGAACTCAACCAGACGATTCCGTACGACCAGATTCGGATTGCAGTCGCCTGTCTGCGGAATTCCATTTGAGACACGCGTCCAAGAAACGGGTGCCCACCCGCGGCACGGTGAAACACTGGAGTTTTTTGACACAAAAGCCGAGCTTCAGTTGGCATTAATCATCAATATTTCAGGTTCTTTTTGCTGATCAACGAGTCCAAGACCCAGGAACGAGTCCAAGACTGATTCGACCTGCCTGTTTTTCCAAAAGTTGATGGTAGTTTTTCTGTTGGCGATTAATATTTGTCACGTGTCCAGAACCGAAAAATTTTGGCGTTTTTCGCCAAGACTAGTTGACATTGGCAGACATCACGTCTTATTGTAATGCCTACTCGACGTCGTCCTTCTTTTTTATGTGAAAGAACTTATGGCACGAACACCGCAAGACATCACCGATGCTGAACTGGCTGTGATCAATCTCCTTTGGGAACGAGGCCGTACAACGGTTCGTGATCTGACGGATACTCTGTATCCGGGCGGCACGGGTGCCCATTACGCGACCGTGCAAAAATTGTTAGAGCGACTCGAGCTGAAGAAGTTCGTGAAACGAGATCGCAAGCCTTGGCCACATCAGTTCGAACCGAAGATTGATCGTGAAGAATTGATCGGTCGACGGTTGCAAGCCACTGCCGACAAATTGTGCGAGGGTTCACTCGCGCCATTGTTGTCGCACTTGGTCAAAGTCAAACTCAACCCTGACCAACTGAGTTCATTGCGCGATCTACTCGACGATCTGGACAAAGAAAAAGGTCGGTAATCGATAAGTCTGATTCGGGCCGGTGACATTCGTTCTCGGCCCTTTTTTGCGACCCGTGTCTCCGTGAACCACATCGCCTGTCTATGGGCCGGAGGGCGTCGTGCATTCGTTTCTCGAAATCGCGCTCATCAACGCTGTCATGATCGTACCCCTCGCGTTTGTTGCTGCGAGCGCGGGTCGATCGTTTCGCCGCCCGGCGCTCGCGCATCTGTTATGGGTCATCGTGCTCGTCAAGTTGTTGACGCCGCCCGTCTGGCAAATTCCTCTGCTCGACCGCGAATGGCTGACGGCCACCAGTCGTCATTTTGTCCCTCCCCTGTTGCTGGAAGCCGATCGATTTGTCGAGTTCGACACGATCGAGGAACTGAATCGGTTTAAGAACGATCAGTTGCTTCGTAAAGAAAGCGATGCCTCGGCGATCGCTTCGCAACCGGGGTCTCGACCGCGCACATTGGCAGAGCAAGAGAAACGAATTCCGATCCGACGAAACTCGACTTTGGCGATCATCAACAACTGGCTTCGTAGCGAGGCGCTGCCGCAATTGATGGCGTCCTGCTTGATGACCGTCTGGGGGATCGGAGCCCTGGCCTGGTTCTGTATTCAAGGTTTTCGTTGTGTCAAATTTCGGTGGTCTCTGGCCAGCGGAACGCCTGCGGGATCTGAACTTCAACAGTTCGCGAACCAGTTGGCAAAACGGTTAGGTTTGAAGAGTTCTCCCGAAGTCTGGTTGATGCCAGGCGTCATGTCACCCATGCTGTGGGGGAATGGCCAATCGACGCTGCTCATTTTTCCCGAGCAGCTACTGGATCGGCTGGATGAACAGGCCACCGGAACACTGCTGACTCACGAGTTGGCCCATTTCCGCCGTAAAGACCATTGGGTGAGAATCCTGAGCCTGATGGCGACCGGGTTCTTCTGGTGGCATCCTGTGGTCTGGTGGGCTCGTCGTGAGATTGAAGTCGTTGAAGAAGAATGCTGCGATGCGTTGGTGCTGAAGTCTGTGACATCACCACCCAAGTGCTACGCAGAAGCGATTCTGGAAACGATCGATTTCCTGGCCGAATACCAATTGAGGTTGCCGCCTTTGGGAACGGGATTGGGCCAGTTTCCGTTTATACGCCAACGCTTGACCTGGATCATGCGCGGCCCGCGCAAACAGGACTTTGGCTACTGTGGTCGCCTGCTGTGTCTGGTGCTGGCCTGTAATCTTCCGTTGCAACCGACCTGGCTGGCAGCCCGCGCGCCGGAACCCGCGTTGCCCGACGAGCCTCCGCGAATTGAGCTGACGCCACAAATTCAATCGCCCGACAGCGATTCAGACCTCGGCATCCCCACTAGCCTCACAATGTCCACTCTGCCTGCCGATCCCGAATCAACGATCATTCCCCCGCGATGGAACGGTCTCGGCATCCAATCGCATTCTTACGACAAGCGATTTGTTGTCCTGGGCAACAAATCGACCCAAATTCTGCTCGACCTGGAGACGGGCCGCGATTTCGATCTGAGCCCCTTCGACATCACTTCGATCGCATTCTCACCGAACACGAATCAGTTCGTGACCATCGACGGTGACCGATTTCTGCGATTGTGGAATGCAGAAACCTGTGACGTCATTCAAACGTGGCAGGTTCCAGGCGGCCCGTCCAAATCGGTCGATGTCTCGGTCGATGCCCGCTGGATTGTCACGGGCGGACACGACGGTGTCACACGCATCTGGAGTGCGGCGAATCAGCGTCCCTTCCGCGAACTGCCCCGCGAATTGGCACCCGTCAATTGCGTTCGGTTTTCACCCGATGGGAACCTGCTGGCCGTGGCGACTGGCGACTGGATGACGCCTCAGATGGGTCGAATCGCGTTGTTCAACGTCGGTCCGTGGTCCGAACGCATTTCCATGAACTGGAACTCGCCCGCAGCTGCTGTCGCATTCCGTGCCGATGGTCAATCTCTGACGAGCGGCGATTGGCAAGGACGGATCGCCCGCTGGAGCATTGAGACTGGCGAACTGCTGGGATTGGCGAGTGGCCAGAAAGACTTGATCGCCACGGCGGAATTCTCCCCCAGCGGATCGCCGTTGGCGGAGATTGAAGTCCCCGATCTCAATCCCGACACCCCATGGGGCGACGTCGCACCACGTGAACCGTCCCATTGGTTCTTTAACAGCTGGCCGTTGACCAGCCCAGTCGGTTCGATCGTGACACCAAAGTCGACTCCGACCCCACCTTGAGTTCGACTCTTTCGTCACCGCAGCCACGGCGATGACCCAGAAGATTTCTCCATGACCTGCAAGTCACTCGCCAGATTGCTCGTGCTGCTCGTCATCTTCGGCGAAAGTGCCCTCGCATTGCAGGCCGCGGACCAAAAAACGACAGGGACACGACGGGTGCTGATCATCTGCGGGCATCCGGGCGACGAAGCCCATCATCGGCATTTTGCCGAGACGATCGACCGGCTGCGTCAGGGCCTGATTCAGAATCTGCACGTCCAGCCCGACCAGATCTCTTTACAGTTCGGTGCGGAACCGATCGCTAATGACCCAGGCATGATATTGACGGCGACAGGCCGATCCACTCGCGAAGAGATCGAATCCAATGTCGCCCGAATTCGAGAGGAATTACAACCCGACGATTCGCTCTGGGTGATCGTCATTGGGCATGCCCACTATGATGGACGTCACGCCCATTTTAACCTGCCCGGCCCCGATTTCCGGTCCGATGAATTTGCGAAACTGTTCACTGGAATCGCCTGTCAGGAGCAAGTCTTTTTTCTCACCTGCCCCGTCAGCGGATACTTCATTAAGTCGCTGACGGCCCCCAATCGGATCGTGATCACTGCCACGGAAGACGATCTGGAAGTCAACGAGACGATCTGCGCCGCGGCGTTGGCCGATGTTCTTTCCAATCCGCCAACCCGACAGGTCTTCGATGCCGATCAGGATGACAAGCTGACGCTGTTCGACCTGTATATCGTCCTCGTGCGTCGCGTGATCGAACGCTATACGCAAGAAATGCTGGTGGTCACCGAGCATGCCTTGCTGGACGACAATGGAGACGGCCGAGGAAGCGAAGCTCAGATCGATTACCTGACCGAAGAACAAGGGGGACGCTGGAAAGCAGGAACCGTCCCCGCCAAACCAAAGCGGGACGGACTAGTCTCCAGCAAAGTCCCACTGACAATTCAATTGCCGGCGGCACCTTGAATGACAAATGGCGGCAAGCGACGCAGAGACATCGCTTGCCGCCATTGCTCCCTACCGCGAGACGGTCGTCACAATCACTTGGACTGGGCTTCGCGGAAGTTGAAATAACTGACCGTCTCTAACTCGATCGGTGGCGACTGGCCAACTTGATTTCGGTAATAGAACCGATAGCATCCGACGACACCCGTTGTCAGTTCACCGACATAGATCAGCCCCAGCCCAGCGACCATACCGCCGTTTCCGCCTTGCGCGTTGGGAGTGACAAAGCCTGTTCCCGGAATGAGCGTGTACTTCCCGCCGCCTTTGCCGAGCAGCTTAAAATCCTGCGCGACGTTGGCGTACCAGAAGTTGGTGAAAATTCCCGCCTGCGAATTCAGCATCGCTCCGTTCAAGCGGCCTGTACTGAAATCGAGGACAAACACAGCCTCTGGAAGACCTGGCCCGACCTCGACCGTGCAAATCGCAAACTTGGCGTCGCGATCGGTCGAAACCGCGTAGGCCTGTTCATACGGCCAGAAGTAGGCCAGACAAAGACCACCGACCACTCCACACACCAGCCAAAGCAGCCGATTTTCGTTCGACTGTATTCTCATGAATCGATCCTCCTCAGATAGCGGTCGATAGCGGAAGCCGAGACGGATTTGTCGACCGAACATTCGGCGACTGCCGTCTGTAGTCAATTTACCTCAGTTCGAATCACTCGGCTAGCTCACCATCACGATGGCGGAAATCTTTGGAGCAGCGGAAAGATTATGTCGGCAGCCCCCTCCAGACAGGTGGTGAACCTGGCGGAAAGCTGAAGTTCGGGCTCGCATCTGTTAAGTTACTGGCATGACAACCAGCTTCTATGATTTCGATGTGGCGGTGATTGGTGCGGGACACGCGGGGTGCGAAGCTGCGCTCGCCGCGGCCCGATTGGGCGCCAAAACCGTCTTGTTGACGATGAATTGCGACAGTGTCGGGCAAATGAGTTGCAATCCCGCGATCGGCGGTGTTGCGAAAGGCCAGATTGTCCGCGAGATCGACGCCTTGGGCGGCGAAATGGGTCGGGTGATCGACGCGACCGGCATTCAGTTCCGCATGCTGAACCTCAGCAAAGGAGCCGCGATGCACAGTCCGCGGGCTCAAGCGGACAAAAAGGCCTATCAGTTCGAGATGAAACGCCGCATCGAGGACCAACCTGGTTTGACGTTGCGTCAAGAACTGGTGGAAGAAATCGTCGTCGACAATGAACTGGAGCGGGACAGTTCCGCCGCCCCGACAGTTCCCCTGCCCGATGCCCCCCCCTTGGCGGTTCACCGTGTCGCTGGCATCCGCGTCCGGGGAGGTGCCGTCTATCGCTGCCGCGCGGTGGTCATCACCACAGGCACATTCCTGCAGGCGATCATGCATACTGGTGAGGCCAAAACGGCCGGCGGCCGAGCCGGTGATGGTACGACCGGAACGATGTCAGACTGTTTGCGGCGACTCGGTTTTGAACTGCGACGTTTTAAGACGGGAACGCCTTGCCGTCTGAATGGGCGGACAATTGACTTTTCAGTTTGTGCAGAACAGCCCGGAGACGCCAACCCAAAACCATTTTCGTTCCTCACGGAAAAGATCACTCAGTCGCAGTTGCCGTGCTGGCTGACGGAGACCAACGAACCTGTTCACGCGTTAATCCGCGCAAATCTACATCGAGCTCCGATGTACAGCGGCCAGATTCAGTCGACCGGGCCTCGTTACTGTCCCTCGATCGAAGACAAGGTCGTCCGATTCGCTGACAAGTCCTCGCATCACATTTTTCTTGAACCGGAAGGTCGCAACACCTGGGAATATTACTGTAACGGTATCTCTACCAGCTTGCCGCGAGACGTGCAGGACGAAATGATCCGCTCAATTCGGGGGCTCGAACGTGCCGAGATCATGCGTTACGGATACGCCGTTGAATACGACTTTGCCCCGCCAACACAGTTGAAAACATCGTTGGAAACCAAGCGCGTTGCAGGACTCTATTTTGCGGGCCAGATCAATGGAACAACCGGTTACGAAGAGGCCGCGGGGCAAGGCCTGATGGCTGGCATCAACGCGGCGCTCAAGTTAGCGGAAAAACCAGCGTTGGTGATCGACCGGAGTCAGGCGTATCTGGGCGTCCTGATCGACGACCTGGTTACAAAAGGCGTCGATGAGCCGTACCGAATGTTCACCTCGCGTTCCGAATACCGCCTGCTACTGCGGCAAGACAACGCCGACCGTCGGCTGACTCCCCTGGGCCGTCGGATCGGATTGGTCAGCGATGAGCGCTGGCACCAACTGGAGCGTCACGAAGCGGATATCGCACGGGCGGGCGATCTCATCGACGGGGTTCGCCATGCCGGTTCGACCCTGGCCGAATGGTTGCGTCGTCCTGAGATCATCTGGTCAGATTTGGAAACGATGTCGGCGGACTTGGCGGGGATCGGAATCGGTGAGCTCTCAAAGCAGCAGGTCGAGATCGAAACCAAATACGCAGGGTACATCAAACGCCAAGCCGCGGACATTAGTCGACAACAACAGATCCAGGTCGTCCGGATTCCTGAAACATTCAACTTTCAGGCCGTGGCTCAATTACGGCGTGAAGCCAAGGAAAAACTCACCAAAATCCGGCCTACTGACTTGGGTCAAGCCGGTCGCATCAGTGGAATTACCCCCGCCGACCTGACAATCCTCCTCCTTTACCTCAAAGAGCCAGACCGCCTGATCAACGAGATTTAGTCCTGTTCGGCCCACTCGGATAGGCCGGCAGTCGCATCGCCACTCAACCTAATAGGTAGTTTTGGTTGAGTTTGCGTACTCGGAGTTCTAAAGAGGAGAACGAACATTGACCGAATTGTCAGAATGGTTACAATCGGTACGCACGGAAGATTTGGAAGGTTCCGCATTATCGACCGATGCCGTGGTTAACGAAGTCTCGGCATGGTAGATGGCGGTTTGGTGAGTTCACGGAAAAGGAACTCTGGCCCTTCTATGTTCGACACAACTTGTGGAAGAGGGTCTCCCAGGGTCGGGGGATTGGCTTCCAGCCCCGGACGAGCCCGTGGGCGCGCCCCTGCAAAGGATGGAGGAGCAGCCGTATGAAAACCGTCTTTACCACCGGCGAAGCCGCCAAGATCTGCAAAGTCAGTCAGCAGACGATTATTCGCTGCTTTGACTCAGGTCAGTTACGTGGATTTCGTGTCCCGGGATCGCGATTTCGCCGTATCCCACGCGACATTCTTTATCGATTCATGAAAGAGAATGGCATCCCGACTGATGCCCTTGAAAGCGGACGCCGCAAGGCCCTGATCGTCGATGACGACGAGGAATTGGTTGAACTGATTCGTGACGCGCTGGAAGCGGATGGCCGATTCGAAGTTCGAATCGCCAATAACGGCTTCGATGCCGGTATGATGGTCAAAGAATATCGCCCAGACATTATCGTACTGGATGTGATGTTGCCTGACATCAACGGCAAGGAAGTCTGCCAACGGGTTCGCATGGACTCGGCCCTGGATGGTACGCAGATCATCTGCATCAGCGGTATGGTCGAAGCGGATAAGATTGCCGACCTGAAAGAATGCGGCGCGAACGAGTTCCTGCAAAAGCCGTTTGAAGTCGAAACACTGGTCGAACGGATGTGCAAATTGCTGGATGTCGAACCGGTTGAAGCCTGAAGACACCAGTAACTGCCACGAAAATTGCTGTGACGAGGACGATGGAATTCCATCGTCCTCGTTGCATTTTGTTACTGTTGTCACCCGATTCACAGCGGAGAAGCCCCACGTCTGCCCTCCCCAATTTGATCCCCGTTGATTGCCGGATTTGCGAGCGGGCGAAATGATGGGACAGTGCAATCTGTTGATGACGACGGAAACCCTATGGATTCGGATGGCCTGAAGCCGATGGCAGAAACCTCCACAACTGGCGCCCTAAACAACCCGAACGCGAATTTCGTCGCGGTGCCCGATGCGGCCAAACTGGAAGCTCTTGCCGAATTTGCCGCGGGCGCAGGGCATGAAATCAACAATCCGCTGGCCACCATTATTGGCCGGGCTCAACTGCTATTGAAAGAAGAGCGCGATCCGCAGCGACGCCAGATGTTGATGTCGATCGGCGCTCAAGCCTATCGAATCCGCGACATGATCGGCGATACCATGCTGTTCGGCCGCCCTCCCCGGCCTGAGCTGAGCAACGCCAATTTGGCCGAGATCGTGCAGAAAGTGATTGCGAAACAAGCGAATGATCTGGCCAACGAACATTGTTCGGTATCAGTCGACATCGACAAATCCATCATACTGCGCGCCGATACCGCCCAACTCTCGATCGTTTTCCACGAATTAGTGCGGAATAGTCGCCAGGCATTACAGCCAAACGGCGGCAAAATCGAGATCAGCGCCGCGATTGAATCAGGGCTTGCCCTGATTCAGCTTGTTGATCAGGGGAACGGATTCACCGATCTGGAACGAGAGCACGCCTTCGATCCATTTTTCTCGGGTCGACAAGCCGGCCGTGGCCTGGGCTTCGGCTTGCCGAAATGCTGGAGAATCATCCAGCAGCATCAAGGTCAAATCGAAATTCAGTCCTCACCCACAGGCCCGACGACCGTCCAAATCATCTGGCCCGTCGCCTGACAGACGTCCTGCGAATCCGACAGCATTATTGTCGAACGCCGCCTTCTCTGCAGGAACAATCCAGCGGATCTCGGTCCCGGTTGGCAACGCGAACAACAAATCGGGCCGAGGCATTGCGATAAAGTCACGTCGAAACTACTGACGGACGATCCCTGTTGAGGCCGATCTTTATAGCGCCCGTTCTCAGGAACGGCGTGCAGATCGAAGGCTACAATCTACAGAACGTGTTTGGAGATTGGCGATTGCATCGTGTAAACGGTGAATTATGGCTTCCGCAATGATCTGTGCTCCAGACTGACGAAGAATATTTTGGCGCCGGCGAAGGTGCCTGCCGTGCTAATTTTCGGTAAATTCTACGTAACTAGCAGAATTTCCCGAATCCCACCAAATTGACATCAGCGAGCTTCAACATGCCCTCCCACGGCAAACTGCAAGGCATCTACACACCAAACATCGTCCCGCTCAACGCCAAAGGCGAGATTCACGAAAGCGAATTGCGACGCTACGTCGACTGGCTGATCGCCAAAGGAGTGCATGGTCTTTATCCGAACGGATCGACGGGTGAGTTCACTCGATTCACGGCCGAAGAACGCATTCGGATCATGGAGATCATCTGCCATCAAGTGCGAGGGCGAGTTCCCGTGCTGGCCGGCGCGGCCGAAGCCAACGTCAAAGAGACCGTCAGAGCCTGCGAGAAGTATTTTGAGATGGGTGCGACGGCGGTCGCGATCGTCGCACCGTATTATTTCAAGCTGAGCCCCAAGGCGGTGTACGCTTACTTCAAAGAGATTGCCGACCACACACCAATCGACGTCACGCTGTACAACATTCCAATGTTCGCCAGTCCCATCGATGTGCCGACGGTCAAGCGGCTGGCGGAAGAATGCCCAAAAGTGGTCGGTATCAAGGATTCGTCGGGCGATATCCCGCACATGATTCGCATGATTCAGGCCGTGCGGCCAACACGTCCCGATTTCAGCTTCCTCACCGGTTGGGACGCGGCGCTCATGCCGATGTTGCTGATCGGCTGTGATGGCGGCACCAACGCCAGTTCGGGAGTCGTCCCCGAACTGACTCGCAAACTATACGATCTGACGATGGCTTACCGGATCGATGAAGCGCGCAGCCTGCAATACGATATCGTCAAGCTATTCGACGCGATGCTCTACTCGGCCGAGTTTCCTGACGGTTTCCGCACGGCCGTCCGGCTGCGTGGTTTCGACACCGGTATCGGCCGACAACCGCTGAGCAGCGAGCAGCAGACCGATCTGGGCACGTTGGCGAATACCTTGCAATGTATGCTGTCAGAACACGGCTTTACCGACGAACCCATCTGCGGTTGTCCGACGGGCACAGGAAAGCCAGAAGAGGTATCGACAATCGTACAAGCCGTCGTCGCCGAACTTAAGCGACGGGGGTTGACGTAACGAGCGCCTTGGATCTGCCGCCAGCGAAATCACCTTGCGAAATGGCGCGAGCACAGATCGACCACCGATCTGTCAGCCGTTGATGGAACTGTCGCAGGGTATGTTGCCATTCGCTGGGCGAACTGACCATCGTTCGTCCAGCTTATTCCATTCGCGCACGATCGATCTCGAATTCAAAATCGGCAAATGGGACGACCTCGTTTTCACCCAGGCGCGTATCTTGAGTGATCCGCTTTCCGTTGACGACGGTCCCGTTCGTGCAACCGAGGTCTCGCGCGAACGGACCCTCGGTCGCGACGAATTCGGCGTACAGCTTCGACACTCTTGGATGCGGCAAACTCAGATTAATGTCGGTTCGGCGACCGACTGGGAACCGTCCACTGCGGGAATACGTTGAGTCTTACTATCGAGAGGTGTTAACGCCCTGAATAAGCCGGGCGGTCGCCGTCTCCGCGGGCGGATTCTCGGACGCCAATTCGGTGGGTCTCGTCGTGATCATCGAAACGAACTTTCATTCTGGCAAATCGAGTCGCCAAGTTGAGATTGCGGAATGTTCAAGGCGATTTGCTGGACCGATTCTTCGTTCGGCGTGTTACCACTGGAAACCGGTCGCAAGTGCTGCACAAATTCCAACACTACGCCGAGATCGGACCAGATCTCCGAGGTGAGTAAAAGTTGATCGGGAGACGCCTCGAGGGCGAGTTGCTGAGTTCGATTGATCGTCGCTCCGAAATATTTTACTTCGTGACGGTCGCCGGTAACGAGCGCCGGTCCTCGATGCAATGCGCCGCACAACGACCATTGACGCTGGGGGCGATTGGCTGACAGCACCGCGGACAACTCGCGAGCAGTTTTCAATGCCTGTGAAGGTTCCATGAAACTGGCCAGCACAACACCCGTCGAATAGTCCACCACGGTACCGCCGCGCCGCTGGATCCGTCGTTCGACAATTCGCTGAAAATCCTGCAGTAACGAATAAGTTCCCGCATCCCCCAGTTCGCGAAAAATCTCGTCAATCCGAGCCAATTGAATCGTGAGAAAACTGGCGGTGGCAATCTCGAACAGTAATCCCGGTGCCAGGATCTGGTCGGGAAATAAATCGCGAAACAACGGCAACGCCGTGACTTTGGCCGCGGTCAACGCTTCCGACCGGCGCAGCGTTCTCTCGATACGAATGACCTGCTCACCGGGAAAGAAGTTCTCCAAGGCCAGACTTTGGTGCCCCGATCGCAGCATCGCGATCGGCGTGCGATTGGCTCCTGGCACACAGCGAATCAGACCGTGACGCAGGCCGGCTTCGTTATCCACTTCGATTGGAATTGCGTACGGCAGCGAAGGACCGCGGGCCACATAGCTGCCCGTTTTCAGTGACAAGTCCAATAGCAATCGCTCGGTTGGTTCCAGACGCACCTGGGCAACAACATGAGGGAAATTCCCCGGCCCACCGGCACAATAGGTCTTCGCATCCGCCGATCGAAGCTCGGGATGGGCACGGAAAATCAACTCAAGAGAAGTGCTGAATTCGATATCGAATTTGATCTGACAGGCGGAGCAGTTGGCATGTTGTTCGATCTCGCGCAGCGTGTCTTTGGCTCCCGTCGGCAGTCGACAGGCCGGGCAGATGATGTCCCAATGCAGTGTCAACAGCCCAATACGGACGGCAAGCAGGCAAGCTTCCACGACGTCTTGTTCGGGCAATCCGAAACGACGCGCAAGGGCATACGGTTGGATTCGGGCCAGATCCTGTGCCGCGGCATTGATCAGCAGGTCACGGAAGAGATCAATGATGCCCGACGAAACGCCCGCCGCGCGCAATTCCCCCAGTCGCTGATCCAGTCGCTGGCGTTGAACTCGCTTCAGACCTGGCGGTTCCTGGAAGGCGTCCGTCAACCGGCCCGATGAGACTTTGCCACTTAACGTGTCATCAATACGGCGATAGATGCGATCGAGGTGACGCTTTCCTTTCAGACCCACTTCCAGCTTGGCGAGAAACTTGCCCAGAAGACCGCGCGGTTGGATTTTGACTTGATGATTGAGTTTGGTCCCCCCTTCGGGCAATGGGACCAGCTCGACCGAACTCATAAACCATTTGAAGGGTCCGGCAGGAAATTCTCGCAGTACGCTGAACTTCTGACCCTCGATCCATTCGAACGGATATTCTTCCCACTGCACGGTCATTCCCGCCAATCGGAACTGACCGAACTTTCGAATTCGGCCGTCGGGCGCCGTCGTCGTTTCGTACGTGACCGGCGGCAATGCGGCGGCTTGATTGAAACGGTCAGTGTTGCTCACGAGCGGCCACAGCACCGCAGGACTCGAAGCCAGATCCCATTCAAATTCAGCATGGAACAAATTGGCCAGGTTGTGCGCAGGCAGCACGGGATGAATGACGAATTGCGACGATTCGCCGCTCTGAAATCGCAAAATCTCTTCCAGCACCGACGAAGCATCCGGCGGACGTTGACCCGGATGCTTGGCCAGCATCCGGCGAACCAGATCGGCGATCCCGTCACTGATTGCCGGATTCAATTTCCGCACATCGATGGGTATATCGAAACAGTGTGCCGATGCGAGCTGAATCGGATCGGTCGCCATGAACGGTCGACGTCCGGTCAGCAGTTCAAAGAATGTTGTTCCGATCGCGTAGACGTCGGTGGCGGGAGACACCTCGTGTAGTCCGGTAAATTGCTCCGGAGACATGTAGTACGGCGTACCGAGCAATGCACCCGTTTGGGTAAGTTTCAACGATTCAGACTGATCAACATGACGGGCCAGACCAAAGTCGGTCAGCTTGACCACGGGCCGGTCTGTTGCGTCATCATCGTCGAGCAGAATATTTTCCGGCTTGATATCGCGATGTACCATCCCCTTCGCATGCGCCGTAACCAAAGCCCGACACAGATCGCCAATGATATTTAGCGATGAACTTTCGTCAAAGGTCTCGTTCTTCTTAATCCATTGACGCAGATCGCCACCGCGGACAAATTCCATCACCAGATAGCGAGCCTCACCTTCGGTGCCAACGTCGAGCAAATTGGCAACGTGCGGACTTTTCGCCTCTTCGAGCAACCGGGCTTCTTTTTCAAACCGTCGCAGGGCATCGGGTTGTGACAGACAACCAGCCGCCAACACCTTGAGGGCCACTTCCTGATCAGTGGCAGTGTCGCGCGCATGGTAGACGACACCCATCCCCCCTTCACCCAGTTTCTTGATGATCTCATATCGACCAAGACACTTGACGACCGCCTCGGACGAGGTCGCTCGACTTCGCCCCACAATTGACGGTGTGTTGACGCAAGTCCGATCCAGATTCATCCCCGACAACTGTTTCATGTCGGGCAACTGCGTAGGGAACGATTGGGGCCCGGCGAAGGCTTGCGGCTCTTCACCGTTCGCTGCGTCAGGAGGTAGATTTGACATGATAATGCCCATCGACCAGTTTTTTCTTCAAATGATGCCGTCACGCATCAATCGGGAATCGTCCCCGATTTCCGGTCAGATGTCGAGTTCGCCCCGTAATCGGAGCGACGGCGCAAACGTGCGATCGAATCCAAGTGTTGAGCAAACGCAGTACGCCGGGATGGCCGTTTTTCAATTGGCACGCAAGAAAGCCCCCCGCTGACTCTTCTGGTCGTACGGACTTTGACGGTAACAACCACCACGCCGACTGGCAGCATCAATTCATGACCGGCGCCCGCACGATGTTCTGGATGAGGGTCTCGGAAGGACACGCACAAGCAAACCTGGCCTTGGGAGATCTGAAGAAAACGGGTGACCAGTTCATCTTCGGTGCGGAAATTGACGTTCCCTTGAATCACTATCTTGCAATCTACGGCCAGGCGAACTTCATCAGTCCTGCGGACTCCGGTACCGTCGATTCGTACCTGGGTTTGGCCTACTATCCGGGAGGTCATGCGTTCCCGGCGATGCGCAATCCGTTCACACCGCTGTTGTCGCTGGCGAACAGCACCATGTTCGCGACGAATATCAGCCGTCACTAACCAGTTGGACAAACGACTGCGGTCAGTGGATCAGGGTGATTCAACGGTTCATAGCGGTCGGCCAACAACTCTTGTTTTTCTCAAGCGTGGGACAAGCGTCCGAAGTCTTGTCCCGCCTGAATCAGCCCCCACCTCAAAATGGGATCGCCGTAGCAGCGAACGACCCAACGGAATCATCGGTCGGCAATTGCACCTGGTCGACATCGCATTCTGTCTCGTCAACGGCCTGGAACGCATGAGCCACATTGATGGTCATCCAGGGCTGAGACATTTGAAAGCATCGTCTCAAGTCCTCTGGAATCACAACGCCGGAACAGCCCGTTGCGACCATCCGAGAGAGACTGCGCAAGTTCTGACCCGCTTACCTCACCAATCGTGGCCCGGTGTAAACGAGATCCGAGTAGGCGGGCTGACCGGATTGATTCTGTCGAATGTAACTACTCGAATAGGGAGCCGGTTGGACTTTGATCACCGTCAACAGCGGCAGCCGCTTGACCTCGGTGACTACACAACCGCCCCACCCCACGATCTGATAATTTTGAGGCAGACTGAGTAGCTGATTCACCGTATTGAGGACAGTACCTGATAGCGTGGCATACAAGGGAATCACGCACGGTTGACCGATGATATTTTCCAGTTCGCCCAGCACCGCATTCGAAACCGTTTTTTCGCCAGGAACGTCGTACGGCAGGGTGAGATTCGACTTCGGCATGCAGCCGGTACTGAGTCCTTGTTGAATTTGTTGTACCAGCTGCGCATCCGTTTGATTGGATGTCAGCCGCAAAGTAGCCACCGTCGTCGCGATGTTTTGCGGTGAAGACAAGCCGGGGGGAAGCCCCGGAATCGACAAGTTGGCCAGCGGTTCGGTAATCAGGAGCGCTTCCCAAATACCGTCCGATCCTGACTGGACTGTTTTCGTCGAAGCGTCCCAGCGCTGTTCATCCACCAGCACAATGGGAGCGCCGTTTTGCCCCAGCAATTGATGGGCAATGGGAATCCCGTTCACCACTCCGTTTCCCAGTCGCAAAGCCCGCCAGATCGTAACATCCATGCCGATGGGCAAAATCCGAGCGCCTTTGACCGCCGTATATCCATGACAAATCATCCCCGTGGCAGATTTCTCCTTTTGTACGACCGTCATGCCCAACATGGGTGCAAAGTACAAAGGCAACAGACAGTTTCCCGACGCATCGCTGCGAATGGTGACCCGGGCCGCATTAGGTCGAGTGTCGACCGTACTCGCCAACACCAAAGCATTCAGCAATGAATCAACCCCGGGAATGGGAATCAGCGGTAACGGCGTCGAGGGTTGCGACTGGTAGAAGACCTGAACGTCCTCGTTTGCGGTCTGCAACGAGTTGATCTGCAAACAGCGATTTTCGGCCGCGACATCCCGTGCCGCCTGAATCGCCGCGGCGGTGTTCGTCGGCAAAACCTGTGGTTGAATGACTTGAAGATTCAGCCCCAACGCCGAAACCGAGGTACTCAGATTCAGTCCCATATTCACTGCAAGTGCGCCCGGAACATTGACGCCAATCGCCAGCGGAGACTTCAAAGGGAACGGCGGCTGGGCATCGGGCACGAGCTGCGAGGCCCCAGCAAGCGCCCCGGCATCCGCCGCATTCTGTAAGTGGTCGCTGGCGAGCGCAATCACTCCCAGATCGACCACAAAGGCCACGAAAACCAACAACAGCACCATCACTAATGCTGCCAGCACCAGGATGGCCGCTCGTCGTGATTCACCTGTTGGAGACGGGACACGGAAAGCATTCATGAATGCGACCTCGCAATCGCCCGCGACGGGCAAAGCCTTTCGCGAACAAAGTCTTGGTTAGGGGATCGGCCGATCTGACGCCGGAACAACACGTCGAACGGAGCCGCGAGATTGAAGTGTTCGTTTTAAGAACATAATTCAATATGTATTCCAACCAACAGATCGAAGCTTTTTTCGCGAACGCTAACGCTGATTAAAACACCAATTGCGAGCTCGCTGCCGTCACAATCGGATTAATCAAAGAATTCCCAACCCGACGGATCACTGGACTAATCGACGAGCGCGAACGAATGCCCCAAACGCTGCTCGCCGAGCAGAAAACGACGCACCACAAAACACTTCCAGGAAACGACTTTGCAACACTCCCCGAGTGCCGGCTGACGTCCTTGCAGAGGAAGATCACCGACAGAAGTCCCGAGAACGCTCAGCATCGGCTGTGACCGGTTGCTCACCGACGGCAGAGATTTCGACAGCCCCTGAAACTAGTCCAGAGGTGCGGGTCCGCCGGGGAATTTGTGGCCGAGTTTATCCCGCTTCGTTGCCAGATAGACTTCCCGTAGTTTTTCGGGAGGAGCAATAATCGGAATCTGCTCAACAACTTTAAGGTCAAAGCCGGGAAAGGCGTTCATCTTCTGGGGATTGTTCGTCAGCAAACGAACGGCGGTCAAACCGAGATCCTTCAGGATCTGAAGACCAATTCCGTAGTCGCGCGAATCTGCCTTGAACCCCAGTTTATGATTGGCTTCAACGGTGTCGTAGCCCTGGTCCTGTAGTTGGTAAGCCTTCAGTTTCGCGACCAACCCAATCCCCCGCCCCTCTTGCGGCAGGTAAATCACCGCTCCGGCACCTTCGGCATTGATCATCTGCATGGCCATATGTAACTGATCGCCGCAATCACAGCGCAACGAATCAAGCACATCTCCCGTGAAACAAGAGGAATGGACGCGGACCAGCGGCGCGGGAACCGAACTGAGGTCGCCCCACACAATCGCCAGCGGCTGCTGATCTTCATACTGCACGCTGTAAGCGATCACTTTGAACCGTCCGTAGTCCCGCGTTTCAAACGGCGTCTCAACCTCACGCGTGACCAGTTGCTCGCGTCGGCGACGGTAACGAATGATCTGATCGATGGAAATCAGCGGGATATCATAAGTTTTCGCCAGTCGACGAAGCTCGTCGAGATCCGCCATTCCCCCACCCTGTTCGCTCAGGATTTCGATCAGCACACCGACCGGCTTCATCCCCGCCAGCCGCAACAGGTCAATCGTCGCTTCGGTATGTCCGGCCCGCCTCAGGACTCCGCCATCCTTGGCCAATAAGGGATTCAGATGGCCGGGCCGAACAAAATCAGCCGCCTTACTGGTCGGATCGCTCATCGCCAGAATCGTCTTCGTCCGATTGTCGGTACTGACACCACTTCCGGCGTCGCGGTGATCAACGGGGGTCAGGAACAGTGTCTGATTTGGGGCGTTGTTGCGCTGACTGTCCACGATCGGGGAAAGCCCCAGCCGATCCGCCGTCTCTTGCAGCACGGGAACGCACAATACACCCGCCCCATGACGCAGCATGAAGCTGACCAATTCCGGCGTTACCGATTCCGCCGCACAAACAAAGTCGCCTTCGTCCTCGCGATCTTCGGAATCAACAACCATCACCAGCCGACCGGCCTTCAAAGCATTCAACGCTTCCTCCAAGGTGGACAGCGGATCGGAAGTCTCATTGAGTAAATTCATCATCGACAGTCATAGAAGAGAAAAACGACGACAAGCCATTACGCCAATTGTATGCGATCCCGTCCACGAAACGCAGTAATCGATCGAATCGCCGCTGATCGGCCCCGCAACAGCGAGCTGCCCAATGGCAACGAGTTCGAATCGGTAGCCTCCGACCTGAATTCTGACGACAAGGGGTTCCTGAGCGCGGCTTCAATCCTTCGAGACAATTTCCTGGAAACATCCCCCTGCACGATGGCCTAACACGGCAGCAAACCGCCCAGAAACAATTACTACAAAACAACTTCCATCCGCACAGAGAATCCTTTCCTCCATCAGACGCCGGCCAACACGACTCACGCGGCGACTTTTGAACGCGCTGCGTGCGGCATTAGACAGGCGCTCAAATTTGTTTTGTTTTTCCTACGCCTAGAATAACTCGAATTGCGAATGGCCTCCAAACAACCCGCGACGATCCTCTTCCACGCCATTCGCAACTCGGTTTATTACGGCAAATGCCCAGCCTCGCACAAACCTCGAGTGTTCCGATATCCTTCGGTTTGGCTCCCGGAAGACCTGCCCTCGGGAACCTGACTCGCCCGCCACACGCCCAAAATCCCTCCTGAGCGCCGCGCATGTTTTCTCGTTTCTTTATCGATCGCCCGATCTTTGCTTCAGTTTTGTCGATCGTCATCACGCTGTGCGGTGGGATCGCCCTTTTTACCCTGCCCGTGACGCAATACCCCGAAATCACTCCGCCGACCGTCGAAGTCTCGGCAATCTATCCCGGTGCCAACTCACGCGTCGTCTCCGACACCGTGGCTGCTCCGATCGAGCAGCAGGTCAATGGCGTCGAAGGGATGATGTATATGTCGTCCCAATGTACCAACGATGGCAATTACACTTTGACGGTGACCTTCCGGCAGGGAACTGACCTGAATCTCGCGCAGGTGCTGGTGCAAAATCGCGTGGCCCTCGCCCAGCCGATCCTGCCCAATCTGGTTCAGCGGCGTGGAGTGACCGTCAAGAAGAAATCGCCCAGTGTGCTGATGATCGTCAATTTGTTCTCTCCCGATCACAGTCGCGACAACCTCTATCTCAGCAATTATGCGACGATTCAGCTACGCGATGAATTGTCGCGGCTCTCGGGTGTGGGCGACATCACGTTTCTGGGCCAGCGCGATTACAGCATGCGCGTCTGGCTGGACCCCGAGCGACTGGCCAGCCAGGGCCTGACGACCGCCGATGTCGTCCAGGCGATCGAACAACAGAACGTGCAAGTCGCCGCCGGGCAGATTGGCCAGCCTCCCGCAGCGAAGGATCAGGTGTTTCAATTCACCATGACCACCCTCGGCCGCCTTTCCGAGGACGAGCAATTTTCGGATATGGTGCTCAAGACCGAAGCCGATGGCTCACTGGTCCAACTGAAAGATGTGGCACGAACCGAATTGGGTGCCCTAGGGTACGACCAGTCTTGTACGCTCAATTCCCAGCCCTCCGTGGCGCTCTCGGTTTATCAATTGCCGGGTTCGAACGCACTCGCCACCGCGCGGCTGGTGCGACAAAAAATGGAAGAACTGAAAACGCGTTTTCCGGGCGGTGTCGATTATGGAATCGCTTATGACACGACGCCCTTCATTCAAGAATCGGTCAACGAAGTCTTTCAATCGCTACGGGACGCCGTGGTGCTGGTGGCCATCGTCGTGCTGGTGTTCCTGCAAGGCTGGCGAGCGGCCGTCATCCCCCTGGTCGCCGTGCCCGTCGCCGTCGTCGGGACATTCGCCGCCATGGCCGCGTTTGGTTTCAGCCTGAACACGCTGACCCTGTTTGGACTCGTACTGGCGATCGGGATCGTGGTGGATGATGCGATCGTTGTCGTAGAAGCGATCGAGCGTCACATTGAAGAAGGGGCCAGTCCGCGCGAGGCGGCGATTCTTGCGATGGATGAAGTCGCCGGACCGGTGATCGCCGTCGGCCTGGTACTCAGTGCCGTATTCATTCCCTGCGTGTTCATCACGGGAATCGTCGGACGATTCTTTCAGCAATTTGCTTTGACCATCGCCATTTCGACTGTGATCTCGGCGTTTAATTCGCTGACCCTCAGCCCTGCTCTGGCAGTGCTGTTGCTGAAGCCCCACCATGACCCCAGCGGTGAGGCAGATCATTCCACTTCGGGCCAGCACAACAAAACGAAAAAGCATCAACGAGACGAAGCTCTGCCGCTCTTACTAGTACTGATCTGCGGAGCCTGGCTGGGATATACAGCAGGCCCGATGTTGGCCCCGCTGCTGGGTCAAGCCGCTCAATCGCTGTTCACCATGATCAATCCGCGACTGCTGGGAGCCCTAATCGCCCTGGTGATTGCCTATTTCACCTGTGGAACGATCAATTTTTTGCTCGGCGGTTTCTTCAAATGGTTCAATCGCGGCTTCAATGCCGTCACCAGCGTGTACGTCTCCCTCGTCGGGATTTGTTTACGACTGAGTGTGGTGGCTTTGCTGGGATACGTCGGTCTGGTGTACCTGACGTACCATTTATTCCTGATCTCGCCAGCGGGCTTCATTCCTTCGCAGGACAAAGGGTATTTGCTCGTCAATGTCCAGCTACCCGATTCCGCCTCGCTCGATCGAACCAGCCGTGTCATGCAGCGAATCGAAGAACTGGCTTCGGAAGCCGCTGGTGTCAAACACACGGTCGGGATCTCTGGACAATCGATTGTGCTGGGTGCAAATGCCCCCAATTTCGCCACGGTCTATTTGATGCTTGATGACTTCCATCACCGTACGCATCTGACGGCTGACCAGATTGCCAGCAGACTGAAAACCACGCTGGAACGCGAAGTTCCCGAGGCCATGATCAATCTGTTTGGCGCACCGCCTGTCGACGGGTTGGGCACGGCCGGCGGATTCAAACTGGTCATCGAAGATCGCGGTGATAACGGTGGTCGAGCCTTGCAGACAGCCAGCCAGCAACTGGTGGAAGAAGGCGCGAAAGATTCCGGCCTGACGGGGCTGTTCTCCAGTTTCCGCGCCGACACACCCTGGCTGTTCATCGACATTGACCGCAAAGCCGCCCGGACAAAAGGAATCTCCCTGGCGGGTCTGTTTGAATCGCTGCAAGTCGGATTCGGCTCGTTATACGTCAACGACTTCAACCGATTTGGACGGACCTGGCAGGTCAACGTCCAATCGGATGCTCAATTCCGCATGGCGGCAAAAGATCTGAAGCGAGTGCTGGTTCGCAGTGACCGCAACGAATTGGTGCCGCTCGCCGGAGTGGCTTCGGTTCGCGAAACCACCGGCCCGGTGATGGTCATTCGCTATAACCTTTATCCGTCGGCCGTCGTGAATGTGAACGGCGCCGCCGGCACAAGTTCCGGCCAGGTGATCGATCGCATGAACAACATTTCAGAAAATGTGCTGTTGCCATCGATGCACGCGGAATGGACGGAACTGGCCCTGCTGCAACTGGAAGCCGGCAACACCGCCATGTTCGCTTTCCTATTGGCTGTGATTCTGGTGTTTCTGGTTTTGGCCGCGCAGTACGAAAGCTGGTCGTTGCCCTTGGCCGTCATTCTGGTCGTCCCGATGTGTCTGCTCTGCTCATTGGTGGGCGTGTTGATGGCAAAGATGGACATCAATATCTTCACTCAGATCGGTTTCGTGGTACTGGTCGGACTGGCCTGTAAGAATGCCATTCTGATCGTGGAATTCGCCCGCGCCCGCTGCCTGACCGGTCTGCCTCGCCGCGAAGCGACACTCGACGCCTGTCGCTTGCGCTTGCGACCAATCATCATGACTTCGTTCGCATTCATCTTGGGCGTGGTGCCATTGATGATCGGAACCGGGGCCGGCTTTGAAATGCGACAAACATTGGGCATCGCCGTTTTCGCCGGGATGCTGGGTGTCACACTGTTCGGAATTTTCCTGACGCCGGTGTTCTTCTACGTGATTCAGGGACTGACCCCACAACCAAAGTCGATTGCCTCTTAATACGTCGTCGCTCCGTCAGCATCCGCGAAATGATTCTTCTCGCCGGCATCCGGCTGCGGTTGGTCAGGATGACGATCGCGGCGATGGTTCAGCCCCTTGCGGGCGATGAGATAAGTCAAGATCGCGTCGAACGAGTTCTCGAATAGCAGGATCATGACCACAATTGCGACGGCTCCTTCGGAATCATTGTCCGCGAATCGAGTGATCGCCACAGTCCAGCTGAGCAGATAACAGGCCAATTCCGCGCTGGCGAGAAAATAGTGTTTCATGCAGAAATCGCCCCATGACGGAAACACGAGACTGCGCAATGCCAGGCCACGGGGCGTCCAATATTGCGTTCCACAGTGACTGCAGACGAAATCTCCCTTGGAAACGACCTTGAAGCAGCGACAACAGAGATTTTCGCGTGATTGTGAAGCGAACGGGGCAAAATTCAATCGGCGGTAGTCATCGAGCGCCTGTTGAAAGATCGCCGGCATCGTCTTGCGATCCTGGGCGGGAAAGCCGGTGAACTTCAATTGCTTTTTGTCTTGCAGATTCAATTTCAGCACGCCCGTCCAACTCGCTTTGAAGTTAGCGATCTCGCTGTAATAGACCACCCAAAACATTTCCGACGGCTTGCCCCAATTGTTGGATCGCATCATCAACAGCCGTGCATTGGTCAATACGAACACGGTCTGATTGAGCAGCGTCGACCACAGCGCGCCCATGAAATAGTTCTCGGCCAAAGAATACTGTACTCCCTTGGCGACGTACAAAACTTCTTCACCTGCGAGCAGCATGTGATACAAGGTGGGCTCAACCAGCCTGATCAACTTCGCGCGTCGCTTGATGGTACGATTCGCGCCCCACCCCTTTAGTTTGGGAAACACCTGCTCCAGCCGATAATCAATCTCGGGATCGAGAACGATTTTCAGTTCGCGGAGACGTTGTTGAACGGCTTCCGACGGTGTCATCGGCACGGCTTCATTCGACATGGACGAACGCCCTCAGGAAATCATGCGACGCGGAGATTACCCGTGCAGAATACCGTCATGCCGAGCGCCTGACATCCGTCAAGAACGAAAATCGACACGCGCACTTTCACGAATGGGTCTCTGTGCTTAACCGCAGCCCCCTTGTCGCAGTCGCTTCAAGCCGCATCTGACCAGCCACGTCCGCGACATGAACCAAATCGATGGGTCATCAAAAAATCCCCTCACTCCGGCTTTCCGGAATGAGGGGATCAGAAATCAATCGCCCTGCAACGACAGAGTCGTCATGCAACAGGCTTACTTGCCGCTAGCCAGAGCTTGTTGCGCTGCAGCCAATCGAGCGACGGGCACTCGACGAGGTGAGCAGCTGACGTAGTTCAGGCCGATGTCATGACAGAACATGACCGAGGCGGGATCGCCGCCATGTTCTCCACAAATACCGATCTTCAAATCAGGTCGCGTCGATCGGCCGCGATCGACGCCGATCCGCATGATGTCGCCGACACCTTCTTGATCGATCGTCTGGAACGGATCGTTCGGAATGATGTCGTTTTCACGGTAGAACCCGATGAACGGACCATAGTCGTCACGGCTGATCGCCAATGTCGTCTGCGTCAGGTCATTGGTACCGAAACTGAAGAACTCGGCGGCCGAGGCGATCTGATCGGCTCGAACGGCCGCGCGAGGCACTTCGATCATCGTTCCCACGAGGTATTCCAACTTCACGCCGGTTTCTTTGAAGACCGCTTCCGCCGTGTCGCGAATGATCTTTTCCTGGTTCTTGAATTCCGTCAGGAACCCAGCCAGCGGCACCATCACTTCGGGAACAACGCTGATCCCTTCTTTCTTCACCAGCACGGCCGCTTCGAAGATGGCCCGGGCTTGCATGGCGGTGATTTCGGGATAAACGATCCCCAGACGACAGCCACGATGTCCGAGCATCGGGTTCGCTTCGTGAAGCTCTCCCACGCGACGGGCCACCGCTTCGACGGTGCTATTCGTCCAACCGGCCAGCTTTTTGGCCAGGTCGGGTTGTTCTTCCAGATGGCGATCTGAAAGGAACTCGTGCAGTGGCGGATCGAGCAGACGAATCGTCACTGGGCGACCATTCATGCTGCGGAACAAGCCGGCGAAGTCGGCTCGTTGGAACGGCAACAATGCCGCCAGCGCCTCTTCACGCGTTTCCTTAGTTTCGCAAACGATCATATGTCGGATTTCGTCGAGATGATCGAAGAACATATGTTCGGTGCGACACAGACCAATCCCTTCAGCCCCGAACGCCACCGCTTCGTCTGCTTGGGCGGGTGTGTCGGAGTTCGTGCGAACTCGCAGCTTGCGATACTTGTCGACCCAACCCATCAACTGCGAATAGCGGCGATAGGTTTCCGATTCTTCGGGTTTGAGCGTCTTCTGGACCAGCACCTGAATGACTTCGCTGTCCTTGGTTTCGACCTTCCCTTCGAAGACTTCGCCGGTGAAACCGTCCATACTGATGAAGTCGCCGGCCTTCAACGTCTTACCTGCCACCTTAACGGTGTTGGTCGAGTAATCGACGTCGATCGCCGAACATCCCACGATACAGGCCTTGCCCATCTGACGGCTGACGAGAGCCGCGTGTGAGCTGGCACCACCGGTCGCGGTCAGAATTCCCTTGGCGGCTTTCATCCCGCGAAGGTCTTCCGGGCTGGTCTCTTTACGAACCAGCACGATGTCGATGTTCGGGTTCTTTTCGTGGAACTTTTCAGCTTCGTCGGCGAACAGACAGATCACGCCCGATGCGGCGCCTGGACCGGCGTTGATCCCCTTGGCCAGGAACCGACCCTCTTTCGTAGCCGACTTCTTGGAAGCCGGATCGAAAATGGGCTGCAGCAACTGGGCCAGGTCGTCTGCGGGAATACGTCGCTTCTGCAACGCTTCTTGCTCGGTGATCAATCCTTCGTTGACCAGATCGACCGCAATGCGAACGGCGGCAAAACCGGTTCGCTTGGCGTTACGAGTCTGCAGCATGTAAACCTTGCCGCGTTGAATCGTGAACTCGATATCCTGCACTTCCTTGTAGTGCTTTTCGAGCTTCTTACCGATTTCGTTCAACTGCTTGTACGACTCGGGCATATCGCTCGACAGCGTTTCTTCGATTCGCTTCGGGGTTCGAATCCCGGCGACGACGTCTTCGCCCTGAGCATTGATCAGGTAGTCGCCGCAGAAACCGGGCGTGCCCAAGGCGCAGTCGCGGGTCATTCCCACACCGGTCGCACAGTCATCACCCAGGTTCCCGAAGACCATCGCTTGAACGTTGGCCGCCGTACCCCATTCGTGAGGAATGCCATAGGTACGACGATAGACCATCGCACGGTCGTTCATCCAGCTGCCGAACACAGCGCCGATCGCACCCCAGACCTGCTCCATCGGATCGGTGGGGAAGTCTTTGCCGGCACGGGTCTTGATCAACTGCTTGAATTCGGCCACCAGCTCCTTGAGCTGAGCCACCGACAGTTGCGAGTCTTCTTTCACGCCCGCTTTTTCGCGTTTGTGTTCCAAAGCGACTTCGAACGGGTCACCTTCAGTCTTGTCTTTTGGCTTCAGTTCGAGCACGACGTCGCCGTACATCTGCACAAAGCGGCGATAGCTGTCCCAGGCGGACCGCTCGTTGCCCGTTTGCTTGGCCAGGGCGACGACGGTGGTGTCGTTCAGACCAATGTTGAGCACCGTGTCCATCATGCCGGGCATCGATTCGCGAGCACCCGAACGGCACGAGAACAGCAACGGGTTGGTCAACGAACCGAATTCGGCCCCCATCGACTTTTCGACCTTCTTCAGCGCGTCGATCACTTGTTGCTTAAGTTCCGGCGGGAAGGTGCGATTGTTGGCGTAATAATAGGTGCAAACTTCGGTCGTCAGTGTAAAGCCAGCGGGAACAGGCAACCCAATCTTGACCATTTCAGCCAGATTCGCACCCTTGCCTCCGAGGAGGCTCTTCATCGTGGCGTCACCGTCGGCCTGACCGTCACCGAAGAAATACACGTACTTGGTCGACATGCGAAGTCCTTCAAAACCAGGCCGCCGAAGCGACCACAGACACAGAACAGGCCAACCCAAACCTCGGGCCGGCCGAGCGAACGAGACTCGGCGCGAACAATCAGCGCACAAGCAACCCCTCGTTGACGAAGCCGGAAATTACCGTTCCCATTGATGAACTTCAAGCGTCCCGCATTAAACAACCGTTTTCCCCGCACAAGAACGCAATTTCCACCAGGCATTTACCTTTTGTCCAGGTGTCAAAATGGGCACCCAAAACGACGAAACGAGGTGCTGAAGTAGCCTGGTTTGCCCCCTGACCGCCGGGTCGCGGAAGGTTACGTCGAATCTTCGACCGCCACGTCTTGGACAATTGGTCTCAATTTTCTGACAAATTCTGAAGAATCAGCGTTTCCTTTTTTGATGTAACGTGCAATAACACTTATCACTCCGGTGGGCAGGGGCCTGCCGGAGTAGGAAGATGAATGCCACTTCGCACACCGATCAATCTTGCTTGCCCGCAGTCCTGAGTCCTCTCTTGCAGCGTCCAAGTCAGTCAAGTCCGGTGACGTCCCTCGGCAACCGTCAGGTCCGTTAAGCTCTCGTGAAACAAAAAGAATGTCGGGAAGTTTTTGTTGTTTCTCTCGATGCCGCGGTTTTGCAGTCGCTGATTTGGCTTTGATCTTCCCTGTCGCATTATGTGACAGCCTATGACCTGTTTCAGAGAGCCGATATGGCTCGCAAAGGACGACGATGAGCAAGAATCTGTATGTTGGTAATTTGTCTTACAATTGCACGGCTGATGATCTGCGCGAGCTGTTTAGTCAGCATGGCAATGTGTCTTCGGCTCAAGTGGTTTCGGATCGCGAAACTGGCCGGTCACGAGGCTTTGGCTTCGTGGAAATGTCTGACGGTGGTGAAGCAGCGATTGGCGCCTTGAATGGAGCGGAGTTCCAGGGCCGAACGCTGACAGTGAACGAAGCTCGTCCTCGCGAAAGCGGTGGCGGTGGTCGCGGTGGTGGCGGTGGCTACGGCGGCGGCGGCGGCGGTGGCCGCAGTGGCGGCGGTGGTGGTGGTGGACGCAGCGGCGGTGGCGGCGGATACGGAGGCGGTGGTGGCGGCGGCCGCTACTAATCCAAAATCGTCCCCTGACTGGTGAATTTATGAACGCCTTCCGCCCCGACCGGAAGGCGTTTTTTATTTTTCACGGACCATTCAAAGAACGCCCCGACCCCTTCCCGCCCAACTGGCCACGCTTGCGTATCACCCGACGATGCCCCCCGGCGGAACCGAACAGAGACGCCCCCTAATTGGTCGGCGGCTTTGTAAGCAGGCCCAGAAAAAACTTGGCTGGCCCAAAAATCGCTCTTCCCGTGCAGGATCATCGCTGCTAGGATAAGGGAACATTTAAGGACGAGTGTCGATCAGTGCATGAATGCAGCAGGATCAGCTGGTTCTGCGAAGTCGCAGGACTCACCCGACGTGGCATCTTCGAGTTGACTGGGGAAGTTCGTCGTACTGTTACGATCAGATCGCGATTAAACGACGGAAAATGAAGGACTCGATCATGCTTCGGGAATGCACAATTCGCTCAGTTTGCTAGGGTTCATCGCAGCGGCCTCTCTGTGATGGACCACATCTTCAGCAACCTCCCTCTGGGCGTCATTCGAGGCACTCTTTAACTCGTTCTCTCCGCAACTTCTTGAACGGGCCGTGTCGATCAAGGCTTCACAGCACTGATCAAATCGGATTTCTCGTTTCCCCGATAGGTCTCGGTAGACCGTCTCCGAGATCGCACTGTTCCCCGACTGCGTTTCAATAACATCATACTATGAACCTCGAAAAAGTCCGCAACATCGGTATCTCGGCTCACATCGACTCGGGAAAAACAACCCTCACGGAACGAATCCTGTTCTACTCGGGACGCATCCATGCGATTCACGAAGTCAAAGGGAAGGACAACATCGGCGCGACGATGGACTTCATGGAACTGGAGCGGGAAAAGGGCATCACCATCACCGCTGCGGCCACGCAGGTGAAATGGGCCGATAACATCATCAACGTGATCGACACGCCGGGCCACGTCGACTTTACCGTGGAAGTCGAACGATCGCTGCGCGTACTCGACGGGGCCATTCTGGTCCTCTGTTCGGTCGGTGGCGTTCAAAGCCAGTCGTTGACCGTCGATCGCCAAATGAAGCGGTACAAGGTGCCCCGCATCGCCTTCATCAACAAGATGGACCGCACCGGAGCCAATCCGGAAAAGGTCATCAAGCAGATCGAAGAAAAACTGCACGTCATCCCCGTTCCACTACAGATCCCGATGGGACGTGAGATGGCCTTCCAGGGCGTGATCGATTTGATCACCATGCAGGCCATTTTCTTCGATGGTGAGGACGGCGAAAACATCCGACGCGAAGCCATTCCTGCCGAATATCAGGAAAAGGCAGCCGAAGCCCGTGCGCACATGCTCGAACAACTGTCGTTGTTCAGCGATCCGCTGATGGAAATGCTGCTCGAAGAGAAGGAACCACCGGTCGACGAGATCCGCAAGATCATTCGTTCGGCCACCCTCGCCCAGCAGATCACCCCGGTCATGATGGGTTCAGCCTACAAGAACAAGGGTGTTCAGGAAATCCTGGACGCTGTCACTTATTACTTGCCCTGTCCGTTGGATCGCAAGATGACGGCCATTGACCAGCTGAAGAAGCCGAAGTCGGAAGAAGAATCTAAAGAACCGAACTGGAATCGCGTCACTCTCGAATCCGACCCGAAGAAGCCACTGGTTTGCATGGCGTTCAAAACGGTCGTCGAAGAGTACGGACAACTTACGTACACGCGAATTTACCAGGGCAAGATCGTCAAGGGCGAAAGCTACATCAATACTCGTACGGGCAAGAAGGTGCGATTCGGCCGACTGGTCCGAATGCATGCCAACGATCGACAAGACGTCGATATCGCCGAAGCGGGTGATATCGTCGCATTGGTCGGTGTCGACTGCGCATCGGGGGATACCTTCTGCGGTGATGGTGTGACCTATTCGCTGGAAAGTATCTTCGTTCCCGACGCCGTGATCCGGTTGAGCATCGAACCCGCCAAGCGAGACGGTGCCGACAAGCTGGGCAAGGCTCTCGAACGATTCCGCCGCGAAGACCCGACGTTCCGCGTGCTGACCGACGAAGAAACCGGTCAGACACTGATCGCCGGCATGGGTCAATTGCATCTCGACATTTACGTAGAACGCATCAAGCGCGAATACGGCGTCGAATGCATCATCGGTCAACCACGCGTGGCTTACCGTGAAACCCCGACCAAGGAAGTCGAATTCAACTACAAGCACAAGAAGCAGACCGGTGGCTCCGGCCAGTACGGTCACGTTGTCGGTAAGCTGGTTCCCCTGCCGGAAGACAGTGCGATTGCCTATGAATTCGTCAACGACGTCACCGGCGGTCGTATTCCCAAGGAATACATCAAGCCGATCGACGAAGGCTTCCAACGAGCCCTGGTCAAAGGCCCGCTTTGCGAATGTGAAGTCGTGAACGTGCAAATGATCCTGCAAGACGGTAGCTACCACGATGTCGACTCGTCCGAAATGGCGTTCGGTATCTGCGCGTTTGACTGTATGCGTGAAACATTGAAGAAGGCCGCGATCGGACTGCTCGAACCGATCATGAAGCTGGAAGTCGAAGTTCCTGACGAATTCCAAGGGAACGTGACGGGGCATATTTCCAGTAAACGAGGACTGGTGGGTGCGACCGAAACGAACATGGGCGTCGCCACCATCGTCGCCGAAGTTCCGCTTGCCAGCATGTTCGACTACGCCAACGAATTGCGATCGATGACGCAAGGCAAGGGAACGTTCACGATGGAGTTCTCGCGTTATTCGATGCTGCCACGCGGGCTGCAAGATGACGTCGTTGAAAAACGAAAGAAAGAAAAAGCCGAACGAGCCGCGATGAAGTAACCGCTGTTTCGACCGGTGACTGGTTATTCAAAAAGCCCGGCTTGGAAACAAGCCGGGCTTTTTCGTATTCTGGGCAGCAGCGTTTCCGTTGCGAAACAGCCCGACTCGAAGCCTTCGAACAACTCTCGCGGAGCCCCCTTTCATGCTGACCGGTGACCTGTACGCTCCTGGAAAGATTCGCCTGATCGACGTTCCCGAGCCAACACTCTCCCCGACCCCTCCCAACGGCGTTTCGGGTCAGATTATCTTTCAGCCGGAAACAACCTGTCTCTGTGGGTCGGACCTGCCCTATTTCAATGGCTGGGACGAATGGCCCATCGAGCAAGGCCATTCGCTGCACGAGATGATCGGCACCATTACCGCCACGAATGGGAAAAAATGGCGGGTCGGTGACCGCGTGCTCGCCGTGCCCGAAATGCAGCAAGGACTCTCCGAACGATTTATTCTGAACGAGAACCGTGCAATCACGATTGCCACCAACGTTCCCGAAGAAGAAGCCTTAATGGCGCAGCCGCTGGGCACTGCCATCTTCGCCTTGAAAAAACTTCCCAACATTCTCGATCTGGATGTCGCGGTCGTCGGACAGGGTCCAATGGGCCAACTCATGAATGCCTCACTCAGAACCATGGGGGCGCGGCAGATCATCGGCATCGATCTGTTAGAAAGCCGACTGAAAGTCAGTCCCAAAATGGGCGCCACCGCAACGGTATGTAATGCCCAGCAGGATCCTGTCGCCGCCGTCAAACAGATCCTAAACGGAAACCTGCCGGACATCGTGATCGAATGCGTCGGCCATCAAGACCAACAACTGAACTTGTGCATCGATCTTTGCAAAACAGCGGGTCGGCTGCTGTGTTTCGGCGTCCCGCCTCAATTCATCAACGGGCTGCGGTGGCGAGACCTGTTTTTCAAAAACGTCACCGTGCACACTTCGGTAAACCCCGACTTTCGTCGCGACTTTCCGCTCGCCACGCAATGGATTCAGGAAGGACGGATCGACGTGTCGCCGATCATCACGCACACCTACCCGTTGGCAAGACTGCAAGAAGCCTTCGAGCTGTTCCGCGACCGCAAAGACGGGGCGATCAAAGTCATCGTCAATTTCCCGGCGAAAAAGACGAAGGCCGGTTGATCGATCACCCTGGACGGCCCTGCCCCGGTCGCGCCCGCTGCTTCAAAAAATGGGCCCGCCACGTGAAAGGCGGGCCCATCGATGTCCTACAGCTTGGCTCGTGATCGGCTAGAGTCCATGCCTTTGGGTTCCGGCGTTCCTTCGGTGATGATTTTCCACGAATCCCCCATTTCGCGCATGGCTCGGTAATCGATCGGTTTGTAAGCGACATCCAATTGCGGGGTCGCCAGCAGCTTGTTCTGCTCGAAGTGTGAATCCATCGCAGCCGCGAGCATGCCCGTCACCAGATGAGTCCGTTCGACGGGATAAGGCGCGCGCCCCTCGCGAAAATGCGATTGAATCGCATGCGACAGCGCTTTGAACAGATTGCGATTTTGCCAGGGACCGACGTAGAAACTGGTCGCCATCGGTTCCGGCTGTCCGGCCAGTCGACAGGCGAAACCCCAACGTGTGGCGCTCGACCCAATGCGGACGATCGTGGCCTTCATTCCGTCACGATATTTGATCAGGATCACATGAATCGGATGGACTTTACTGTCACCTGGTTCGGTGTAGTTTTGCAGCGGTCCCACATCTTTTCCTTCCACCGCCCGCATCGCCGCCGCGGCCAGCGGATAACTCCAGCGGCCTTCGTCAGCCGCTTTCCAGACCGCATCGCCCTCCAGGACCTGAATCTCGCTGACGCCCGTCTCACCGCCCCGGCGCGCTTCGACGATCGATTGTAAGACCTCCAGCGCATGGAAGTCGTACGACTCCATGCCCCCGCCATGAATCGAAACAGCTTCTTCAATCACCGCTTGTTCCGGCAACTCGAACGGCGGACGACGCTGGGCCAGTGGGACCGAGCTACCCGCCATGAACGGAATCTTCAGTTCGCGAGCCACCTGCATCATCTCGACCGACCAATCCCACCGATACGTTAAATGCTTGTCGTTAAACAACGGGACGGAACGGCCACTCTGACGAAACACGGCGGCAATCTCGTCGAAGAACCGCTTGCGGGGATACATCATTTGGCCGTGGTCGTTGACAGGATATTTGCCATGTTCGCCGATCGACAAGACGGCATCGACCGCCAGATCGTTTCCGCCACGCTGCAGAGCCGCGGCAATCGTGGGGAAAATCTCGATGCCATATTGTTTGGCGATGTCGCGAGCCATATCGCGGCCTTCAGGAAACTGGTCCACGTAAAGACTGACCACGTCCATGCCAGATTCGGTGACTTTGCCGTTGAACAGATACGGCTCCAAAAAGTTCTCGAGAATGACATGCGCATGACTGCGATAGGTGAATTCTGTAATCACCGCGGCCACCCGAGGTCGCGCCGGTGCGGCCGCAGAGACCTGACGCACTCTGCCCAGAGCGGCCAATGAAACCGCGCTTGCTGTCGCCCCGAACCATTGCCGGCGATTCAATCGATGGAAATCGTTCATGCGTTTGTTGATCCTGTGACAAGTGTTCGTGGCTTCGGAAAATCCCGCCAAAATCATTGCATCTTCCGCCGTTGATGGGTAGCCAACCGGCTTTCCGAACGCGATGATTAATCACCTCAACACGAGAATCGTTGAGCGGTCGCACGGCGTGTTACCGAGCCTCCGTACCATCGATGGACACTCATTTATTTAAAAGAAAACTAGATGCCACTGATCGATCATCCCGAGGGACACTATCGCTTTCTTCCCGGTATCGCCCCGTATTCGTGCGGAGCCGTCTCGAGCCCCGGGTATGAAATCGTTCACGTCACATTCCAACGGCCGCTCGCCTATCGCCAGGGACTCGACGAGATCTCCAAATACCTGACGGCGCAGAAGCGTCCGAAAGCGGCCCTATGCGGGATCGAGTTACGATCACCCAAGCCCTTCACGTTTCCGGGATTTGCCGCCTTTAACGCCGAGTATGCCACGATCCTGCAACAATGGGGCGTGTTCGTGGATGGAGTCAATCCGGTCGCCCGTACCAACGTCGCACCGGTCGTTTGTCCGCCGACCACCCCTGTCCTCTACGGCTTTTCGTTCACGAGGGCCTGCCCAGCCGACTTACCCGCCACCTTCGTCGTGGCGGGTGCCGGTGAATTGCCCGAAGGAGTGCTGTCGCGCGACGGTATTGTCGCCTTGGGCGATACCTCAGCCGAGGGACTCAAAATCAAATCGCAATTTGTGATGGGCCTGATGGAGTCCCGGCTAAGCGGCTTGGGGGTCGACTGGTCAATGGTCAACACGGTCGACGTCTATACGGCTCATTCACTGACTCCACTGCTGCCCGAAATTGTCTTAGGCCGAATTGGTGCGGCCAGCATCCACGGAGCCCTGTGGCATTACACGCGTCCCCCGATCGAAGAGATCGAATACGAAATGGACGTACGAGGAACGAGAACCAACCTTTACCTGGGCTAAGCCAGCCGTTCAGCGGCATGACGTGCCGATCCGGCGGTGTCTTCGTCATTTCCGCCGGTCAGCCGCCAACCGCCGCTCAAACTCAGCAATCGCGTCCTGGTAAACATCGACGACCCGGGCTTTCTCGGTTTCGTCGGCAAACTGTGCTTGTTCGTCAATCTTTCGCAGGCCGTCGCGCAACTCAGTCAACAGTCCCATAGCGACCTGGCGATCGAAATACGACACACCGCCCGTTCCCACATCAATGGCACTGGTGTGGGCGAACAACGGCTGGCCGTAGTCATTCAACGGAACGGCCTCCGTCAATTCGGCGTCCTCTTTCACTGGTGGAGGCGGAATTCGTAAGGCGAACCAACAGGGACCCTCGATCGGCAGGTCAAATCGCAGGCCGGCGACGAAATGTCCTGCTTCGGGGCGGCAGGACTGCGACCGGATCACGTGGCCATTCTGCACAATCTCAATCCGCTGAAAGTCCATACGCCCGATTCCCCGAGCCGTGATCGTCACCAAGCCGGGTTGATCGAGTTTCACTCGCCCACCCGGCTCTTGCCCCTGGACCTGAAATTCCAGCAACGGTCCATTGGTAATGTAAGTGCGTCCGGCCGACAACGCCTTGAGCCACGAACGAACCGTCACAGGACCGTCCACCTTGGCGTAAGTTCGCGAGAAGTCGTACATGAACCAATCTGTTCCCGTGGAAAAGGGAACTTTTAACCCGGCATTCAAACTGCGATAGAAACTGTCTTTAAAGCTGCCTGGTGTGCCGCCGTCAAAAATGTTCTGTGCATCCAGCCGTCCCGTCACCAGATTGGCGACACGCTCCAGGCCCCAGTGGTTGTGGCACCAGATTACGGTCGCTTCGTCTCGATGCGCCTGGTCGATCCCGCGTTGCAACGGCATGCCGTCGGTACCTGTTTTCGTAATGCCGGGACCGATGCTGACAGGCTGAATCAATTGCGGGATGTCAAGCAGCATGACATGGCCATATCCTTCCCCCATTGCAGTGAAATTGTGCCGGTGCTCTTCACCATTCCCGAAAACGGTCCCGCTGGTTTTTGAGAACTGCTCGAGATCGGCACGCGTATAGCGATTCGAAATATAGTCGCGATCGGCCTCGGCACGTTCGAGATACGAGACGAACAGCACGTCCAATCGGTCCGCCCGTGGGACTTCCGTCAAATACCGATCCGCCTGATCTCGAGGAATTTTCGTCAAATGCAGATGCGTGTTGGCGCATTGCATCCCGCGAGCGGCCGCATCGTAAAACCGCTTCAGCGGGATTGCGACCTCCTTCGCCGACTGTTCGGCCAGATCAACCTGTACACGAGCCAGTTCCGTCTCCAGACCCGAGAATGCCTCAATCACCAGCGACTTGCGAGGAAGTTGTAATACGACATTGTCCACCACCACGGACCAGCGTTCGATCGCCGGTTGATCCACCAAACCCAGCCCGCGCGATAACAACGGATTAAGCGTCTTTTCCGCCACGGCGATCCGCGAAAGGGCGATGTCGTGGCCTTCCCGATCGACGACACGAATCACTCCCGGCAACGCCTGACCGGTTTCCGCATCGCACAGCCGTAGCGTGACGCGACACGGCGATTCCAACTGCCCCGAGACAACGGCCGCCAGCCCCAGCAGTAACAGACAAATGACGACCACCAACGAGTGTTTCATCTGTTTCTCCGTCCGACGACACCCAAGTGGTCAATGCCTCTCAACCGATTCGAATGCCGTTCCAACCCATGGACTTGAAACGCAGTCGGTCCTGATGGCCAATGTTGACTCATCCATCGTACGTTTTTGAAGGAGCCCTGTCGCGGGATACGATTCGGATCCTGCGTTGATGAGTCCCCAATCAGAACGAACGTGATCACCCGCGATCAGTCTTCGCCACAACAGATCTCGACCGATGAAATCCCTGCACTTGGAAAGAACTCACCGCGACAGCTCATTCCCTTGGCTTTCCATGCCAGTGAAACACAAAACCACATTGCATCAAAACCATACAATCGCGATCCTCAGTATTCACCATTCGCGTTAGTAAAATCGTACTCATCTCTGCCTGACACACTCATGTCACTGACCCGCCCTACCGAAAAGAAAATAGGAGTCCCGCGGACGGAATTCTCTGCGACACGGTCCTCTGTTTTCAGTCACTTCACCCGTTAATCGAGTACCACGACGATAGGCACCTCCGATGTTGGAAAACACGTTTCATCCTGGCAAATACGGTGTTGATCTCGAACGAACCGAATTCGTCAATCAGGTCGTTGAGGATTTCAATAGCACGTTTGGCGGTATCTGGATGGTCGACGAAGTCCTGGTCCATCCGCGTCAAGCCGAACGATTTTGTGAACGCGTTCGCCGCAAACACGAATACAGCCAAATCCCCGACGACTTCATTCTGCGATCGGTCGTTCAACGCAGCAGAAAGCTTTGGTAGCGGCCAGCAAGTCTGATATGACCGACGCGTTGGACCACAATGCCCGACGAAAGAAAACTCCCCTGCTCCAGTCATTTTGGCGTAACCGGTTCCACGCCTGCTGACGCGGGAGCTGTTGTTTGCAGCAGCGGATTGAGTTCACTGTTCAAGAAAAGTCTGCAGCGGCAGTCGTGTTGATCTTTCACTTCGCAAAGGTCCAGACAGCGTCTCAAATGCCCAACACCGCAATCTGCTCTATTCGAAATGATCGCCGCGTTCGGCGTTCGGCAGGTCCAGAATTCCCGGTGTCCGCGGCATCCAGGCGCTGGTCTGCCAGTTGTCCGCCGTCGGCCGGCTCGGAGTGAACTCCGGCAGCCGCAGCAGAAAATACCGTCCGAGGGCGTTCACGAATGGTTCGTACATCGCCCGCAATTCCGTCAGCTTTAGTTCTGCTTTGGCCCCGCCCGCCAGATGAATTTCGGCTTCACTGAGTAACTCATTAAGTTTGCTGAAGTCTACGGGCGGCAGCCGGTCAGGATCGGGCTTCACTGGTGTGATCTTGAAGATCAGCGTCAGATCCACGGCGGCATGTCGAGCGATGGCGAAAGTCAGCCGGGCCTGATGATGGTCTGGCTGATCCGTCTCGCACAGCTTGAGCGCACAGGTGTCCAAAATGGCCGTTAGTGCCGCCAGCCAGGATTGATTGTCATGTTGCGACCGGTAATAGGCGAGCATCGGGAATGACAGACAACTCTCCAGCAGTTCGGCCGACCACGTCTCCCAGGTCTGCAAATCTGCGATCATCGCCTGCGCCGCTTGAGGTCCATGACAACGCAGAAGAATCTGCGCCGCCGTCGGAGGCGAACCTCCGCGTGCGTCAAGAAGCGAAATCACGATTTCGCGGCGAGAGAATGCCTGCGTCAACACGGGATGGTAACTGATGATCATCGCCAGAAATCCGAATCCCAGTCCCGATTCGAGCACCGCCAGCAACCTGCCCACAAAGCCGGTCGGCGTCAAATCTCCGTACCCCAGCGTGAAGAATGTCGTACCGCTGAAATAGAGATAGTCTTCGACCGTCGAAGCGATTTCCCTGGCGGCAATCGGCGTCTTGAGAGCCCAATGCAACAGACCAAACGCGATCACTAGTCCACTGGCCCAGCTGCAAAACAACACCAGCAAAGCGAGCGGACCGAAGACACTCAGCAGCGTTTCCCGACGACGGGTCGACGGCACCCACATCACCAGCCGCCGCCAGCCCCGCCAGGTATGACGGTAAAAAAAACGGATGAAGCGATATCCATGTGTGACTCGACGCGGCAACAACACCGCCTCAAACGCATCCAGCAGAATCGCCGCAATCAACAGCAGACTGCCCAGCCCGACAATAAACCGCACGCCGAACTCCCATTCGTTTTCAGCCCAGCCCCGAGGAACTCGATCCCCGGAAAATCAGAGTCTTTTTGCCAGGCTGACACAAGCTGGCAAATCCTCACAACAGTTCCCGCAGGAATGATAGCCCCCACATCATTCAAATCGAGTACCAGGTCACTCAAGCCATTAGCATCCAAGCCACGAACATCAATCTCTGTTCACAAGACAACCTCGATCGTGTCGCCTTGAGCTTGATCATTTCGCCAGCCGCCGGTCGGTTTCGTACTCCACAGAAGAAAAAACGGAGTGGAATTGATCGAGCGGAACGACGAACACTCCATTCTTGGTGACGTAGCCGTGGTCCTTCCCTGCCGGCCCCTTGGGAGTGAAATTGTTTCCCCAGGGGTTAAAGACATGGACATGCCGTCCCTGAGTGTCGTAGCCCAAAATTGCGTAGGCATGCCCATTGACGATGCCAGGCGGTCCCTTGTCTTTGTTCTTTCCGACGCACAAGAGACGCTTTTTCTGAGTCATCTCAGCTAACAGGTCGTGAACCTTATCAGGATGCGAGGATCCACCCAACTTCAATGTCTCGACGTGATGACCGGTCAGCAGCGAAATGATCGCTCCGGAATTGCCGTAATTCAATGTCTCGATCGGCTCGGTGCTCGCTGCGACCGCTTCATGATCCCCTTTCTTGATCCGATCGCGCTTGCGGATGATGCCGTACGATTTCTCTAACACGGCCAGCCAGCTGCCATGTCGATTGTCGAGCTTCGCTCCCAACAACAGCTCACTATCGGTCAGCGGTGAGACCGCGATCTTCTGGCCATCGCCGTACACGACCTGAAATCCCCCGGTCACTTCGGGATGGATCATCTCGCGGATCGATTTGGGACTGCGATGCGCCTGAGCGGCAATCGCTGACAACAGGTAACAGTCATTCAATCGTCCCTGATTGAAGGTGGCCAAATCTGGATCGGTCGGCAGGAACAACTCGCGATCGATCGTTTCCAAGTGCTGGATCGTATGCTCCACCGTTTTGATGAAGTCGTGTTCTTCGACCAGCTTGATCAACTGCTGGTGCGTTAACTTCGACGGATGGTCCTTGTTCGCCATGCGGTACCGCAGGCTGACCACCAGCGCCGCCTGACGTCCATGCACCGAGTGATCTGCGATCGCATGATCGACCTCCACCAGATCGAGCACTTCGTTGTGATCGCGATCCCACTGAGCAAACCGCCGCTCCACGACTTTGGTCAACGACTCGTTCGACGTCTTCGGATGGGTCGGCTTGTTCTGCGCCAGCAAAATCGGGGACCAAGACGTCAACAGCAATGCAGCCAGTGCCGTGGTTCGAAGAGTGCACATACGATCGTCCTGAGGAAACGTTGCGCGGCCAGGAAAATTGGACTTCGCCAACAAAACTGAGCGTACGCCCGTCACATTCACGCCTGCAAGCCTGACAAAAAGCATCTCCCAATGGCCCCTGAGAGACCGACAATACCACCTGAACGGTTTTTGTGATTCTCGGTCACGGCCGTCCAGTAATCATTTCACCTGCAGGCCGTCAACTGACTTCGCCAAGCGAAAGTAGGCCAGTGCATCGGGAAGTTGGGCGGCGATCCATTCGTGCTTGGCGTCAGAATACGCGTGCGAATCATGGGGATGAAGATCCCGGCAACGGTGTTTTTCGCGGTCATATTCTTCGGCTTTGGCCGGATTCCCGCACAAGTAGTCTCGACATGCCAGGTGCCGTTCGATTTGATGGCTTTCGACTTCAAAACAATGCAGCTGCAACAGCCTTCGTCCAGTGATCGGTTCGTCGAAGGTGAAAAACCGTCGACCGGGAATGCCGTATTCTCCCCAGCCTGAGTAGCCAAGCTGCAAGAATATCGGATGCTGCTGATCCAGGTCATTGACGTTGCGCACCACCGGCATCAAATCGATGATCGGCTTGGCATGGATTCCGGGGATGGCCGTCGAACCGATGTGATGAATGCCGACGATACTGTCCGGCAACGCGCGAAACAGCCGGGCAATGGCCTCCTCAGCGGCGACTTTCCAACTCGACGAATACGGTAGCAACTCAACACGAATCGGTGCCGGCATCGTATTACCTCTAAATCGAGAGCTTTTGACTTCAGCTGCCGTTGAGCAAGCCCCTGATGAATGCCTGAAACCATTGCCCATTTTAACCAGAATTTCCACTGACACCGAATGCCTCCGGATTTTTCCGATCGTCCTCGTAATGGACGAACCTAACCCGATGAATCGGCATCCCTGTCCGATTTGCTCGCCTTGCTGACGTTTTTCCACGATAGGAACGCCAATCCGGCAAATGCCTTGTGTTTTAGCACCTCCCAAAAGTGAATCGTTTAATCGTGCTGAGGGCATTTCGACTCGTGTCTGCCGCCCCGCCCCAACTTTCTTCCGCGTTTTCAGGGATGTTGCGGACTTCCGAGTCATTATCCTCGCGAAGAATTGGTAGACTATAAGGCAAGACATGGTTCGGCGGATTACGATGTCGTTGTCGTGAGAAGCAAATGAAAATCACGCGAAATAAACGGCAATCACAGGGGGCAGCAGGCATGGAAGGCGCGAAGCTAAGTATGATGACCTACACAATGCTGTCCGACACCGAAGAAAAAAAGCTGGCCACGCTCGAAAACGAAGTCATTGGATTCGTCGTCAAAGTACTCGGCAGCACGCAGCGCCCCATGTGGACCGGTGGAACCGAATCGGCGACCCGCCGAATCCGACTCGTTGTGCCCGGCCAGATGCCACCAGCCATCATCGAACTCCGCCCTGGCGAAATTGGCAAATTGACGCGAAAATCGCTGCTGGCGCTCCTGAACGCCCAAATCTCACGTCAATGGAAACCGATTTAGCGAACCGCATCGAGACGGGCTCCAAAAAAGTCCTGTTTGGTCGCTACGTCTTCGCAGCAGTCTTGCCTCTTGTTCATTGATGACTTTCGTGCCGATTCTCTGAATAATTATTTCGGAGGAATGTCCCTGCGTGGATGCACATCAGGTCTCTCTCGACGAACATTACACGGTAGGCCCAATCGATCTGTTGAGGCTGTTGCTCCAGCAGAAAGAGCCGTCGATGTCAGCGCGCATCAGGCGTGCGCACCATTCCCGATTGCGTTCGCTCACCGAGCTTGCGATCGAGCCACGTGACCTCGTCAATCTCAGCCGCAATCTGCAGACGGAGAAAGAACGGGGTTAAAGTCTGATCGAAAATCATCAGGCTCAGCCCAAAGAATTCGGCCAGTCTTTGCCCTACGTTCAGGGCCAGAATGGGATAAAACCCGTCGAAGCTCTCGCCACGCCACTCGGAGTGCATTTCTCGAAGCACGAGCAGGCAGAAAGTATTCAGGGCTTCCGAAGAATTCCCTGAACGATGGGCGAGTCATTCAATCCGCGGCGGCGCAAGATCGACATTGTGTTACTGGTTCCGGCGTGAGCGTTCGCTACGAATTGCGTTAGCCGACCGAAAAATTTCGGTCGCCGAATCGTAGAACGCGGTTAATTCACATCCGATCTCAGCGTTCTTCAGTTCACTGAGTTAGCCAGTCTATCGAGAAATTTACGAGATTCCGAATATTCGGGTAATGGTATTTGAGTGATTTGACTGCGAAGTGAATTCTTTAAACTGCCGACTTTCATTTCAATCTCTGCAGCCAGATCGTCGTTGACACCACTTTCAGCACGCGTTTTGAATAATTGTTCCAGCGATTTGCGAAGATCGTCGAAATCAGGCGATTTCAATCTCTTTGGCCAGTCGATTCGTCCGGTCGCTGGATCAAGCTGACTCGTCGAAAGTGGCAGTGGACGATGTGCGGCCTCGAACTTTTCGCCTCGCGCGTCGGCCTCTTTCATGGCTTCTCGTTTCTTCGCATCATCAGCTTCGGCTTCCTGCTTCCGCTCGCGATGGATTTTATGCAGTTTATCTTGATTGTCGATCAAGGCGTTTCTGGCCTTTTCTCGTTCAAGATTTGCTTGTTGATAATTGATCGCGGCTTGGGAATTCGACACGTTGCGCTGGCCTTCGGCTCTCACCAAATTTCCCATTCCGCTATAGGCACTGCCAAACCCACCCCCGTATCCGGCACCGTATAAGCCATATCTGGTGCCGTACGCTCCGTATCCACCACCGTACCCATACCCGACGTAGGGAGTTCTGACAGCCCCCCCGGCATACCACCGGTCATAAGCGATTCCGGCAGAAGACCAAGACGCCAGAGCAAACAGAACGAGAATCCCAAACACCGCTCGCGTTTTCACGTTGGTCCCCTTCGCCGAATCGAAAACATTCAAGGCTTCAATCACAACTTCTTATCAAGGAGGTACGTACAAAGCTTGAAGAGTTGCAAGTCAGCTGGCTGCAATGGTAGCATTAATTGCTTGAAAGTTTATACCGCCTCAGGATTTGCACATCAACCTATCGACTCACGACGAAGGGGAGTTCTGGGATGAGACCGCCGTTGATTGGAACTCTCGCGTGCTTGTTTTTTTGCTGCTCGGTGCCACTAGTCGTGGCCGAGGATCAAGAGGTTTCTCTGTACGTTAGTCAGCTTGAACGGGGCAAATCGGAAGAAAAAACGACGGCTGCTCGAATGCTGGGCGAGATTGGGCCCGCCGCGGCGTCCGCTGTTCCGTCACTCGTTAAAGCGATTGAATCCGACGAAGCCGGACTGCGTTACGAAGCCATTCTTGCACTCGGACGAATCAATTCGAGTCCTAAGCAAACAATACCCGCGTTGAATCGCGCCCTTTCTGATTCTTCGCCAATATTGCGACACGTTTCAATCGATGCTCTCAGCATGTTTGGCTCAGACGCTCTCACTTCGGTTCCGCAGTTGAAAAAGTTATTGAAGGATAAAGAGCCGCTGATTTCCGTCAGTGCCGCACGGGCGATAATGGAAATTGCCCCCCCTAAAGCCGCGGAATCGGACGAAGCGATTGCCGTGCTCATCGCTGGTCTGAAAAATGAGCATGCCGAGGTCTCGTCGGAAGCAGTGCAAGGTCTCGCTCTCGCAGGTGCTCCAGCGGTCTCGTCTCTCCAAAAACTTCTTGGTGGCTCGAACGCTCAAATCAGCCAAAATGCCTGTGATGCACTCGCCGCAATTGGCCCGAGTGCCGCCCCTGCCATCGATCAGTTGATTGTTGCTTCGAAAGCTCAGGATAGCTCATTGCGATGGCATGCGATCAGCGCCCTCGGTGACCTCGGCCCAGGAGCAGAATCGGCCGTCACAACCCTGATCGCCGCTTTGAGTGATTCCGATTCCCAAGTCAAATTCAGCGCCGAACAATCGCTCTTGAAAATCGGCAAGCCGGCCGTACCTGCACTCATCCAAAGTCTCAAGACGGACAATTCTCAGAAGCTGGTATTGCCAATCTTGATCGGGATGGGACCCGACGCCGAAGGAGCCACCTCAAACTTAGTAGCCTTACTGAGTTCGAAAGATCAAGAGACCCAACGCGACGCGATTTTGGCGTTGGGAGCAATCGGCCAAAGCGCGAAGTCCACATCGCCTCAACTCATCAAGTTTCTTGCAGACGAACGGTTTCCATTTCGACCGGCGGCCGCGTACGCACTCGGAAAACTTGGTGCGAAGGATGCCGTTTCGGCGATAAAAACGTCATCAAGCGCCAAGGACAATCCTGTCCTTCGCCTGGTGAGCGTGTGGGCATTACTACAGATTGATCCAGCGAACGAAGAATACCAAACCGCCGCATTGCCTGAATTGACGACCGCCTTGCAAAGCGAAACTCCGTTAGTTCGTCTTGAAGCCGCTGTGGCGTTGGGGCAAATGGGTTCACGAGCGAAGAGTGCTGTCCCCGAATTAAAACTTCGATTGAAGGACAATGATCCGGGTGTCCGCATGGAATCGTTGGTGGCGCTGGCGGAAATTGGACCTGATAGTCAACAAGCCGTGGCGGAGATTGAGCCGCTTTTGGATAACCGTGACGTCGCGCTGCGTCCCATCGCTTGCTACGCGTTGGGACGAATCGGAGTTGCGTCGAAGCACGCCGTCCCTCGGTTACAACAATTGCTTTCCAGTCGTAATTCACATGAGAAGACTATTGCAGCGTGGGCGTTAGTGAATATTGCGCCAGAACCGGACACCCTCAAAGTTGCCATTCCGGTGTTAGCTGACGCACTTCTCGGCGCGAGCAACCCCAGCGTCAGAGTTCAGGTCGCCGAGGCTCTTGGAAAATTCGGATCGGGTTCTCCGACCGCCGCCGAAGCCCTGAAAGGAGCACTCAAAGACCAGGACCAGTCCGTCAGAACGGCTGCGGAATTAGCACTGGCTAAACTGAAATAGCTCTGAAGATAGGTAAAGCGAGTGGATCACCGGAACGTCTGACTTGGTGTTGTGGCTTTGCCGGCCCGTTCTATTGCGGTAGCCGCGATCACATTGGCTTATCGTAGCATCTCCGAAAATGCTCGCTCTATTTCTCAGGCCTCGGGCGTAAGTTCTCTCGGCCCATCCGCTAACGACTTTACACAGTCCAACAGGTGGATTGAGTCCGTGTTGCTTGCTACTTTTCTGGATGTAAAGATGTCAGTAGTACTCGACATTGCATAAATACAATCCGAGACAAGACCAAGACTGTTTGGTATTGCGTCCAAGATGTCTGCACAGGTGATCTCAAAGTCACCGGTTGACCCCGCTGAACTCTCAGCAGTGTGCAGGATCTCCCTTGCAATCCAGCAGACGAACGAGTCACTCACGAATCTTCATCAGGCCTCCGTCAGCGGCCCGAATGAGCGGAAACCATTCCCCGTGACGGACGAATAAAAGTCGCATGATAGGGCCAAGCTCCCGCCCATTGGGTCGTTCAAAGTCGCTGTCGTCGGCCGATTTCCAAACCGGCAATACGATCGACGGTTCTCGCTTCGACATCACGAGTCGTACCGAATGGTCGTCCCTGGCGGACCGATTTCTTGTTTTCCCCTTCGCAGATCGAGCTCATCAAACCATTGAGGAAGCCATCCGCCGCATTGCTTCCACTCCAGTCCAGATCATGTCCCTGTTGGCCGCGTCGCACACGGATTCGAGGTGTGATCGTTGACGATTTCCCGGTTCGCCCAGATCGAGTAGAATTGACCGCAACATCACCTTCCATCAAGCGGACTGGTGATGTCGCGTCAGTTGAACAGAAACCGACGATTGCGACGTTGTGAACAGTGCTTAAGACGTTGACACCGTCGTCGGCAAAGACGAAAGCCCTTGTAAAACAGGCATTTGCTCCCGTAGCTCAGCTGGATAGAGCGATGGTTTCCTAAACCATAGGTCGGTGGTTCGAATCCACTCGGGGGTATTTTTTTTTGCTCACACTGTAGCCGATGATGCCCAAGGCGAGATATGGACTCGCTTGAGCCAGCGGCCTTGGCGTCCTGACTAGCGGTTGGCCGTGACCGGCTTCGACGGAGCGAGAAGTGCGAAGCCGGCGGGAAATGAACAGACATTCCGGATTCCTGATCAGTGATCGTAACGGGAATCCGAAACGAGGGATTGGGCGTGACGGTTGATGATCGTACGCGACTCGCCTAACCTTTCCGTCATGTACACTTCGGCCTGCCTCCTCTCAGCGATCCAAAGTGATAATCTTGATGCCACCAGCGAAGGCATCATGATCGTCCTCAAGATCAATCAGCAGGCCTTCTGCCGAATCCCCTGCTTGCGGTCCGGTTCGCCGATCGCCAAAGTCGTCGACCAAACCGTCGTGCGGATCTCACCTACCCCCAGCATGCGAAACGGCTTTCAGATCACCTGCGATTCGGAAGACGAAGCGCAAACCATCGCCGAAGCACTACAAAGCCTGATCGACGGCGAGTACCCGTACATGTTCCCCTGAGTCGGACGTCACCGACAATCCGGCACAGCGGCTGCCGCTCTGATAGCGAGACACCCCTCCACCCCGCAGTAGGTCACCGCACGGATGAAACGCCCTGCTCCATATTCACGCCATCGCCATCACTAGCGGCGGTAACCGTTTCCGCCAGCAGGAAAGCCGCCCGGAATCGGATAGTTGGAGTTGCCGTAGTAATAGCCCCCATACCCGTTCGACGGGCCACCGTAATTTCGCCCGAAACCGGAAACGCCCCAGTTGTTCCGTTGCCATTGGATTCCGGTGGTGACCGTCGGGGCCTGGTAAACCCGCACGCCGCGAATCCGGCCGCCGTCAGCCTGGGCGTTCGAAGCGATGACACTGATGGCGGCGATGAACAGACCGGTGAAGAACCATTGTTGGCGAAGCATGTCAGTCCTCGTTTCTCTTAAGTCGTCCTCAATCCCTGTCAGACGAACGCCCGGAGGAATGAATGACGTGCCTTAATTATACACCTTCCCCGACAAACAAAATCCATCATTTCACGAGATCGCGACCCTGCGCCTGGGGTCTATCGGGAAAGTCAGGAACGAGATGACGACTTTGCCCCGCCGGAAAAGTCGCGGTCTCGCCACGAGCGGAGGAGGCCTATACCAGAATCTCGTCGATCGGCTCGCCGCCGTGAGCAATCCCCTGCGGGCGGCCCGTCTGGTCTCGGACCGTCATGTGTGGATCAATGCCCAGCAACTGATAAATCGTGGCCACCAGATCGCCGGGAGACACGGGATGGCTGATCGGGTAGGCGGCCAGCTGATCCGTTTCTCCATACACGAAACCCCGCTTCACTCCCCCACCCGCCAGCAAGCTGAAACCGCATTGGGGCCAATGATCGCGGCCGGCCTTCGAGTTCACTTTCGGCGAACGCCCCATTTCACCCATCACGACCACTAACGTCGAATCGAGCAGGCCACGTGAGTCCAAATCGTCGATCAAGGCGGGAAAACAGCGGTCGAGGATCGGCAGGTTGTAATCCTTCAGCATGCCAAAATTATTCTCGTGCATGTCGTACGAATGACCGTACTTGCCAAAAATTTCGGCGTGCACGCTGACAAACGGAACGCCCGCCTCCACCAGTCGACGCGCCACCAGCATGCTCGACCCGCTCAGGTTTCGGCCGTATCGATCACGGGTGACGTCCGTCTCTTGCGACAGATCGAACGCGTCCCGCGTGTGACTGGAAGTCAGCAGATCAAACGCCCGCTGCTGAAAGAAACCCAACCGGTCGACCGCACCGGACTGTCGGACTCTTGCGAATTGCGTATCCAGTTGGTCGAGCATCGATCGTCGGCGGCTCAGGCGGTCGACAGTGATGTCGGGCAATTCATCCACCGATGGCAGTCGCGGATCGCCAACGGGAGTAACGGGATCGTAGAAATTGACCTTCGGCTCGCGATCAAACTTGGGATCACAAACCGCAAATAATGGATCATACTGACTACCCAGAAATCCTCCGTACGGGCCGGGTCGCCGCAGACCGGCATACATGGAACTCTCACCCCAACCGGGATAACAGGGCAAACAGACGGCCCCCGGCAATCCGGGCGGACTCATCCCCAGATACTGGCAGATCGCTCCCACGTCCGGCGGATCGGTCGGTTCCGCTCGCAGCTGTCCAAAGTTTCCGCCGCTAAAACCGGTCATGATCGGCAATGGATTATGAGCGTTGTAGCCATGCGTGACGGTGCGAATCAGGGTCGTCTTGTGCATCAGACGAGCGGTATTCGGCAGATGTTCACAAATTTGCAAACCCGGCACCGACGTCTCGATCGGATGAAACTCACCCCGCGCCTCAACCGGGGCCTGTGGCTTCAGATCAAACATGTCCATCTGACTCGGGCCGCCCAGCAGATTAAACAAGATGACTGACTTCGCACGGCCGGGACGTCGCGGAGAGGTGGATTCCGCAGCCTGCAGCAGTCGCGGCAAAGTGACGCCAGTAAATAACGACAATCCGCCGACTCGCATCAGTTCGCGACGAGTCACTCCGTCACACATCTCGGCTGAACCACCTAGAACCGTCAGCATGCGATGCCCTTCGACACAAGGACCACGACATCCACATTAGCTTATCGAAGAAGGACACGCTCGAAAACAGCCTGACCGTGTTTGTGCCGAATTTGCGGACGCGGCCTCCGTTCCGAGTGTTGGTGATCCCCTTCACTTCCCGGTGGGCAAATAGGGCCGAACCGCTTCAGCCAATAGCTTGTAACCGTCGGCATTCAGATGCAGCATGTCAGCGACAAACAGCTCTTTCCGCGCCTGACCTTGGCTATCGAGCGTGATCTCCTCGGTCTCGGCGAAACTGACACGCGGCATGTGCAACGCCTGCTCACGAATCAAGGCGTTCAACACTCGCCCCTTGTCTTTTTGGCCCCAACGGGCAGGCGCCGGACTGAGGGCAATAAAATAGATCTCGGTCTTCGGCAGTCGGCTATGAACCGTCTTCACGAAATCCGCGAAGTCCGCCGCCACTTCTTCCGGCAGTCGTCCCGCTTGCAGGTCATTCCCGCCAGCTCGCAGAAAAACCTGCTTGGGTTCGTACGGAAACACAATACGGTCGGCAAAGTGCGTCGAATCGACGATCTCCGATCCGCCAAATCCCCGGTCAATGACCTGATGGTTCGGGAAATCTTCGGCCAGCGTTTTCCAAAGTCCGATGGTCGACGAGCCAATGAACAGCACGCCTCCCTTCGGCGGCGTCACCAGTCGGTCAGACGATTCGAAATTGGCGATCGCCTTTTCCCATTTCGCAAAGTCATGCGATTCGACAGCAGCCGGATTTGTGACCGTCAGCCCTGCCTGCGTGACCGCGGATCGCTGCGCAGGATTAACATCGGCGGGGACCAGTTGCGACAGGCCCTGCCCCTTCTCACCGGCGATTCCAATCAGCTGAAATTCATTCTTCGGCCCGAACCCGACATTGGACTGAGCGTGATAGTGAATCTCGTCGCCCGCGAATTTGAGCTTGACCGTGATCACAAACGGCGTCTCGTAAAAACAAAGTTTGGCCGCGAACGTGTCATCGGAAATCCAGGCGCCGCTGGCCGCGACTGGTTGAGCCGCCAACGTGCCCCATCCTGCTTTGCCCGGGTTCCATTTGCCGCGAGCGCACTCGATGCGGTGTTCAACACCATCAAATCGCATCACGAGGGTCGTGGCGCCGTCTTGTTCACCAGCCAGCAATTTGACCGCTTGGAGCTTGTGCTCGCTGGGCGGAAATACATGCTGCTTGCCGAGAACTTTCGCGGGATGACCTTCGCCGTCCTGAGGACGCAGCGACAACCCTTTCAGCGTGCTTTCCAGTTTCATTCGAGTCTGATCGTCGGCGGCCAGTGGTTCGACATGGATCGCAGGCAATAACTTGTCCCAAATCACGTCGAGGACCAATTGCATGTCTTTCAAGCCGCTGGTAATGGCAATTACCGCGTCCTGCCGGGGCAACACGATGCAATACTGACCGAAGGCACCATCGCCACGGTAGCAGCCATGACGACCACGCCAGAACTGGTATCCGTATCCTTGATCCCAATCGCTGGCCGGATTACTGCCGTTGGATGTCTGCCGAGCGGTCGCCGCTTCGATCCAGGCCTCGGGGACCAGTTGCTTGCCTTCCCACATCCCTTTTTGCAGATAGAGCTGCCCGAAACGAGCAATGTCCTCGGTGCGGATGCTCAGTCCATAACCGCCGGTGGAAATCCCTTGCGGACTGATCTCCCAAGTCGGCTTTTCAATGCCCAGTGGTTCGAATAACCGGGGACGAAGGTAGTCCAGCAGCGTCATGCCGGTGACCTTCTGCACAATCGCCGACTGCATGTAGGTGGCCGAGGTGTTGTATAAGAAATGAGTGCCCGGTTTGAATGGAACGGGGTGCGTCAAAAACGATTTCGTCCACGCCACATCATTCGTGCGCGGTGGTTCGGTCTGTTGTCCGGTCGACATCCGCAGCAGATCGCTGACCCGCATTTTCTTGAGATTGTCACTCGGCTCAGCCGGCGCATCTTCGGGGAAAAATTTCAGCACCTCGTCATCCAGACTCAGCTTCCCGTCCGCGATTGCCAGCCCCACCGCCGTCGACGTGAAACTTTTGCTCAGCGAATACAGCGAATGCGGTGCCTGAGCGTGATAGGGTGCCCACCACCCTTCCGCCACCACGTGACCGTGACGCAACACCATCACACTGTTCAGCGAGTCGAATTTCTTGTCGACCGCTTCCACAAACTCCAGCACCCCCGCTGAGGAAACCCCTTGGGCCTCGGGCGTGCTGCGCGGCAATTCGGCGGCCTGACAAACGGAGACGCACAACGCCATCACGACAATGACACACAGGTTTTGCATGGATCGATACTCGGCACGATACGGAAGGAAAACCATCACCAACGAAGCGTGACGCTACGTTGACCCAGCCTCCATCGTCGGTCGAGAACGAATGGGAAGCAAGCGTCTGGGCATTCGCGTTTCCCACCGAGGTGGCAGGCGGCCATCGAATCAGATCCGAAGCTTTGCGTCCGACGATCGATTCGTCGAGACAAACAGAACATCACTCAGGCTTTCGATCCTGCCTGGCGCTTTATGATTCGCCCGCTGATGTGATCGCGCGGGATCCGAAATGACTACTCGTCGGATGACTTCGCAGCCAGATCTCGTTCGTAGGCATCCTGTTGCTCCCAAAGGCTCGTGGACCGACCTTTGTTCCACTTCTGCCGCAGATTTTTGATCGGGGTAAACACGATCATGTACAGCAGAATTCCAAAGCCGACGATTAACATTTTCAGCGACACTCCTGCGCCGTGCGGGAAATTCCTCGCAAAGGCGGCGTCAGGGTGACAGAACGGGCGATTTTGGTAAAGACAAAGCGAGAGCCGTCGTGGACCAACTGGCTGCGGCGATCGAAATAAACTGATCCTTACCGTGCGGATAGCCTGATTCGTAATAGGTTTGAAATGGCGTGCAGTGCGAAACGACGTGCCACGAACCATCCTCTTCCTGATGAGAAATCAGATATTTCACCCCTTTTCGATAAACCGGATCTTCCGCACTCAGATTACCGACTTCGTGCAGAGCCACCAGCGCCGTGCCAGTCGCGTAGGCGTCACTAGACCGATCGGCGGTTTGTCCCCAGCCACCATCGTCGCCCTGCGTCGACAGCAAATCGTTTGTGGCCTGTCGAATGTCTTCCTCGCTGGCCGCAACCAGGGGCAACGCCCGCAACCGAAAAACCCGATCTTCGGTATCCTGTGCGGGTGTTTTTAATAGCCACTCGCGAACCTGATCGATTCGCGCCGCGATCCGTGCCTGTTGTTCGGGAACACCAAACACCTTCATGCCCCGCAGAGCCACATAGGTGGACGTAAAGAAACTTTGCTCGGCGGGCGGGCGAATGCCGTCCGGTCGCCAGTGCGGCTGATCACTTTGACGAAGCAGAAAATATTCGGCGACAGCGGCGGTTGTTTCGTCAGGCTTCCAGCCACCGTTATCAAGAGCCCACAATGCATATCCGGCGGTATCAACCTGGCCCCCCTGCCCGTCGCCTTCGCGATATCGATCTTTATTCCGCGTCAGGAAATCCGCCGTGAATTGAACTTGCTGCTGCAATAACTTCTGATCGATATCGATCCCACGCGACTGGGCCGTGACGAACGCCATGATCGGCAGCCCCTGATTGTGACAATTGAAGCACTGCTTCCGGTGCTTAGTCGAACCCCTCGCCCCCTTCTCCAGTAATGGTAAAGATTTCACCACGGCCGACCGGATCGCCTCGTTGGCGGGAAATGTCTCATCGGCGGCCACCAGACCGAACAGACTGGCCCCGGCGCCGATGATCGCGACGCAAAGAATCGGCTTCGGAACGAACGTGATCACAGTGGTTTCCTGTCGCGGAATCTCGGGAGAAGAACAAACCGAAGGTGCGACATTCAACATACCGAATTCACGTGACAATCGTCCCTCTCGACAAGATTCGTAGCACCGTCCGTCGGCACCCCGATCGGGTGCGACAATCTGCTTGGTCCAAAAACGAGTCACCCGTCCGTGAGGTCAAAAGCCGCCAATTGATTCGGTCCCGCTTTGACCGTGGCGTGCAGCGGAGTCTGTTTCGGGTCGGCGTAACGCCCGCCAAGTCGATCAGGCCCGCGCTGCGGCCCACCCTTGCTTTGACCAGAAACTTCCTTCCATTCGATGACCACGTCGTAGTCACCGGGAGGCGCGCCTTTGCCCAAAGAACCACAGACCAATTCAAAGGCTCCGTTCTCTTTGACGATGCCCATCACCACCTGTTCGTTTTGCGGGCCGGGATCATGGCGATGGAAGAAAACAGCGGCCCCCGTCGCTGGCGAACCGTTGTACGTCACCGTCCCCGACACGGGGTAGATCCCCTTGGGCTGCCGGCTGCAGGAAAGGCCGGCGAATAACATCACCGTCACCAGACAGCAGACGCTCGCCCGCTGGAATCGCCTGCTCACAACGCCCCCTTGCGACGGATTGGCCAAAACAGTTTGATCGTTAAACGACAAGTGGTACCCCATCTTTGTCCTGTTCTTTCACGCGGCGGATAACCCGGTAGACGGTGCGATCAATAGTCGATGGGCAACTCGCCGCCGGCTCGGCTGAGTAACGATTGCATCTGGCTCATTGCCATCCCGTTCCTCAACGACCGGACCGAGCCATCGCCGAGTACCACGTTGCTCATCCCGGTGTGAAAAGAAAAAATCTCGCTGTCGTTGCTGCAGCCGTTCGCACAAGTCCACGGCGCCGCGGGCATCCCCATAAACCCACCTCCGGCGGCGACGCCAGAACCGCTCGGATCGCTGCCGTTCGTGGCGATGTAATTCAACGGATCGGCCCAGGCGCCCCCTCCCTGCGGTGCCGGACCGTTGGCCCCCCCCTGGTAGGTGCCCATCACGGGCGCATAGCCTCCGATCGCCGGCTGGGAAGCAACGCCCTTACTTCCGTACCAACCCGGCCGACCAGAATCCTCGACAACCATGATCGTGTTCGACAAACCGTCGGTCACACCACCCACCGTAACCGGACCATCAGGGGGCTCACAGATAATCGCCGCGCCCGCGTTGATCGTGATCCCCGTAATATCGGCCGACATTCCGGCATCGGGTGCATAATCGCTTCTGCCGAAAATTAGACCAGCGGGAAGACTGATGCTCACCCCGAAGTTATTGAAGCTGTTGGTCAGCTCGGCCGAATAATCGATATTGGAACTTCCCGGCGCCGAAGGACACAGGAACGCGGCGACCGGTTTTGAATAGGCCGAATTGGTGGGAGGCAAATTACTGCTGGACAGCGCCGATCGCGACACATTGATCTGCTGGTACAGATTCCCCTGTTCCAAGTATGGCAGGATCACCGTGAACGCCGAAGGACCATAGGTACCGGTGCCCACAGGGGCCGTCGGGTCGACGGCGGTGACACCGAAGGCTTGAGGGAAGACTTGGTAGGTGCTTTCGTAATTCAGCAGCGCCAAGCCGATCTGCTTGAGGTTGTTTTTGCATTGCGTTCTCCGGGCCGCCTCGCGCGCCTGCTGCACGGCGGGCAGCAGCAGCGCAATCAAAATCGCGATGATCGCAATCACGACCAGCAGCTCAATCAGCGTAAATCCGCGGGAAAATCGTCGCGTGTTCGGCATTTTCACTCCAATAAAATCGTGTTTTCTTTAACAAAAAGAATATTTTTGATTAATCAAAATTTCTAAGCAAACGATAACCGGCCACGGAAACTCAGTCAAGTCAGAAGCACGAGCGAGCCAGGAGCCTCACCCCTCTTCAAATGAAAAGACAAGAGGCGATCGACGCGTTGCCAGAAGAGGATCGTGACACCGCCTCGGAGTCTTCTCAGGAGCAGTGTTCTTTGCAGTCGGGCTTGATGAGCGCCCCCTCATGCTCTCAAAGACCAGAGCACTGCTTGCCCAAAAGCGGTCAAGCACCGGCACACCCCGTTTTTCAGTTCGCTAAGCCACTAAGGCTTCAGCGACGGGCCTTCCACCTGCAGGTTCCACCGCTGGTTCAGCAAAGCCATCAGTTCACCCACACGAGCAGGATTGGCCGCCGCCAGATTCTGCTTTTCATGAGGATCATCGGTAACGCGAAAGAGTTCCGGATCGGCACCGGACTTGGTCGGGACGATCAGCTTCCATTCGTCGTGGCGAACCCAGCGATGCGTCACACTCAGTTTGGGCTTGCCCAATTCGACACAGTCATGAAAGTAGATCTCGCCATAGACTTCGTGACGATCAAGCGGTTTTCCGTCGCGCGCCACCGACAGCAGGTTGACCCCCGGTAACTTCGTCGGGCTCGCCGCGCCGCACGCCGCCAGAATGGTTGGCGCCAGATCGATCGTCGAAACCAGGTCCGTTCGGCGACTCGGCGCAATCCAACCCGGGCGTCGCAAAATGATCGGCGTTCGCACGCCATCTTCATAGGGCGTGTTCTTGCTGCGGGTCAGAAATTGGTTGCCCTGACGGACCGGCCCGTTGGTTTGCAGCCAACCGTTATCGACCACATAGACGACCAGCGTATTCTTGCCCAGGTCGTGATCGTCGATCCACTGTACCAGTTCACCGCAGGTCTCATCGAACCATTCGCACATGGCCCAGTATCGCGCTACCTTCGGCTCGCGTCCTTCGACCAGATACTTTTTCAAAATCCGCTCGGGCGGATCGTGCGGCTCGTGTGGCAGCATCGGGGCATACCAGACGAAGAACGGCGTCTTGTCACACGACGTGATGAAGTCGTAGATCGGCTTCATCGTCTGACGACCGATCACGAGTCCGTCATCACCATGCCGCCCTTTCGTGGTCAGCCCCTCCGTAAATCCCGCGTTGGAGAAGTGCCCTTCCCAGTATTTGCCCGTTTGCAAACTGCGGTATCCCTGCTCTTTCAACAGTCGCGGAATGGCTGGGGAATCTCGCAAAAAGGGTAACATTTCAGCCCGATCAACACCCGCCGGAGGATCGTTGCAACAAATCTTATGTTGACTGGCATACAGCCCCGTCAGCAGTGTGGCCAGACTGGCGCGACACAGTGACGTCGGCGTGTACCCATTCACAAACAGCGCCCCCTCACTCGCCAACCGATCCAGATGGGGCGTCTGAATGACCTCATGCCCCATGAACCCATAATCAGCCCACCCCATGTCATCACCCACGATCATCACGACGTTGGGCGGCGATTCCGCGCCGTTGGCCGTGGACAACAAGACGAATATGGTGCCCGTCGCAATGACCAGTCCGACGAACAACCGACTGCAATTTCTTGCACGATCAGCACGATCGAATAGGCCGTGGAATTGCCAGGAGAGACGTCGAAGGGCAAAGATGTTCACGATACAAATCCGAGTAAATAATGCCGCCACCAATGCCGGAGAATTCAAGAACAACGCGTCCTCTTTCCGACACGTACATGCTATCCGGCTGACGTGACCTCGGAAAACTCACGCGCGGAAAGAATTCAAGTAGAGAACAGCGAGCCGAAGTCTGATGAACTCAGGCGAACGAGTGACTTGAAGGGGCAGTTAAGCAGTGCTGCAGCTGCGACCGCCATCGGCTGGCCGACCGTTCAAACATGTTTACTGGCACGAGCGACCGCAATGAGTCGCGGACGCTGAACACGGCGACACAGCAATACCAAGAAGCCTTGATTGATTCCGTCACTAACAACTTTGGGCTTGATAGATTGGTATCGAAGTACTCTTAACGGGCTTCGACCAGAGTCGGGGGACCTGCCAACTGAACTCTTCCAGCAGATCCAGCAACTCGGCCAGTGACGAGATCACCAGGTCCGGACGATACGCGTAACGGGACAGATCTTCTTCTTTGGCACCGCCGCTGAGCACCAGGACCGAACGAAAGCCGAGTTAGACCGCGCCGAGAATGTCGGTTTCCATCGTGTCGCCGATCATCGTCGTCTGATCGGTCATCAGGCCAATTTCTTTGCGGGCGGCACGCATCATGATCGGACTGGGCTTACCGACACTGAATGCTTTCACTCCCGTGGCCACTTCTAACGTCGCCACCAGCGCCCCGCAGCCCGGTCGCGTGCCGCCGTTCTGCGTGGGGCAATTGGGATCAGGATTCGTGGCGATCAGTTTGGCACCGCGCATGACCATCTGCACAGCAGCTTCCACCAATTCCAAATTGAACGTCCGCCCTTCCCCGACCACGACGTAGTCCGGGTCATGGTCAACGATGGCAATACCGTTCTGATGCAAGGCGGTTAGCAGCCCGCCTTCGCCGATGACAAATGCCGTGCCTGCAGGCTTCTGCTGGGCCAGAAACCGCGCGGTCGCCATCGCACAGGTGAAGATATGTTCTTCCTGGACCTTGATACCCAACCGAGACAGTTTGGTGACCACATCGAGACGTGTTCGTTGACTGTTGTTCGTCAGGAAGCGAAACGGAATGTTCCTGTCGAGCAGTTCTCCGATGAATCGATCCGCACCGGGAATCAGCTTCGCCCCACGGTAAAGGACTCCATCCATGTCGATCAAATAACCGTGCTTCATAATCCACTCACATCTTTCTTTTCAGTTCGGCGGACAAACACACTCACTCGAAAAAACGAGCAGGCGATCCGATCCGCCGTCGAGTCCTCTTGCGCAGGATTTCGCAAGACAATTTCGGGTACCGCCCCTTCAGATTGACATCACAACCGATGCCTTCTTCTTGCGGTCCCTGTCAGTTGATGATTCTCGCTATTCGCACCGAGCGCGTGATTTCGACAGCGAGAACAGTCGTTGTGAGATCCACTCAGTTTCATTGGTCACGCTCAATCCATTTATCGTGAATTCCAATCCCAACTCCTCATGACGGAGGCTTTCTGACGGTTACGCAATTCGCGCGCCACTCATCTAAACGTGTTACTAAGCGATATGAATTGGTGCTGCGCAATCCGAAGAAGACGACAAGATCTTAAGTACAAACTGCCGTTGACACGGTGTTCATGACAAATACCCAGAGAGTGTCGCGACAATGACTTCGTGCAACCCGGCAGGCTATTGGACGACAATCATCCAGATCCGGCTTCGTATTTCCACACTTCACGATTTGCATTGACGCACCAATCGCGTAACGGTAGAACGCGTTCTATTTCCGCAGAAATGTCGCATCAGCGCGCTGGGTATATACTCACCCGGGCCAATGAAGCTTGTGTGAACCCCTTCACGCTCGCTATTCACTCGGCTTTTTCGGCAGATCGCGACCGGCCAGTTCCTGGAACTCTTCCAGTTTCGCTTGCCAAAGTCGCTCAAGCTCCCGGACCTGTTCAGGCTTCTGCGCGGCCAGATCGTGTGTTTCGCTGCGGTCGGCCTGCAGATCGAACAGCTCCCAAGGACGATCCTGGCCCCACGAAACGAGCTTCCAGTTTCCCACGCGAACCGCTCGATTTCCGCTGTGAAACCACCACAAATAATCGTGCGGCAAACCAACATCTCGCGAGAAGGCCGGCACCAGACTGGTTCCGGGCGGTGTGGGAACAGGTTCGTTGTTCCAGGTCTCGAATCGTTTCGCGCGGGCGACTTCGATGATCGTCGGCGTGATGTCGATCACATGCCCCGCGCTGTGACGCAATCCTCCGTGATCGGCGATTCCCTGGGGCCAATTAACGATCAGGGGTGTTGCAATGCCTCCTTCGTGAACCCAGGATTTGTGCATGCGAAACGGCGCATTCGAAACGGTCGACCATCCAGGTCCCAATCCCAGAAACGTTTTGGCAGAACCCATGGGTGCTGTGGGATCATGGCCATCGCCACGGATCAGCTGTTCGGCACTGGCGCCGTTATCCGACAGGAACATAATCAACGTGTTGTCGCTCGCGTTCATCGCGGCCAATTGATCGAGCACTCGTCCAATCTCGCGGTCCATGCGATCGACCATCGCCGCATGAATGGCCATCTTTCCGGCTTGGAATGTCTGTTGTTCGGCGGTCAATTCATCCCACGCCACCGCTCGGCCAATTTCACCGGGACCGATGCGACGCTGTAGTTCTTCCTCCGACGGATTCCAAGGGGGAGCCGTCTTTTCGTAACGCGGTGCCAGGTCGCAGGAGAGCAATCCCATCTCGCGTTGGCGAGCATAGCGCTCGGCTCGCAAGACGTCCCAACCGGCAAGATAGCGGTCTTTGTATTTGGCGATGTCTTCGGGCAGCGCGTGCAACGGAAAATGGGGCGAAGTGAAACAAAGATATTGGAAGAACGGCTTGTCAGCGTACTGTTGAGCATGCTCACGCAGGCACTTGATCGAGTGTTCGGCAATCGCCGTCGTCACATAAAATCCGGTATTCGGCTCAATCGGCGGCAGCGGCTTGTCGTCTTCGGTGTGGAATTGGGGCGCGAAGAAGCGATTGTGGTCGTCCAGCGTGTAAGCACGATCAAATCCATTTTGCAGCGGCAATCCATCGACATGCCACTTCCCCGAGTGGTAAGCGCGATAACCCATCGGTTTCAAAACCTCGGGCAGCAACCGCGCCCAGGCCGGACGGTTAGCGCTGCCGCCTGCGCTCGGGATCTTGGGGAGTGAGTCGCGGCGGACTTGCTGGGCATAGTAACCAGTAAGAATCCCCGCACGGGTCGGCCAGCAACGAGCGGTGTTATAAAACTGGGTGAACTTCAAGCCCTTCGCGGCCAGACGATCGAGATTCGGTGTTTCAATCTCGCCGCCATAACATCCCAGATCCGAATAACCCAGATCGTCGGCCAGAATAATCAGCACGTTGGGTGGCGCAGGCTCGGCGGCCACCACGGCGGAACAAAGCCCCAGGCTGATCGCAAGGATCACAAGTCGTCGACTCAGCAGGTCATTCATGGCACAGATCCAGCATCATGGTCAGAAATCAAGTTCTACGTTTTCTAAATCATACCGCCGACAACCAGCAAGGATGTCGCGTCCGATGCCCCACGAGCCAGTGTCCGCGACATTTGCTTTCTCAGGCCGTCACGATCCACCGAGCACCGAAAAGAGATAACGCAGTTCGTCTTCGACTTCGTCGGCGTTGGTCACCGTCTGGCTGATTTCGTCCCGCAGCAATTCGCGATACCGCTTGCGCAAACGATGCGCGGCCACACGCAGAGTCGCTTCCGTCATCCCCAACAGCTCGGCCGCCTGGGCATAGTTCGCCTCGCCTCGATCGAGCGAGAGGAACGGCTGCAGCGTTTCGATCAAGGTCGTTTTTCCGGCCTCAACATATTCGTCGCGCAATCGGCTCAGCACGCGATCCAACAGGGCAAGTGCCCATTGTCGTTCGAAGAGGCGTTCCGGCGTCAATTCGTGTCTGGGCTCCATCAAGAACCGCGATTCACCCGAATTCCAATCGAACGATCGAGCGTCCAGCGAAACAACAAGGCAGCCCCCGCCCCGCTTTTGAGCGTTGTCTCGATCCCATTCATTGGCGAGAAAATGTTTCACGGCAGCCAGCAGGAACGCGCGAAACCGGCCTCGCGCCGGATCGACATTACCGAGAAAATCCTTTTCAAGCAGCCTCGCGAAAAAGCCCTGTGTCAGATCTTGCGCTTCATGCACATCGCGCGAGCGACGACGAATCAGAGCGTAGAGCGGATACCAATATGCTCGACACAGATCGGACAACGCTTCGTTGGCATCCGTCGAAGGCTGGTCTTTCGCCTGCAGCACCATGCTCCATCGCGTCGTCGCGAACCGCGGCGAACGAGCATTCGGGACCGACGACGGTGGGACCATGACTGTTCCTGAATTTCACAGCAATCAAGAAATGAAGGCGTTCCTCATAGTAGCCCTCGCTCTCTCTCGAGAGGAAGGCAGAATCGCCAGTGAAGCTTGTCGAGCCCGGCTTTTGATGGCCCCAACCGATTCGGCCACTTTTCGGGTTTCTTTCCCGATTTCTTGTAACATCCACGGAAAGTTTCTTCTCTTGTAGATAGGTTTTCCTCATCCGATTGGACCGTGCCTTGCTGTTTTGACCGCGGGTGTCCGTTCAATACCCGCATTTCCGCTCCGAAAACGACCTTGGGGTTTGAAACCGTTTCCGATCGACATCCGTCTTTTCCATCAGGTGTTGTCATGACCGATGCGAACAAATGCCCGCGTTGTGGTACCGAGTTCCCCGCCAATTTCCCGGCAGGTGTCTGCCCGGCCTGCCTGCTGAAGCAAGGATTATCGCCCAGCACCTTCGAGAGCGTTGCCGATATCGGCAACGGCCGGGGTGGTTCGCCACGCCGACGAGGCTGGATCCCGCCGACTCCCGAAGAACTCGCCCCCCGATTCCCTCAACTCGAGATCGTGGCGTTACTGGGCCAGGGCGGTATGGGGGCCGTCTATAAAGTCCGTCAGCGAGATCTCGATCGTTGGGCTGCGTTGAAAGTGCTGCCAGACGACGTCGCTCATGACCCGACATTCGCCGAGCGTTTCCAGCGCGAGGCACGGGCTCTGGCCCTGCTGGGCCACCAGCATATCGTCATCGTGTATGAATTCGGTCAACGCGACGGCGTCTATTATCTATTGATGGAGTACATCGACGGCGTCACGTTACGACAGGCCATTCGAGCCCGTCAGATCACCGATCGAGATGCGCTGAATATCGTCATGCAGGTTTGCGAAGCGTTGCAGTTCGCGCATGAAGAAGGCGTCGTCCATCGCGACATCAAGCCCGAGAATATTCTGATTGACAAACGTGGACGCGTGAAAATCGCCGACTTTGGGTTGGCGAAACTGCTGGGCCAAGCGTTCGAAGTCCACACATTGACCGGAACCCATCAGGTCATGGGGACACCGGTGTATATGGCTCCCGAACAGATGGAGGGTACGCGGGGTGTCGATCATCGCGCGGATATCTTCTCGCTGGGCGTCGTGTTTTACGAACTGCTGACGGGTGAGTTGCCGCTCGGCCGGTTCGCGCCTCCCTCCCAGAAATATCAACTCGACGTGCGGCTGGATGAGGTCGTGCTGCGGACGCTCGAAAAGGAACCCGACCGCCGATATCAGCAAGCGAGCGACGTGAAGTGCGATGTGGAATCGATTCGCAGTCAGCCTAGCGTACCCGTGGTTGAGAAGCCACAACGGCGGATGCGCTCGTTCGGACTGTGGCGCCCATCCCGCGATTTCTCGGTGGACGGGGTCAAAACACCACGCAAACGGTGGACATGGAGGAAACGATTTGTCGTGTTGCTATTCGTCATCGGAGGCCTTTTTTTCGCAGCGGCGTTTTCCGAAGCCAAGAACAGAAGCCGACAACTCGAAATGGAACTCGCCCGGTTGCGTCAATCCGAACGGGCCCTAATCAACCAGCCGCGAAACCAAAGAGTGTCCCAGCGGGAAACACCAGTCGAGGGCCCTCTAACGCCTTTACCTCTGGGATTCAAAGACGGTCAGAGGCAACTGGAGGCGGCCAGCCAGGACCCCAACGAAGCCAACGCCGTCGTGCAATTCACGTCCGAGGGGCCTAAGCTGAATCATCTTTTTGGACGGCCCGTACTGGATGCCCGGAACGTCGACACGCCCGTCGCGGCTCGACAAATTGTAAACAGCCTCTTGGCAACGGTGCATCAGGAATTCCTCTCCATTGAAAGTCGCCATGTCACCTGGGAGGCCAAGAACGACGAAACCCAGGTCGCCGTGATTGAACGATTTGACGACGAAATTCGAAAGTTGGAAAACTGGTTTTGGACGGCCATCGACACGCGATTGCCAGTCAACCAGCAGAAGTTCCTGCGTCAGCATTTGCCCTTGTTCGCCGACGGACGCCAAGAACTTCCTCTCGTTCGTCCGGGCCAACGGAACGCGGCATCGACGGGGGGGCTCGTCCCGGCATCATCACCGAAACTGACGTTTCAGCCGAACGCTGGTGGGTTCACGGGCAACGTACAGTTGATACTGACCAACAACAGCGAGATTAAGTTCCCCTCCAATTTCCGATACATGCAGCTTTTCGGCTGGAATCAAGAGAAGTTGACGGGCAACGACAGTGAGCGCCGAAAACAGGATCTGTTCCCGATCCGCGTCACCATTGGACGCCAAGGCAACTGGTATCGCTGGTCGATTGACATCTCTCAAGACGTCATGGGAGAGATCAGCTACGTCATGATCGACAGTGGCTATGATCCCGAACTACCCTCCGGTTTGCGGCGGTTCTGGCGAGACGACAAGGCTTCTACAGAAACGGCGAACCTAGCAACCGCGGAACCGACACCACATCGACCGTTAGACCCTGCGAATGAAAGCAACAACCCTGAGGCTTCGCCAATCGCATTCGCGGTCGCCGAACCCGCCGCGCGATTGAAAACGTTGGAAGAAGAACTGAAGGAACTTGAAGGCCTGCAAAACAATCCCAATCCGGACGACGAAATCGCAGCGAAAGTTGAAGAGTTGCTGAAGAGATATCCTCGGCCCACAGAGATGGGATGGATATATGGTCGGGCAGCATCCTTGTTCGCGCAGAACGATTTTGTAGCCCATCACAACGAGGTAGTAAGCTGTGCGAGCGCCGGACTTCGATGGGAAAGCGATCCGATCGAACGTGGCCGACTCTTCAGTCTGATCGGCAAAGCCGCAGAGGCCTCCGACGATGACCCGAATCACTTCGTCGAATGCCGCCTGGAAGCGACCCGCTGGTACTTGAAAGGCTATGCCGAACTCCGGCGATTTCTCCTGCCCCAACTTGGGCACAGCGTCGAAACCGATGCGGTACCGCCGTCTGTCAAAGTTCGTTACTCCACTTCTCGGGGCGAGTACGAGCAGGCCGATTTCCTTCGCCAGTTGGTCGATCGGCGCGACGCCTATCTCGAGCGTCTGAAGGATCTCTACGGCCCCTTGCATGAGCAGCATGACAGGGATGCCAGTGCCCAAGACCGATTTGATCCCATTGCCACGGAAGTTCTCGACGATCCGAAAGAGGTCGAGAAGCTGCGGGACGCTTTGGGAATCAAGCCCGTTGAGAAGCCC
>CAIQIR010000067.1 GCA_903871875.1 uncultured Schlesneria sp.
ACCGATCGCATTCGCCCAGTCGCTATTTCGATTTGATTCGTTCGATTTCAATTTCGATATCCAAACGGTCAACCTTGGCTTCTTCCAACTTCAGTAGCGAAGCCCCTTCAGGCGACCCTTTTACGATCATCTTGGGCAAACATCGCTTCGCGTTGCCTGGCTTCGTCCAGCATTTCTTCCAGGACAGCAATTCTGTCGCGATCGGTTTCGCACATTTCCAGTCGTGCGCGCAGCACAGCCACATTCGCTTCATAAACCTCTTTGTGTCCGACTTTACGAAGCTTGTGCAGCTCGGCCATCTGCGAGGCCACTTGCTGAAGAACAGACAGTTTCTCGTTCAGCAATTGTTTCAGCTTTGAATCAGTCGACTCGGCCGCGTCGCTACGCAGCATTGTGAACGCGCCAACACTGATGACCCCAAGAGTTGCCAGCAGGCCGAAGATCAGGCCAAACCGTCGAAATCGCGTAGTCGACATCACACTGCTCCTTCCAATCCGGGGCATCAAGGGGGCAAATTCGGGTGCGGAAAAAGACAGCGCATAGATAACCGCACGGCCTGTGCCACGATTGCGAAATTTTCGCAAGGTGCACGGAAATGTCTCGGCGAACGTCGAAAAGCTCTCTCAACTTGCAGAAAAGCAGGCGATGAACCCGACGTCAGCAGCAGTGGGAACGAACTTGGCTACCTGGTTGAACGGTTTCTTTCCACGTGATTCGGTTCGACGAAAGCCAGGTGGTCGATTCTCGTTCGATCGCCAGACCACAACAATCAGGCCAGGAACACCGCAGGCAAACAGTCTGATGAGGATGACAGACCACCGCCGACGGCGGCAAAGAAACGTCCTGCGGCGGATCGATTACCTGACAGGGACTGCCGCCACGCGAAAACCGACGGCGCTGTTCCGGTTGTCCGGTGATCCGCCGCTACGCACTGCCGAACGGCAACTGGATTGTCCCAACAGCCAGCATCCGCCTCGGCAGACTCGAATCGACGCCTTCGACACAACTACGGGATCACGGCCGCCGGGTAGCTTTTCAATAAACCAGTCGGCACACCATTCCCAGACATTCCCGTGCATGTCATACAGGCCCCAAGCGTTGGGTTGCTTCAAGGCGACGCTGTGCGGGTAATGTTCGTTCCTGGTATTTCCTAGCGAATTCGCATCGCCGTATTTCGCACCCCACCAGGCGTATTCGTTCAGTCGGGACTCATCATCCCCAAAGCTGAATCGGGTCCTGGTCCCGGCTCGACAAGCGTATTCCCACTGCGCCTCGGTGGGTAACGCGTACTTCCAACCGGCGGGCAAGCGTCCGGCTTTCCGTTCTCGCTCGGTCAGGCGACGGCAAAAATCGCAGGCGCTATCCGCTTCAATCGTGCCGTCCCCCAAGTCACCATGGCTGATGTAACTCGCCGCATAATCGGAACCCTCCTTGACCGCCATCGAAAGTTGAATGCGACCAGTATGCAAATTCGTCTTGCCCTTCCACGGGGCCGTTCGCATCAGCGATTCCCACTGCCCCTGGGTCACTTCCGTTTCGCCCATCCAAAACCCGGTCAACGAGATCTCGACCGGATCTTCGTTCTTATGTCGCCCTTTCTCGTGGGGCTGGCTGCCCATTGTGGCGTTTCCGATCGGACACCAGCGAAACCGGATCCCCGGTACCAGTTCCTGTGCTTCACCGGCTCGTTTGCCAACGAACACGTGGCGAATGGACAGCTTGGGAAATTGCATGTCGATGGAGCTTGTGGCAAAGACCCGAGGGTTCTGACGTTTGCCCATCGAGTGATTCGCCACCAGTTGTGGCACCGATTTCCTCAGCCGATCGGCCAGGCCACCGGTCGTGACCGTTCCCGACAGGTGCAGATCCTGCATCTCTTGCAGCAGGCATTTCGTAAATGCACTCTGCCGCCAGTCTTCGTGTTCCCAGGTTTGTTCGTTCGGTGAACAGCCGAAGAAGACCGCCGTATTTGCGGGTAAGGCGCCGGGCGTGAAACTCGAACCGAACGTTCGTCCCCGTGACTGGCGAGAGTCGAGTGGACCACAATTGGTGAACACGACCCGTTTGCCCGCCTTGGCAGTGCGCAGGGCAGTCAGAACTTCGGTCAGCGTAATCAGGCATTCAGGATCGGGTTCGGTCAACGGTCGATTTTCGCCGAGTTGAATTCGCCCTTCCGCGTCCTTCACATTCCGCATCGTGGTGTCGACCGGACAGAAGCCCGCTTCGGCGACAATGGCACCCGGGCCGTTTTGCGTCTCGATCTCGACGCCATGTCCGAACAGACCGACGACGATGACCCCATTTGAACTGGCCTGGCGATCCAAATCATTCAGCTTCTGGCGGATCGCTGCCTGCGTGGCATCGGCGCCCAACAGCAACTCCAATTGATAACCGGCAAAATGCAAGAACTCGCCGAGGACCCTCGCATCCGCTTCGGGAAACTCGAGCTCCGGTTGATTCATGTCGTCGTGATCATACTCTGACACAGCAATCAATAACGCATATTTCGGCGGGGGCTCGGCCGCCAGCACGCCATGGACTGACAGCAACACACCGAATAGCAGTAACGACAGGATCCGCATGTGACTGGCTCCGGACTGCACGTCGGGACATGGCGTCGATTTTTGAACCCACGAAACGGAAAAAACAACTCAATCTCGACACTTACGACGGCCACCTCCCGCTCGACGGGGGAACAAGCAAACCCCTATCGACTGATCACCAATTCCGGTAGCGATTCCTTCAGCTTCTTGATGCCACGATTGGTGATGGCCGATTTGCCGAGCAACGCCGCGTTCAGGTTCTTGGATCCAGCGGCATCAGTCATGCCGACGGGCCGGATCGGATTCCGGGAGATATGCAGCATCGTCAAGCTTTTGAGTTCGGTCAGTTCCAACAATCCGGCATCGGTGATCGCTGTTCCGATCAGATTGAGCGACGTCAGCTCTTTCAGATTTTTCAGCTCCTTCATGCCGGCATCCGTAATTCGAGTTCCCCTCAGACTGAGGATCGTCAGACCGCGAATTTCACCGATTTCTTTCAGACCCTGATCAGTAATCTGGGCGGCGGTCAGGTCGAGCGCGGCCAGGTTCCTGAACTCTTTGAGAAGCGGCAAATCGGAATTACGGATCTTGCCGTTTCCCCGAAAATCGACGCCCGTGACCGGCCGTCCCGGCGATTTGTTGTCTCTGGTGACTTTGCCACCCATTTGCTCGATCTTGGCAACCGACGCCGCTTCATCCGCCGCGGCGACCGTTATCGTCAATGCAACCGCAAGCAGGACCAATAATAGACGGGAAGCCGGCATCGTTCAGTCCCTTGATCGAAAGCCCAAGAACGGGTCGAGAACAGTTGATCTTCCTGCCCGGAAAATCGGCGAGCCAAGTCAATTTCTGCCGCGATATACCGGGTTGTTTCGGGCTGTACAACACCAAGAATGCGTTCAGCCTGGTCCGTCCAACGGGTCCGAAATGAGATTCGCCGCCAATTGCCTGGCGGCGAGACGACCTATTCCGCGCCACGGCGGCCTGAACGAGAGTTTGCGTCCGTTGTTTCACATCAGAATTCCGCGCGGCGATTCCTCAATAAAGACGCCCAGCGGAAGATACAGAGGCGAGGAAAGACAGGCAGGCTCATCAACCGAATGCGAGACATGTCAGCCGGTTTTCTCGCTCACTTGTGTTCGCAGTCGACGCGAACAAGCTCGGCTGTAAAGTCACCTGTCGCAGGCCCTCGATTTTGACCGTCCGCAGCTTAAGACCTTTGGAATTCAGGTTGGCAATCAAGACCGCGACTAAAAGAGCCGCTTCGACCACCAGGACCACCTTAGCAACATTCAACCGCCCGGAAAAAGCGTCGGCGAGGCTGCGCTCAATTCGGTCATCTGACAATCTTTTTCGCGTTCGATTGAGTCCGCGCCTGGGGCGATGACACCAATACAAACCGGTTCACGCGCATGTTCGCGATCCATTTCCATTACTTTGATGGAAACGATTTGTTGCCCAATCACGATGGCATCGTCAGATTTGCGCGCGGGAACAGGCATCACAATGATTTCCATCAAGGAAGCTGCAGAAGGTTCTGAGGTCGACGGGTCATTACGAAATCAATTTCAGTTGGAAGTTGCCGAAGGAGAAATTCGGTACTTTTGCGTTTGGGACGGGTCCGTTCGAGCCGACTTGTCGCCAAAAACCTGCAACCACACATAACGGCCCAGCACCACAATGCCTCCAAAACCTCCGACAAGGGCTTGAAGCAGCAGGCTACCGGCGCTGGGGTCGAAATAAGCGAAAACCAGATTCATTGCTCTGCCTTTCTGCGATCGAACCATGGATCGATTCGCAATCGTTGAATCACGTGGGGCCCGTGAGAGAGCCATGGTATTTCCATAAACCCTCGAACGTCCTCAGAGTTTCGTTCGAATTGGTCTTACCCACGCGAGTGGAACCGATTTCGAAACGAACTCTAGCACGGCAACCTGAAGCGGAGATTGAGGCTGCGCCAATTCAGCAGGATTTCAGATTGACACTTCGGATAACCCAACTCGCAACGAAGAATCGCCTGTCTTTCGTTTAATGCGGCAGTTCAAACGTCCAAACTGCTATTTTTGATTTTCGAGAACTTGTCTACGATCTTAAATCCTGTCCCTGGTTGTCGTTCGGAAGACCGACGGTTGTAAAACCTGATCGAAAACGGGATTGCGAGATTTCTGCATTCAGAGGCGCGCCACAACTGATGTCCTTTTGCCGCTATCACTTCCGGCACCACCGCATTGATGCCCCATTCCATGGCTTCGAAACGAGAGGCTGGACGATGCTTTTTCGACATCTGATTCTGATCGTCGTCGTACTGATCACCAACGTGGTGGCGGCGGAAGAGAGCTCTGAAGAATCCAAAATCATTGCGAAAATTGAGCAACTGGGCGGCAAAGTGATCCGGGATGACGATTTGCCCGGTCGCCCCGTGGTGGAAGTCGATTTTCGCGCGAATAAAAAATTCGGCAACAGCACCATGCATCTGCTGAAGTCATTCCCCGGTCTGATCACCTTGACGCTCAGCGGCACCAAGCTCACGGATGCGGGTCTGAAAGATCTGAAGGAATTCAAAAACCTGGTGACGCTTAACCTGGACGGCACTCGGGTCACCGACGCCGGCCTGAAAGAGATTCGCGCCCGGAAAACGCTGACGACTCTCAATCTCAATCAAACGAAGGTCACGGACGCCGGTCTGAAGACGATTAAAGAATTCAAAAACCTGACCCATCTCTCGCTTAGCTTCACACCCATCACGGATGATGGATTGAAAAAGATTGCCGAACTGAGCGAACTGACCACATTGAATCTGCGGGGCACCAAGATCAGCGATGCCGGACTGAAGGAACTTCAGGTACTCGAGAACCTGACCAGCCTGGATCTGACGGCGACCGAAATTACCGATGCCGGTTTGGCGGAACTGAAAGAGTTCAGAAGCTTGAACACGCTTCAATTGCGGTTTGCTGACTTCGTCAGCAATTCGGGAGTGAATGATCTCAAGAAAGCGATACCCACCTTGCAGATCCATCGATGATTCGATGATGAATTGCAAACCCGGGTAACGCGGGAAAGCCTGACCTGCAGGCCGTCGTTACGTACCGACAACGTTGGGAATGGTCGACGTAACGGCACCGATTGCGTCCCGCCAACGATTCCACAAATTTGACACTCCAGCCCACAACAGCGGTCTGTGGATTGTGAGTTCAGCAGGTCAAGGATTCACACACCTTTCCCCTCAGATTCGATCCTTGCTATTGTCATCGAGTTCTCAGACTGACGGTGTCTGCTTCCATTGTGGCTCGCTGGCGGTCAGGCCGGGGTAGGAACGAAGGCTCGCGAGTAGGCGAATCGTCTTCTGAAGTTCACAAAAAACACTCGACAAGCCGTACCACCTGCTGACAAGAGCGAACGAGTGAAATCCCTGTCACCTCATCATCCCATCGTCAATTACTGCGTCGCCGTGACGTCGATCATTGTGGCCATCGCCGTCCGCATCCTGTTGGACCCGGTGCTGGGAAATGAGTATCCACACGTCACGTTTTTCTTCGCGATCATTTTCACGGCGTGGTACGGCGACCTGGGGGCATCGATTGTGGCCCTGGTTCTCGGATGTCTCGCGGCGGCGTTCTTCGCTTTTCCTCGTGGTTCTTTGGAAATCCACGGCATCGACGCCCAAGTGGGAACGGGTCTGTTTCTGGTCGTAGGATTGTCGACGGTCTTCTTCAGCGAATCGATGCGGAACGCCAACCGCCGCGCCAATGCCAACGCGGACGAGCTATTAAAGAAGCAGTCCGATCTCGAGCATGAAATCGAAGAACGGCGCCGTGCGCAACAAGCTCATGTGAATCTCTTGCGGCGATTGGTCAACGTCCAGGAAGAAGAACGTCGACGTATTTCGCGAGAATTGCATGATCAATGCGGGCAGGATCTGACCGCCCTGCACCTGGGCCTGAAATGTCTCGAAGAATCGATGGCCATCGATCCGGAAATCGCCCGGCAATTCAAGATCCTTCATCAATTGCTGGATCAGGTCGCACAGGAGATGCATCATCTGGCTCAGGAACTTCGTCCACCCGCACTCGATGAATTGGGATTGCGGACCGCCGTGGAAAGTTATCTGAGAACGTGGAGTTCGCGGACCAACGTGCCTGTCGATTTCGAGTATCGCGGGCTGAATCAAAAACGGGTCGCGCCCGAGGTGGAAACAGCACTGTATCGCACCCTGCAAGAGGCGCTGACCAATGTCGCCAAACATGCCGCAGCCCGGGTGGTCAGCGTCGTCTTGAATCAATGCGAACAAGACACACTAATCATCGTCGAAGATCAGGGAACGGGATTCGATGTCGAATCCGGCACCCTTTCCACAGGATCTCGACAGCATCTGGGTTTACTCGGCATGCGCGAGCGGATTTCCGCCGTGGGCGGTAGTCTGGACATCGAATCAACGCCGGGAACAGGAACGACGATCTTCGCCCGAGTCCCCTCAGGCAAGTCAGTCAGGTGAAACAGACATGGACAAATTGCGAATCGTATTGGCCGACGACCACGGCGTTGTTCGCGACGGTCTGAGGATGCTGATCAACGCTCAGCATGACCTGGAGGTGATCGGCGAAGTCGCCGATGGCGAGGCTGCATTTGCGATGATTCGTCGCTTGCGTCCCGATGTGGCGATCATCGACATCAGTATGCCGCTGATGAACGGCATCGAAGTGATTTCTCAACTGAGTCAGATGAATGACGACACGAAGCTGCTGACGCTGACCGCCAACGAAGATCGTGGCTACATGCAGCAACTGCTCAAGCTTGGATCGGATGGCTATCTGCTGAAACGATCGGCCGCCGATGAACTAATCAAGGCGATTCACACGGTCGCGACCGGCGGGCGCTATCTTGATCCTTCGATCATCGACAATCTCGTGGACAAGATGTCGACCGCCCCGTCCGCCGACGCGGTCACCGTTGTGCTGAGCGATCGCGAGGAAGAGGTCTTGCGATTGATCGCGCAGGGCTATGCCAATAAAGAAATCGCCACGAAGATTGGCATCAGCATGAAAACGGTCGAGACTTACAAAGCACGATCGATGCTGAAGCTGGGCCTGCGTGGGCGGGCCGACATTGTGCGTTACGCGGTCGGTCGGGACTGGCTGCGCGAGGAATCGTAAGACTCAGGCTGCGGCCGAATCCGACAGGCCAATCTGCCGACTGCGCGACGTCATGATATGAATCGCCGCAGTCAACCCGTGCAAAGCCGAATCGATCTGGCTGGATTCGTGCAACACGCGAAGATTGTCCGCCAGCACCGCCTGCAATTCGATCAGCCGCCCTTCTCCGCGCGAAAGCGAATTCAAGGCTTCCAGCAGCACTGCGATGTCTTCCCGGAACAGGGTCGCGCGGTCCAAGGCCGTCTGGATATGCGCCCAATGCAGCTCTTGCCGGGTATCTACCGCGGCGATCAGTTGCTGCAACTGATCCTGCCGAGAGATTTCATAAGCTTCGTGACGCTGTCGCAGGAGCTCGAATTCGCCCTGTTCACGTACCAGTTCCTGACGCTGCCGTTCTTGAAAATTCTCGAACAACACATCGAGACTTTTCGTCCAGATCTGCACCTGGTCCTGCAACGTCCGCGCGATGGCGTCGAGCGCCTCGCGGTTGGCCATTTGAACCACCGACAGGAACGGACCGATATTGGCGTCTCGGGCTTCAAAACGGTGCAATAACTCGCGGTCAATCAGCCGATCAATCGTCGCGATGATGCTCAGATCGACACGTTCGCACAGGAATAGCGCAAACATCATGGTCATGGCAGTGGCCAAAGCCACGCTGGTGGTATTAAACGCGGTGCCCATGCCGCCCACGATCCCAGGCAGCTTGGCATCCATGTCGTCAAACGAAAAACTTCCGATCGCCGCCCCGAAGTGCACCACGGTTCCCAAAAAGCCCAGAATGGGCGTCACCGCGATCACGAACCGCAGCACGGTGTATTTGGAATGCAACTCGTGGTCATCCAGATCGGCCAAATGCTGCAGATGCTCGCGATAATCATCCGCCGAATTTCTTTCCGCGACAAAGCTCAAGGCGTCGACGACCCGGCGGCCGGCTAACGACGTCAACAACCAAGGGGGATTCTTCTTCACCTGCTCGAGCAACTCACGCGCTTTGGCAGCGGGTTCGCGACCGGTTCGCGATGGCAACCACTCGTGGCGAGTGGCCAGATATTCACGGGGAAAGGTTAACAGCTTCAAAACAATGTCGATCATGCCCCAGAAAAACAGCGTCACAATGACGTATTCCACCGCATGTTCCGACGTGTACTTCGCCAGCATCGTCTCGCGCATCGCCGGCTGCAGAACGATGGAGTAATAAACGCCTGTTGTGACCACGGCCAGAATCAGAGCGGGGTCGGTCTTTAAAAGCGACCAAGTTTTGTTTTGACCCTTCATAACAATTGCCTTTTATGAGATTATCTGGATCCAAGGCGTCCCGTCGTCATTTGTCCGAAATACTATTCCGTGGACGGATCTGCCGATGTGTGAGTTGTACAATCTGCCCTCACCCATCAATGATCAGGGGGCGGGCGGGGATCGTTTCAGGCGTTTCGCATCAACGGATGCGGGTATTATTCAAAAGCGGAAATGCGGTTTTGTCAGGAATGTCTGATCTCGGAGGGTATCCTCGACGGTGTTGCTCCTGACCCGTGTCAGGTGGTGAGGCGCGGGGAATTTATCAGAGATTGGATTTTCTTCCTACAGAAATTTCGGGGACTGTCGACACCATGAACAGCATCGAAACGGACGAAAAATTCCATCATTTCAGGCCGAACAGACCCGCTGATGACCGGAATTCGTCACCCGGGATTCGCAATGGCAGTAAAACCACGTGGTGACGGTCCGCCGTCGGTAAGTTTTTGGTCGTTCGACGGCATTTTTCGCCAATCGAGGAGTCTGTGATGGGCAATCTGGAAGTGGTCAAATGGCTGGCAGATGCCTGCTACGGATTTCTGGCCCTGAATTTTCTGTGGGGTATGACCTGCGTCCTGATCGTCTGGAGACGGTTGTCTCAGTTGTCGTTCCGTTCGCTGAAGGCCGAGACGGAATTTGTTGACGGCCTGGAAGAGCTGTTGCAGGAACACAAATACAAAGCGGCGGCGGAACGCTGCGACTTTGATTTTCGAGCACTGCCGCGGTTGTGCCTGCTGATGATCGCCAATCGCGAACAGCCATATGCCCGATTGCGGCAGATGATCTCAACCAATCTGCAGCGTCACTTTCTGGGTGATCTCGAACATCGACTGGGATCGCTGGTCACCGTCATTAAGAGCGGTCCCTTGCTGGGTTTGTTCGGCACGGTGCTTGGCATGATGGCCGCCTTTGGACGAATTGGAACAGGCGAAAAGGTCCAGCCGTCACAGATTGCCGACGAAATCAGTGTGGCACTCATTTGCACGGCGATGGGCTTGGGAACGGCGATTCCGCTGGGGTACATCCTGTCTTACCTCAGTATCCGGACGCGGACGCTGCAAGAATCGCTGGAATCAAACCTGGCCCGCATCCTGCACCACTTTCGCAAAACCGAAGGTTAAGTCATGGTTCATTCCCATGCCGGATCATCATTTCTCGATGACGAAGAGCCTCTCATTTCGGGGCGCGGAGCGCACCACGAAGCGACGTTCGACATTACGGCCATGATCGACCTGGTGTTCATGCTCAACATCTTCTTCCTGGTCACCACGGTGGTCGCTATCGAAGCCGAGCTGGACTTGCCCATTGTGCGGCACTGCGTGGCCACCGACCCTGACGACGCCGTGATCATTTCGCTGGTTGCCCCCGATCCCCAAAACGTGACTGTCTATCTGGGCGACGGGGTACATGCCGTGGGGCTGACCGATCGAGAAGATCAATCGAAAGAAGTTCACCAGGCTGTCGAGGAAGCATCGCGGGCGGGCAAACATATCGTGCTGCTGAAGGCGGAACGAGCGGTCAAGTTGCGAGACGTCAAGCGGATCGGTGCGGCCGCCATGCGCGATATCACGGGCATGGAACTGCGCATGGCAGTCATCGAAAAGGAGTGACTTATGGCCGAAGCTTTCCGCTGCCCGCACTGTCAGCACCGGCTGAAAATGCCTCGCGAACAAACGGCACAGGTGATGCGATGCCCGCACTGTGACGCGCCGATCAGCTTCGCCCTGGAATCGCCCCGCATTGCCAACTCTGGGCCGGCCGATCGCGATCACGTCGTCGCGGACGCGCCGGAAGCGCCCATTTCCCGACCGGGCCAGAAGATCGATCACGAAGATCTGATCGATATGACGGCCATGGTCGATATCGTCTTTTTCCTGCTGATCTTTTTTCTCGTCACATCGATGTCGGCGATTCAGTCGTCGGCACCGTTGCCACGGCCCGAATCCCAGGACGACGAAAATGGCGCCGGAGCTCAACAGCAACTGGAAGATCCTCAGAAAGATTCCAACGCGATTGTCGTGAAAATCAACAAGGACGATTCGATCGAAATCGACGGAGTCCCTTACCGCGAGCTCAGCGATCTGGTGATCCGCTTGCGTCAATTGCGCACGTCGCTCGGGGCCGACGCCAGTCTGCTGATCGTCGGTCATGGAGACGCCAGCCATGGCACCGCCGTGTCCGTGCTGGATTCAGGTTATGAGGTCGGGTTTGACCGCCTTCGCCTGGCGGTCCTGGGCGAAAATGCGGATTAATTCCGCTGACTGATCACCCCTCATTCATGATGCCCCGGCTGTTCCCTTTCTTGGTTGTCAGCTGGGCCGCGGACATATCGTGAATTCTTCGTTAGTGCCTCCATAACTCGCACAGTCGTGTGACGGCACAGTCCGATTTTAAAAACATCGGCCAAGGGCTCGATCGGTCAATCTTGCGGAATGTTAATTCAAGTTCCCTTTCCGCTGACATGTTGACCTGGCTCAAGCCAACGTTCTCCAGCCATAAGGAGTAGCGGCGATGTCAGAACTTTCCCGAACCCCCTCGGGCCAAAACAATGATGGTACTTCTGGGACCGGCCGACTGAGACAGGACTTCAATGCCTGGTTGATGTCACTGCAGTCCGGAAATTTCTCGGCGGCCAAGACCGCATTTGCGGCGCTCAAACAAGATTTTCAGAAGGGGCTTCCCGCTGCTGCCAGACAATCTTCCAACTGAACCGGCGACGCCTGGGCGGTCGCCATCAAAAGGTGATCCCCACAGGTGACGTGAAATGCCCAGAGGACCGTCCCGCGGAATTCTGCTCGCCCCACGACAACACCAGCGCCGTCAACAGTTCTTGAGCGCAGAGAATCGCGGGACATCCTCACCAGGACGACATCATGCGATCTGTACGAACCCACTCCCTTTCCCTCTACGATTCCCACGCTCACTGTCGAACCCTTTGACAGTCCTTGACCCCTCCTTTCCCAACGCGACAACGATCCGCCGGCGGCACCACAAAGGACGTCGACCGCCGACTCGATGCCAATGCTCCCGAACGCGTCCGTCGCGCTCACCGTGCCGGCCGGCACGGGCCATATCTCCCGCGTTCCGAACTTCTTCAACGAGCGGACGAGCCACAGATCCCGCTCGACTCCCGCTGACCTCACGGCGAAGGTCACCTATGGGTTGCCGAAGCCCTGGCGGCTGGTGGCTTGCTGGCGCGGCCCGCAATTGCGACAACCTTGGCTTGCCTTTTCACCGGTAAGACGCGAACGCCCGTTCTCGCCGCCAGGAAAAGACTCCGCCATCATCTGCCCACCTTGGACGAGAACGAGATGAATTCACCCCTGCCTGGCTCTGCCCCGACGGCTGCCGTCGTCTCCAATCCTTTGTGGAAATGTTCTTCCCTCTTTTTGATCGCCTTGTCGCACTCGATTGGCTGGGGAATTCGCGGAGACTTCGGCCACGAGGCCGGTGCCTGGGTGGCGGGCGCGTTGTCGGCAGCGGCAGTCTGCTTGTTGTCTCGACGCGACGACTGGCAACACCGCGTGGCTTATTGCGCTTTGTTTGGCGGCTTGGGTTGGGGATTTGGCGGATCCATCTCGTACATGTTCCCGATGTCCTTCGCGGATTCGGGCCAGTGGGAGACCATGCTGTACGGTTACTTCACCCTGTTTTTCGAAGGAGGCCTGTGGGCCGGACTGGGCGCGGCGGGCACCGTCTTGCCGTTGCTGATGGATCGCGATCGCCTGACGCGATTCTTTCGCCCGTTTCTATTTGTCCTTGTCGCCATGATCATTAACCAGTTGACGTTCGACGTGGTCGCCAATTTTTTCGACGTAGTCGCGGCGAATACGACCGGGGCAGGTGGAGTCGCCCGACACAAAGGTCCGCTCTACTGGTTCGACAGCGATTGGGTCTCGGCACTGTGGGCGCTGGCCGGAGCCTGTGCGTTTGATTTGTGGAGTCGCAAATTCTCGAAAGTGTGGTTGCTGTTGCTGCTGGCGGGCGTGGGTGCGGGCGGCGGCTGGGCCGTGCAAAAGGGACTGGACGCCACCGGCTTGACGCCGCGAGTGGTCGCCATGGTGGTCGTCCCTCAAGGGGATGCAACGGCCATCAATCCTGAAACGAAGGAACCGTTTCACCCCGAGAATTTTGTCATCAACTGGCCCCAGTTCTTCGGTGATTATCCCCAGCATATCGGCTGGTGGCTGGGTTTGGTCATCGGCATCGGCGTCTACTTCTCTCGCTACGGCGAATGGCGGGATGACGCCGGTCTGCTCGTCTACATGGCGGTCGGCTGGTGGCTGGCCTTTCTGATCATGCCCGTCTTTGGCTCGATCTTTCTGCGTGACTATGGCGGTTTCCGCATGACGCCGCCGCGTGGCGACAACTGGGCGGGTGTCACGGGAGTCATCTTGGGAACCGGTGTATACGCCCTGCGCAACGGCCTGGCTCCGATGGCCTATGCCAGTGCAATGAATTTCGTCCTGGGTGGAATTGGGTTTTCGACCGTCAAGATCGTCCGCCAGATGCTGCTGCTTCCGGGAAATCGCGAACTGCATCCGGACGCCACCGAGGCCATCGCAAAGTGGGAACACTATCAGCGAGCCAACTGGCACAGCATGCTCGAGCAATCCCAAGGGTTTTGCCATGGCCTGGCCACGGCCGTGACCTTTGCCCTGTTATGGCGCCGATTGAAACCGGTGAGTGATGAACCACGAACGCGACGTTGGACGGAAGTCGCGGCGGTGGGACTGACGCTGTTCTTTTTGACCTATGTCAACGTCTTCAAGAACGTGGCCGAATGGACGAAGAAAGATCATCAGCTGGTCCCATCGCTGATGAAGGCACCGCTGTTGGAATGGATCAATCTGAGCGCCGATACCTGGTTCAACCTGGCATGGTGCGCGATCTCGCTGGCCGGTATCAGCCTGCTCGTCGTGCATACCCGTCGCCCGCTGGCGATGATCCCCGCCACGTGGCTGGGCAAGGGACAACTGATTTACGTCTTGTTCCTCTGGATCATGGTCATTGCGGATTTTGAACGCTCGCTGAACGGCTTCCACGAATCCCGATTGGTCACCGAAGGCATGTTCATGCTGAATGCCTCGATCGCGACCTTCCTGATCGTGTTTCTGCCGGGCCCCTCGGTGATCGTTCCCGGTCAAGAATCCACGGGTGAAGGCCGTCGAACTCTGCTGGTCTTACTGCTGGGCATCCCGGTGGCTCTCTTAATCATGACGGGCTATACCGCTTTGCAGTTCAAGTACTACGGCGGCGTGAAACTCAGTACGGCCCATTATCGGTTCGGTCCGGAAGCGCTGTGGCGCATCAAACCGATCCTCAAAAACAAAGAACATCGCTGAAGTGCGGTGCCGATCGACGTTCACCACTGATCGAGCAGACTTGGCAGGGACCCGAGTCCGTCGCCTTCGAGAAGTCGCGTTCGTTGGCGGCTGCGCGGACAAATCGCTTACAATCGTGGTCTTCGATGGGCCATGAATACTCCGACTGGAAGGCAGAGTGTGAACACAAACCGGATCTCTCGCGCGGCCTCATTTGTCGCGGTTCTGTTCGTCGGAACTCTCGTGGCGCCGCTGGCTCTCGCGGACGAGAAAGGAATCGGAGATTTTCCTCAGCTGTCAACGCAGCGAGACTGGCCCTGGTGGCGCGGTCCTTCGCGCAATGGGATCGCCAACGACGCTGCGGTGCCAACTTCCTTCAGCGAGACCGATCACGTTGAGTGGAAGGTGCCCGTTCCCGGTCGAGGACATTCGTCTCCGACGGTGGTCGGCGATCGCATCTTTTTGACCACGTCGTTCAAGGCCGAACAAAAGCATGCCGTGCTGGCGTTTGACCGCAGCACGGGCAAACTGGTTTGGGAAAAGGAAGTCAACCGCGGCGGTTTCCCCAGCAAGAATCATCCCAAGAACACCGAAGCGACGGCGACAATGGCTTCGGATGGCGAGCGGGTGTTCGCGACCTTTTATTGCCACGACAAAGTCCTGGCCGTAGCGCTCGATTTCCAGGGTGAGATTCTGTGGAAGAAAGAGGTCTGCCGCTTTCGTCCCCGGACGTATGAATACGGATACGCCCCGTCGCCGGTGATTTACGAAAACACGGTGATTATCTCGGCCGAATATGACGGCGACAGTTTCATCACGGCACTCGATCGCAAGACGGGCGAGCAGGCCTGGCAGGCGCCGCGACCCACCATGATCACGTTCTCGACCCCGGCCATCACCCATGTGGCGGGAAAAGACCAGCTGCTGATCAGCGGAGCCCAGAAAGTTTCCTCTTACAGTCCCGAAAATGGCCAGCCATTGTGGTCGGCCGACGGAACGACGTTCGCCACCTGTGGAACGATCGTTTGGGACGGGGAGAATATCTTTGCCAGTGGCGGCTATCCCAAATCCGAGACAATCGCCTTCAAAGCGGATGGAAGCGGCAAAGTCCTCTGGAAAAACAATCAGAAATGCTACGAGCAATCGATGCTGGCCGATCACGGCTATGTCTATGCCCTCACCGACAACGGCGTGATGTTCTGCTGGCGCGGGTCGGACGGACAGGAAATGTGGAAAGAGCGGCTGAAAGGGCCGGTCAGCGCGTCACCAGTTTTAGCTGGCGGACATATCTACTGGGCTAATGAGCTTGGGACGATCTATGTCTTCCGTCCGACGCCCGATCGCTTCGATCTGGTCGCGGAAAATCAGGTGGGGACCGATTCCTTCCCGAGTCCGGCCATCTGTGGCGGACAGATCTTCCTGCGAGTCGGCCAGGCCTCGGACAATGCACGTCAAGAGTGGCTGTACTGCTTCTCCAACGGCAAATGATCCCTTCGAGAATCCATCGACAACTCTCGCACTGTCACGTCACTCACGCCGCGTCGCCTCGCGCCGCTCGCGGCGGACAACCGACGCGGAAACGTGTCGAACCACGTCCGCGCGAACACTCTGTCGATTTCTCGACGACTCACATCGACCACCTCGGGACATGCTTCGCCTTCCCGAAGTTCATGCCGCTAGTGATAGGCCCTTCAATCAACACCATAATTCACTGTTATAAATAGCTGATTTATCAGTCAATTAAACACGTTTCGGCAGGAATTGCCGATGCCTTTTCGTCGATGCGGTACACCGGGAAAGCCTTGCGGATAACGGTACTTATTGGCGTTACGACGGTCACGCCGTACCCAGATTTATCCTTCGGGACGTCTCCGAAATCCTTCCGATAGCGACGATTAGGCCTGAACTCCTTACGCGCTCTTTTAAGGGGGGATTGGTTTCAGTTTCAGAGAGGTGTCGCAATCAACGCGACTGCTGTTGCCGCGCGCCACTGGTGGCAGCCGTAACTCGCTGGCCGTTTGTAGACCGTCAGCGAGGCGACGCTGGGCAGTGAAGAATAAGTACCACAAGGAGTGACAGATGTTGGGTTTCAGGAAACTTAGATTTGTCGACATCGGGACAGGATTGTCCATGGTGCTCGGCACAGCAGGAATGCTGGCTGCGGGGGCTCTTTCCGCGGTCGCGCAAGAGTGCGCGGCACCGATGAGCTGCACGGCTGCCCAGCCGGCCTGCTGCGATAGCATTTTTGCCGACGCCGCCGCACGGCTGAATGGCCTGTACGCCGGCTTGAAATGTGATACATGTGCAGCTCCCGCAACACCTGCATCCGCTTGTGCCCCCGCGACACCTTGTGCTCCTTCGGCATCAAGCTGCGGCGCGTCGGGTGGTTGTAGTGCCGCGGCTGCGGCTGGCTCGTCCTCAGAGCCATTCACGTTGACGGACCTGTTCAATGATGATTGCGGGACGAACTGTCTGAAGGACAATGGCTGGAAGCTGGGCGGTAACCTCGCCCAAAGCTATGCCATGAACTTCAACAATCCCAGCAATAACTACAACGGTACGGTCACCTGGCCAGACCGTTCAAACAGCTACGAACTGAACCAGTTCTGGCTGTTCGCCGAACGAGCCACCGACGGCAACAAGGGTGGTTGGGACTTCGGTGGTCGCGCCGACATCATGTACGGTACCAACGCTCGTCTGACGACTGAGTCGGGCTTGGAAACGCCGCACCTGGATGGACCAGGCAACTATGGCCTGGCAATTCCCCAGTTCTACGGGGAAGCCGCTTACAAGAAGTTGAAGATCAAAGTTGGTCACTTCATCTCGCCGATCGGTTACTACACCGTCGACACGACCCAGAACTTCTTCAACACCATCCCTTACACCTATCAGTGGGGTGAGCCTTTCACTCATACTGGGGCCATGGCGACCTACCAGTTCACCGACAACTTTGTCGTGAGCAGCGGTGTGATCCGTGGTTGGGATAACTTCGCCGGAGGCAACCCAGCTCTGGGCAACTTGACGACATGGGGTTACACGTTCAAAGATAAATCGAACCTGGCCCAGGTCATCGTGATTTCGCAAGAACCAAACTTCAACTTCAACTATACCCAACGATACTACCAATCGTTGGTCTATACGCGACCGATCAATGATAACTGGACCTACGTAGGTCAGTCTGACTTTGGTACCCAACGCAATGCCACGATCGACGGCAAAACCGCCAACTGGTACGGCGTGAACCAATACGTGTACTACAAAGTCAACGACAAGTGGACTTGGGGTGCTAACTTCGAATGGTGGCGTGACGAGGAAGGTTACCGCGTTGCGGCGTTCCTCCCCGGCAGCGCTCCCAGCGGTATCACTGGTCCTCCAAACGGAGTTCCCGCCGCTGTTCTGCCCGGCGGATATGCGGGCAACTTCTACCAGACCACGATCGGACCTCGTTGGTATCCAACCGGAAAGCCCAACTTCTTCATCCGACCTAACTTCCGATATGACTGGTACGATGGCGGTTACAACACCGCTGTTCAAACCGCGATTCTCGGTTCGACTCCTGCTTCGCCAGTCAAGCCCTTCGGCGACGGCAACAAGAACTCGCAAGCTCTGTTCATCACAGACGTTTGTATCACGTTCTAAGCCACAGCGGCGAAACGTCGGTTGATTCAGCGAACCGCCCGAAGACCTGTTCTTCGGGCGGTTCTTCGTTTTTACGACGAATGGTTTTTACGACGAATGGTTTTTACGACGAATGGTAGTGGTGCTCGGCCAGTTCATGCAGCTGATTCGGAACCGCATGATTCACGCGGCCCGTCAGCGTGAGGATGCGCGTGAATTCAATCACGAACAATCCCAGAAACGTGACGATCAATGCGATCCCCAAGATCAGCGACGAATTATAAGCAGATCGTTTCTTGGGATTGATCGCGGCAGGCTTTTGATCAACCAAGTCGATATCAGTGGCGGAACTCATGAACAATCTCCCCATCTTTGGACAATCCCCGCGGTCCAGAAACCACCAGGGACGCGAGCGAAACGGCCACGAATGGCCTTCGCGAAAACTCAGACCGGCTTCCCAGAAGCAAACACGTTGACTCGACCGGAACCGGCGAACTCAACAGACGTTCGTCCCACTCAAAAACGGGACGAGGCGATCATTCCGCGGAAAAACTCAACAGCGCCAGCGTCCTGGTGACCCGGCGGGATGATCCATCCTCATGTAGAGGTGCAAGGATCGACGATTGTTGCCCGCAATGGAAGCCGCTTTCGCAATCACACCCTGATGCGCATCTCCACGATCATCGAATCGCGGAGGGCCATCCAGCCCACAATGCGGTTTGCGGGCACGGGTCGTGTCGGAATCACGTCCCGTCAGATCGTAGGCCACTCCAAAGGCGGGCAAAGCCGAATGATCCGACGAAGATCGCACCGACAAGATTCGCTCAGGAGCCTGACCGATCGGCTCAATCGTTCCCCACAGGCCGGCCAGCACGACCAAAACAACTTGGATCAGTTGCTTCGAACTCCAGCGGGAAGTTGAACTCGGCACAGGGAGGTCCATCGATCGAATTTCAAATCCAGAATCGAAGAGATCCCGGCGAGACTGCGACACCTTCGACTGACAATACGTCACAATGGTGTAAGCAATTTGGCGAGGATTGGGAACCCCAATTCCCGAAAACGGATCGTAGAGAAATTCGCAACATCTTATTTGATAATGAATTAAATCGTTTGCTCAGTGGAATCTGACGGCTGCACCTCGGGGCGCTCCCAGGGTGGTCGCGGGCCCAGATATTGGAAGTAGTGACATTCGATCCGGCCGTTGTACAGCTTGCGACGGCGATCCGCACGACGTTTGAAATAGCGTTCAAAGCCGGGATGCGAGGTCAAAACATAAATCGACCAGGTCGAAAGCGGCTCGAACGCATCGGCCATGTCGTCGTAAATCTCGGCCGCCGATTCGTCATCGCCCAAGCGTTCTCCGTAGGGCGGATTGGTGATCACAACGCCGTATTCGAGCGACGTCTTCAGCTCCAGCACATCCATGGTTTTGAATTCAATGTCGCTGCCGACCCCGGCTTCGATGGCGTTCGCCTGGGCCAGCCGCACCACTCGATCGTCGATATCGCTGGCCAATAGCGACAGCTTGGGCTTACCCAGCGCTTTGTCGCGAGCCTCTTCCCGCGCCTGTTTCCAATGGTCTCGCGTCAGTTGCGGCCATTGTTCGCACAGGAAACCGCGGCTCAACCCCGGAGCCCGATTGCGACCAATCATGGCCGCCTCGATCGGTATCGTGCCCGAACCGCAAAATGGATCGAGAAACGCTCGATCGCGGTTCCAGTAACTCAGCAGCACCAGGGCCGCCGCCGTCGTTTCTCGCAGTGGTGCCGCACCCGAGTTCGCTCGATATCCGCGCTTGTGCAAGCCAGCTCCAGACGTATCGATCGACAGCAGTGCTTCGTCCTTCAGGATCGAAACCTCGATCTGGTATTCGGTCCCCGTTTCTTGAAACCAGTGCCGCTGAAAGTTCCGCTTCAGACTTTCGACAATCGCCTTCTTGGTCACCGACTGAATCGTCGGTTCATGATGCAATTGAGACCGGACCGATTTGCCCGAGACGGGAAACTTCGCGTCGACCGGCAACCACTCGTGCCACGGCAGCGCTTCCACCTGCGAGAACAGTTCACCGAAGTCGTAGGCGGGGAAACGACCGATCTTCACCAGCACGCGGTCTGCCGCCCGCAACCACAGATTGCAGCGACAGATGGCTAATTCGTCACCCACAAATGTGACGCGGCCATCTTCGACTTTTTGTTCTGTATAGCCGAGTTCCTGTAATTCACGCGAGACGACCGCTTCCAGGCCAAACGCAGCCGTGGCGATCAATTCCATCCGACGAGTCATGAGCGAGAATCACAATCAAAAAAGAGACGGCAAACTGACCACAAACCAAGTATGGTCCGCCGGCCAGGTTGAACCCCTCGGCCGGTCTGACTACAGACTAACGACTTCGGGGACCAACCGGAACCTCCTAAAATCGCCAGAAACAGGTGATTTGCCATGAACCGTTCGGCGGAGACCTGCGTTGGAAGATCGGGGACAGTGTCGGCCAAGGGGCCAGACTGACAGTCCAGGTTCGCGGTTGGCAGCGGCACGGTCGAAATTCTCAACCTGTCTTTTCCTGCATTTGCCTGCTGGCAAAGCCGAAAACAGCCTTTAGCACCCCGACAGACTTCGTATTCGGAAGGAAAAAGTTCGTACCCAAACCCCGTGAATCGAGAAAGCATCTCGCTCACCCGCCGAAATCAGCGTATACTTTTGTGTTGTTCAAATTTGGTCCATTTTTTGCAGAATGATGTGATCAGACAAAACGACTGCCAAAATTCTTGAGCAGGTTATCATTTAACAGGCGTCCGACCCGGTCGGCCGAGTTTTGAAATGAATCAGGGGAGTCTATCCATGAGATCGAGCAATCCAGTCCTGAGCGCCAATTCGTTGGACACGTTTCGGGGCGAATTTTTTCCTGCCAGCCAAAGCATGACCATTCAGGGTGCGACGACGAAAACCCTGATCCTGCTGGGGCTTTGCGTGGGCACCGGTTCGATGACGTTTGCCATGACCCACGGCGGTAATCAAGCGGCCGCCGCGCCATGGATGATGCTCGGACTGATTGGCAGCCTGGCGTTCGGGCTGGCCACCAGCTTCAAACCCAATTGGGCACCAATCACCGCTCCGCTGTATGCCCTGGCGGAAGGCCTGATGCTGGGTGCGTTTTCCGGCGGCTTCGAACGAATGTATCACGGCATCATCCCGCAAGCCGCACTCGCGACGCTGGGAACGATGGCCGCGATGCTGTTTGCCTACAAGACCGGCCTGATTCGAGCCACGCGAGGGTTCGTACTGGGTGTGGCCGCTGCCACCGGCGGAATTGCGTTGATGTACGTCGGGGCCATGGTTCTGGGCATGTTCGGGATTCATCTGCCCATGCTGTATCGGCCGACGCTGCTGGGCATCGGCATCAGTGTCGCCATCGTAATTGTGGCGTCGCTGAATCTGATCATCGACTTCTCCACGATTCAACAGGCCGCCGAACAAGGGGCTCCGAAATACTTCGAGTGGTACACGGCGTTCGGCCTGATGGTCACGCTGGTTTGGCTGTACATCGAAATGGTGCGACTGCTGTCCTTGATCGCCATGTCGTCTCGCAACGACTGAGTTTTGGCCGTCGACATGTTTTGAGATTGTGACACTGCTTCGCCGAAATCGACGAAGCAGTGTTTTTTTGTCTCGACACCAAACACTCATAACCCAAGAACACCGGCATGACCGTGCCACTGCATCGCAGTCTTCTGCGACGCAGTACTCTTCTCTCTCAAGCCCAAACAACTTCAAACCCCAGAGCACTGCTTGACTCGATGCCGTCAAGCAGTGGCATTCCAATGCTCCGGTCTTTGGAAATTGTGGCGCGGCTTCGCCTTCCTCGGTGAAACAGTCTTCTTGCCACTCAAGATCGAACCGCTCATCCGCGCCAAAGCGAAGAGCCCTGCTTGACTCAAAGCAGTCAAGCAGGGCATCGCGGTATTCCCTATTCTGCTCGCAACGTTGCTAGGCGGCGCTCTCTGGAATCTTGCTCTTCGGCGGGTGGAAGAACAGCAGCAACAGTACGGCGGCGAAGAAGCCCGCCCCGGCCGGATACAGCAGCAGATTCCGATAGTCGACCGTCTTATCCGGCGACGTATACACCTTTTCCAATGCGGGCCACAGGAAACGCGACGTGATGGGGCCCATCCCCAGGATCAGGAAGTTGAACAGCCCCTGGGCACTGGTTCGCGCGTCTTTGGGGAAGACGTCGTCGACCAGAATATAAAGCGTCGCGAAGAAGAAGGCGTAACAGATCCCGTGCAAAATGTTCACGGCGACGGCGCAGTACGGATCGGGCACGAAAGCGAACACGCTGAACCGCACCGTATGCCCCAGAATCCCCAGGATCATCGTGTATCGCCATCCCAGATTCTTCAGCACATATCCCAGGAAGGCCATGGTGCCGATTTCCGCAATCTGACCGACACTCATCGCCGGCTGAATCCAGTTCGATGGGACACCGACTTTTCCCAGATAGGTGAAGGCGAAGTAGAAGAAGCCGTCATGCACCGTGGCGTCGATAAACGTCACGACAAACAGTACGAACAGGAAGGGATGCTTCAACAACCGCATCGCTTCCAACCAGGCCAGCGAATGCTTTTCGTCGGACATCGGCTTGGGAGGTGTATGCGGCAGCGTCAGACTGAACGCGGCCAGCAGCAACGAGGCCACCCCCGCGGTCAGAAAGGCCCAGCTTTTCCCTTGATTGAGAGCCGCTCCGGCCAGCGGTGTGCCCAATGCGGCGCCCAGCCATTCCACGAATCCGACCGCGCCAAATTTCGGAATCTTGGCCCAATCGGCCAGAATGAAAATGAACGGCCAGCTGGCGGCGATCCAGCCGATCGTGCCCCACAGCCGAACCGGTCCGAAGTCTTTCTGCGGATCGGCCATGGCGGAAAAGGCGATCGAGTTCGTCACCGAAATCGTCGGCACATAGAAGAAGCAATGGACCGCCATGCAGATGAAGAACAACCAGTAGTTTCCAGGCGAGGGAGTTTCCGTCGAAAACGACTTCCATGCCAAAGCACCAAAGCCCAACAGGGCTAAACCACCGACGAAATGGCTGAAGGCGAGGAATTTCTCGGCCGAGAAATTGCGGTCAACGAATTGATTGCCGAAAAACATCGCAATGATCGCCGAGACGGGGAAGGCGATGTTCAGGCCGAAACATTGCCATTCATCAAACCCCAGTGCCCCCAGCCCAAAAAATCCGAAACTGGGCGGAAACCACGCCCCCCAGATGAAATATTGGAGGAACATCATGGCACTGAGCTTCAAAAACACAGACCGCTGCATCAGCACATCCTTCAAACGTTGTCGGGAATCCGGCAAAAATGAATGCCAGATCATGCCGTGACCTGACCCGCGGGGCAAGCAACGGATTGAGTTTCACTCGAGAGCAACACAGGATCGCACGACCGCGCGTCGCCGGGACAACCGCCGGACTGACAACCGGTCAGGACCAGGCGCGTTGGAAAAACTCCACAAAATTACGCCACAAAATCCGCTCGATGTCGTCCGCCGAGTAACCACGCTTCGACAACAGCTCGCCCACGCGGCCCAAATCGGCGATCGTGTCCAGGTCCGAAGGAGACTGCTCTTTTCCGAAGCCTCCGTCCAGATCCGTACCCAGTCCGCAATGATGAGCGTTGCCTGCCAACTGACAGATATGATCCATGTGGTTGATGATGTCGTTCAGCGTTACCGTCGCGGGATCGGAAACACCAATCTTCCAGCCCGGCCGAATCATCCAGTTGTCGAAAGCCGCGCCGATCACCGAACCACGCCGAATCAACTCGAGAATCTGCTTGTCATCCAGTTGTCGATCACCGGGAACAAGCGCGCGACAGTTGTGATGACTGGCGATACACGGCCCCTGATAAATCTCCATCGCATCCCAGAACGATTGATCAGCCAGATGCGTGACATCCAGCAGCATGCCGACCTTGTCCATTTCCCGCAGCAGACGCCGACCATCTTCGTTAAATCCCCCTTCACTTCCTGTTCCGAAGCAATAGGGACTGGGACCATAGTGAGCCGGTCCCAGCAGACGCAAACCGGCGGCAAACCAGTCGGCAATCTGTTCGGGATATAGAATCGGCGGGCTGCCTTCCATACTCAGGATGAAACCCAGTGGCGGCTGGCCGACTGCGGGAGCACCGGCCGGAATCGCTCGCCATTCCGCCACATGCTTGTCGAGCGCCGCCTTGTCGGGAATTTCACGCAGCACACCGCGGGCGACCATCGCCCGATAATAGGCCAATTGACCATGCGACATCGCATAGGCGGTTTCTCGCGACTGCGGAAATGTCAGTGGTTTGTCCTTACGGTGAAATCGCGGCAGCAGCGTCACGATCATCAGCCCCACCCGGCCACGACGTAACTCGTCCCATGACACCGTGCAGGGTCCCGGAATAATCTGATCAAAATGCTGTTCGAACTCGCGAATCTTGGCCGCGGGTAACATCAAGTCGCGGTTCCACTCGAGAGCGTTCCACGCCAGATCGAGATGAGCATCGAATAGGAACATCGTCGGATTCTTTCCTTAAAGGCGATTCGTTGGTGTCAAAAGAGGGCTCAAAGATCCTGCGGCGGCTGGGTCGGCAACAACGCCGCGATCAACGCCCCCACCGGGCCCAGGCACCCGAGTAGAGTTCCTTCCATCATACTTCTTCGCTTCTGTCGTGCGACGTAAGCCCCCACGGGAATCCAGATCAGCCAGCCCAGTAAGACCGCCAGAACCATGACGGCCGTCTTTCCGATCTGAAGGTCAATTACGAACATCTCCATCGCACGCTCCTGTCGCCAATTGGCAATCTCACCCCCGACATCTTAAGGGACAGACCCTGGGTTTATGAACCCAAACGATCCCACCAGCAGTTGTCGACGATTCGGAAGGGCGAAGATCCACGCATTCTCGAACGAATCCAAGACCGAGCTCAGGAACAAGAGTCCAACGTCAGCCAGGTGCCCGGGTACGACTTCCGAGCTGCCACGGCTTGATCGCCCTGGCTCATGCCGTGCTCTTCTCCCACCGACTCCCCCTCACAACAATTCCACAAAATGCGACAGAATTATGAAAAACAGCATTGACACACAATGTCGAACAACTACAATAATGACAAATGCAGTATTTAAAAATTCCAAGGAGAAGAGACAAATGAACCATCCGCACAGCAATCGACCGCATGAAGCAGTCATGTCGCCCAACCCCATCGAGACGACACGCATCAAGCCGACCACCGCGCCCACATGTCACGAAACAAAAGCCACTCGTGTTCATCCCGTGGTGGGGCCGGCGGCGATCCTGGCGGCCTGCGGTTGGTTTCTATTCCGCCGGCTGCAGTCTCTGCAGCGATTCCTGCGGGCGTGTGGCCTCGCCGCGACAACGCTGGCAGGCCGCACGCGAAACAAGCTCGCCGGCCAGGTCGGGTTCCATCGCCAAGAGGGGACACCGGCCGATGCGGCGGCGCGCTCAGTCGCAACCTGCGGCTGGGGCGCAGGACGTGTTGCGCCCCAGCCGCAGGGCCAGACTCAACAAATCAGGGAACTTGGCCAACTTGGCCAACCGCAAAAATGGCTCAAACGCTACAAAACAGGGATGTTTGCCAACTTGGCCATGTTGGCCAACGTTTTTTCACCAAATCGTCCGGCGACTGGTCAACATCCCCGTCACGTGCGGCCGTTCCCTCCGCAAGCGCACCCGGCCTGGGGTCCCGGCGCCCGCCGCAGCGAAGACCTGTGCCGAGGCATCCTGAACGAAGCCCCGCGGCAATCCGTCAGTTTTGCACGGACTTCAGGATTCCTTCGACGACCGCGTCCGTTTGAATCCCTTCGGCCTGTCCTTCGAAGTTCAGGATAATCCGGTGACGCAGCACGCTGAGAGCCACCGCTTTGATGTCGTCGCGCGCCACGTGGTAGCGGCCGTCCAGAATGGCGAGAATTTTCGCGGCCAAAATCAGCGATTGGGCTCCACGAGGGCTGCTGCCGTAACGGACAAACCGTTTGGTCACATCGGGCGCGGTGGCATTGTCAGGATGCGTAGCCAGGACCAGCGAAATTCCGTAACGACGCACGTCGTCGGCCACCGGAATCTGCCTGGCCAGACGACTCATGGCCAAAATGCGTTCACCCGCCAGCACCGGTGTGGCCACCGGCGACTTATCTTCCGTGGTCCGATCCAGAATCATTTCTAGCTGCTGAAGAGTGGGAAACCGCACGATCAACTTGCTGAAAAAACGATCCAGCTGCGCTTCGGGAAGCGGGTAGGTACCTTCCATTTCCAGCGGATTCTGGGTCGCCAGCACGAAGAACGGTTCTGGCAGTTTGTACGTGTGACCCGCAATGGTCACGGTGTGCTCTTGCATGGCCTCCAGCAAAGCCGATTGCGTTTTGGGCGTGGCGCGGTTGATCTCGTCGGCCAGCAGCACATTCGTGAAAATCGGCCCCTGCTGGAACTCGAATTTCTTTTGTTTTTCAGGCGTTTCCAGCACGACGTTGGTTCCCAGCAAGTCGGCCGGCATCAAGTCGGGAGTAAATTGAACGCGACTGAATTTCAGATGCAGCGCCTCGGCCAGTGTGCGCACCAGCATGGTCTTTCCCAAGCCCGGCACGCCTTCGAGCAACACATGACCGCCACCGATCAAACAGGTCAATGTTCCTTGCACGATTTCGTCGTTGCCAACGATCACCTTGCCGATTTCGTCGCGCAGTTTTTGAAAATCGGAACGGAACTGATCACACTGTTCTTGCGTCTCAACAGTCGTCGGCATTCGGTCATGCTCCAATGGAAATAAGAAAAGACACTTCGTTCACAATCGATCCGTCTTTTAAAACGTTTCGAACTCGTGCTGGTCGCCGATTCGCTGCTTCCAGATCAACAGATACAGATAAGCCGTCTTAAACGTTCTCCGTGAGAATTCTGCCGCTGATGGCTTCCCAACGCAAGCCGAGCAAGACAAAATGCCTAATATGATTTTCTCGACCGTTTTTGGATGCAGCACCGCGGCTCGCCGATCTGCCTCCAAAAATGCCTTGAGACAGATGGATCTCAGGGACCGACAAGGCCCCGACTCAGGAGGTTTGTAAGATGAATTGGCAGTCCAGTCACGGCCCGTCGATCCGCATCAACGGGCAGCTTGCCTCCGCAAACGATCTGCAGATCGCACTCACCAAAAAGGCGAATCGCGTTTCTCTCGGGACCGTTTGGACCACGCTTTGGCCCGGTTTCGGCGTTGTCTGTTGCTGGCTGGTATTGATCGCCGTTAGTCCCCTGGTGGCCCAGGACGCCGATCCCGAAGAAGCCAAAGAAAAATCGATTGCCGACCGGTTCGTCGTCGTGCTCGAGAAAAATCCCCGCCGCGGAACGGCGCTGGATAAAGTCTACGGCTTTCACGTCGAGCGAGGCTCGCTGGAAGGACTGATTAAAAGCTACCGGGAAAAAACCACGACCTCGGAAGGGGCGGCGGCCAGCACGGCCTGGATGATCGTCGGATTGCTCGAAGCGCTGCGCGGTCAGGATGCCTTGGCCGTGACAGCGTTTGAGCAGGCCGAAAAACTGTCCCGCGACAACTATCTGGCGTCGTATTATCTGGGCCAATCGCTGGTGCTGATCGGCCAGCCGGAAAAAGCGGCCGAGGCTTTGGAACGGGCGATCCAGCGGAAACCGGCTCAGGCCGATTTGCTGGACGTCTATCAAGCCCTGGGTCGCGTCTATCAGCGCGCCCAAAAAACCGATAAGGCGCTGGATGTTTGGAACCGCCTGGAAAAACAGTTCCCCAACGACGCCCGCGTTCAGGAACAGATCGCGACCACGCTGCTGGAAGAGAACGAATTCGCCGCGGCATTGCCTCGGTACGAGGCCCTGGCGAAGACGACCAAAGACAAATATCGCCAGTCGCTGTTCCAGATGGAGGCGGCGGAAATCAAAGTCCGGCTGGGCAAGTCAGACGACGCGATTCAGGATTTCGAAAAGCTGCTGGGACAACTGCTGCCCGAAAACTGGTTGTATCGCGAAGTGCGTCGCAAGATCGAAGCCGTCTACCTGCGGACCGATGATCAATCCGGTTTAATCACCTATTACGAAACCTGGGCCAAAAAATATCCGAAAGATCTCGACGCCATTTCGCGGTTGTCGCGATTGCTGGCCGGAATTGGCCGCGGTCCGGAAGCGCAAACCTGGCTGGAAAACGGACTCAAGGTCGCCCCGACCAAGAAAGAACTGCGTAGCGCCCTGATCAGTCAATTGATCTACGAACAGAAATATGCCGAGGCGATCAAACAATACGAACAGCTGGACAAGTACGAACCCAACAATCCCGATACGCTGCGCGACTGGGGTCGACTGCTGCTGAAAGACACCACGCAGGACGAGGCGGCGCGAAAAGAGGCCGCCGCCGCAGTCTGGCGGCGCTGGACGGCCGCCAAGCCCAAGGATGCCCTGGTCGCCTCGCAAGTTGGCGAGCTATTCCGCCATGCGGAAATGACCGACGCGGCATTAGAGCTGTACAAAACGGCCGTGTCGCTCGCCCCGGATCAGGCACAATACCGAGAATATCTCGGTGAGTATTATCATTCGCTCAAACGCAAAGACGAGGCATTGGTCACCTGGCGAGCGATTGCCGAAGGCCCGCTCAAGACCGCGCCGAATGTCGCCCGTCTGGCCGAAGTTCTGGCGAGTTTTGGTTATCTGGCCGAAGCGGTGGACACCAATGCCGAAGCCTGCAAGCTCGATCCCAAGAACTTTGCGCTGCAGGTCAAGCAAGCCGATTTGCTGGCACAGGCCGACAAACATGCCGAAGCATTGCAGCAATTGGACATCGTCAAAAAGATGGCCGCCAATGACGAAGAACGGGAAGCCTGGCTGACGCGCGAACTGCGCGAACTGCAGGCCGACGACAAACTGAAGGACCGCATCGCCGAACTGGCCAAGGATGCCGACAACAAGGATCCGGAACACTGGTTCTGGCTGGCACGGGCTTATGAGGCCGAGCGGCAATTGAAGGAAGCGGCCCGGGCGGCGGCGACCGCCAGCACGCTGGCCCCGCAATCCGTGCCAACGTTGATGGCGTCCGCACGGATCTATGAAGCCGAAAACAATCTGTCGGCGGCGGTGGAAACAAATACGAAACTGGCGGCCATCGATCGACGCTACCGGACGGAATATCTCAAAAAGGTGGCCGGACTCGAACAAAAACTGGGACGACTGGACAAAGCCCTGCAAGCGGGTCGAGACCTGATCGCCGCCGCCCCCGGCAACCCCGAATCGTATGAATTCTTCAGTCAACTTTGCTTTCAATTGGGCGCAACGGAAGAAGGGCTGGGCGCGCTGCGGCGATCGGTCCGCGTCAATCCTTCGGACCCCAAAGGCCTGCTGTCGCTCGCCGCGGCACTCAGCGGCCAATTCCGGACCAGCGAAGCGATCGAACTCTATTGGCGAGCCTTCGACAAAGCGAACAGTCTGGATGATCGGCTGGGGATTGTGCCTCGGTTGACGGAACTCTATCTGCAGACGAATCAACTCGACCGTCTGTTGGAACGCCTGGACCGCCAGCGCCGCGAACCAAACCAGCTGCGCGAAATGACGATCTGCCTGGCACAGGCCTATCAGTCAGCCGGCGATGACGGCAACGCCCGACAAGAACTGGAAAAGCTGCTCACCGACGATACCCGCGATACCCAGTTGCTGACGCAACTGGTCAAGCTGTGCGACGCGGATGGCGACGTCGAAGCCGCGGTGAGATTCCAGCAGCAGTTGCTCAAATCGGCACCCGGCAAAGAAGCCACGATCCTGCTGGCTCAACTGCTGCTGAAAGCCGGCGAGACCGACGAGGCGATGGACCTGATCAGCCGCGTCACGGTGGAGGAGAAAGACCCCGAAACGGTTCTCAAGTCGCTCGATGCTCTGCTCAATCAGGGAAACTACGACCAGGCCCTCGCCATTACCCAGAAACTGACTCGCGATCAGCCCAAGAATTGGGAGCTGATCTATCGCGAAGGGTATGCGCTGGCAAAATCGAAGGACAAAGTGGCCGAGGCCAAGACGCGTTTCGAGGCGATACTCGCCATGAAGCGAGACGACGACGAAAAGTCGCTGTCGGCCCTCAGCCAAATGAAGAAGGCCCAGGCGCACAAGAAAACGACCGCCTCATATCAGGAGCCCAATAGCACGATCCAACGCGTCCAGGCCTTCGGACCAATTCGAATCACGGTCGGTCTGGACGCTCAAAATATGCGTGGGGTTCAACAACAACAGCAGCTGTGGGTTCCCAACGATTTCGGCACCGCACGCATCGCCTGTCTCGGCTGGTTGGTTCAATTTGCCCGCACCGAAGGCAAAGAAGAAGAACTGGTGAAGGCCCAGCGGGTGCTGACGGAAAAATCGGACGACCGACGTGAACTGATCGATGGCTGCTATTTAGTCGTCCAAGAAAAAGGGCTTTGATCCCTGAGTTTTCGGGTAGTCAGCGGAAGAACAGTTGTTAGGATTCGCAGGGTATTGATGTCGATCCCTCCAAAACCTTGCGATTTCTGACATGAAACCACGCTCACGT